>PWGY01000145.1 GCA_003554665.1 Bacteroidales bacterium | reverse complement strand
TATTGCGGCGTACTGACGAATCGGTATTTAAGCCCACGATCAGAATATCTCCCAGATCTGCGGCCCGGGCCAGGTAATCTGTGTGGCCGGCATGCAGGATGTCGAAGCAGCCGTTGGTAAATACGATCCGCTTACCGGTGAACCGCCAGTAATGTCGCTTTTGCTTCAGCTGCTGCTCATTGTCCGGGCGGAAGATCTTTGTCCTGATGTGCTGGTGCTTGTTATGCGTCATGTTCCTGAAATTGAGATGGGGTTGCCTGTTGTTTTTCCCGGATCGACAACATGAACCATGCAACACTGCCTGCCAGGATGTTCACCACAATCTGGGTGGCGTGGGTGATATAGGCGTAGGAGGTGGCTGGTTCGGACTGGATGCCGTAAAGTTCTGTGAGCGTCAGGATGGTCAGAAAGTGGTAGGTGCCAATGCCTCCCGGTACGGGCGCCAGGATACCCAGGCTGCCAACTGCAAGCAGAGTGACCCCTGCCACCGGTGTGAGATGCGACGTGGCCTGGATGGCAAAAAAGCATAGGTACACAGTCATGTAATACAAGCCCCAGATGAGTACCGTATAGAGCAGAAACCACCCTTTGCCTTTCATCGTTTTGATGGTTTTGACCCCATTGCCAAACCCCCTGAGTTGCCGTTTCAGTTTGTAAAAGAATCCGCCCTCGGGCGGATCTGACAATTTTCGTCGCATGAAAAGAATTGCACCTGCTACCAGTAAAATGGCCGCTCCAGCCATCAGTGCGGCCCTTAACCAGTGCTCTGCACCTGCCTGTAAAAGCGGCGACCAGAATATCCTGTATAGGAAGCTTTTCAGAAAACCGAATTGCGTGGCAATGGTAATGAAAACGATGGCCCATAAACTGAAGAAATCAAACACTCGCTCTGCTACCACGGTGCCGGCCAGTACATTAAACGGTGTTTTGGAGGCCTTGTTCAGGGTCACACAGCGGGTGATCTCGCCCATGCGTGGCAGGGCCAGGTTGGCAAGGTACCCGGTCATCACTGCAAAAAAAGTCTGAAAAGGTTTGGTTTGGTATCCCAGCGCACGGATCAGCATGTTCCAGCGGACTGCACGGATAAAATGGCTTAACAGTGCACAACCCATTGCGAGCAGAATCCAGCCGTATCGTGCCTGACGGAACTCCTCCCTGATCTGTTCCACGTCCTGTCCGCGCGTGATCAGCCAAAGGATCAGCAATCCGATGAAGAGAAAAAGCAGAACTCTGGCGTATCTTCTGATCCGGGATTTCAAGCTGAGGATTATATTTTGTTGTGTTCGTCCGGGAAGATGATGCTGGGGATGTGTTCTGCAGCTTCTTCCTGGTCAATCCAGGCATAGGCAATAATAATGATGATATCGCCGGGCTGCACCTTTCTGGCAGCAGGACCATTCATGCAGATCTCGCCGCTTCCCCTTTCACCCTTGATCACGTATGTTTCAAGGCGTTCACCATTATTAATGTTGACAACCTGGACTTTTTCATTGTCCAGGATGCCGACCGCATCCATGAGGTCTTCGTCAATGGTGATGCTGCCAATGTAGTGAAGGTCAGCTTCAGTGACCACCGCCCTGTGTATTTTAGCTTTTAATACTTCTATGAGCATGATGCGGATTTTACGTAAGGGAAACAACGGTATTGTTGCTTCATCTGCGAAATTACGAATTTAAATGCATATTGTCAATCAGCCTGACCTTGCCGGCATTGGCTGCCACACAGGCAACGGCTGATGTGTTCCTGTGGGAACGGGTGATCGGCAACAGGGTTTCCGGGTTCACGATTTCAGCATACTCCAGTTCCAGTTCAGGAGAAGCATTGATGGTAGCGCGTATCTGATCTTTTATCTGTTCAACCGGAAGCTCCGGATACATGTTACGTGCCTTGACCAGGGCCTGATAAATCCGGGGGGCCTCCCTTCGCTGTGCCTCTGTGAGCCTGATGTTCCTGCTGCTTAGGGCGAGCCCGTCAGTCTCTCTGACGGTGGGGCATCCGATGACCTTCACTTCTGATTGCTCCTGCCTGACAAGTGACCTGACAATCTGAAGCTGCTGGAAGTCTTTTTCGCCAAAATAGGCCCTGTGCGGCTGGACGATATCGAATAATTTTTTAACCACGATGGCAACCCCGTTGAAATGACCCTGGCGGAACCGTCCCTCCATTACTTTGTCGAGTTGACCGAAGTCATACGTTTTGTCCGGTTGCCCTGTGGGGTACATTTCTTCTGTGTCCGGAATGAATACGGCGTGGCAACCGGCATTGTCAAGCTTTTCCAGATCGCTGTCAACGGTTCGCGGGTATTTTTTCAGATCCTCTTTGTTGTTGAACTGGATCGGATTGACAAAAATGCTGCAAACCACCAGTTCATTTTCCCTGCGGGCCTGCTCAACCAATGCAATATGACCTTTGTGGAGGGCGCCCATTGTCGGAACAAAACCAATTGACCTCCCTTCTTTTTTTTGGCTGATCACCCATTCAATAACGGGTGGGATTTTATTGAATACAACCATAAAACACGACTTAAAAAGTTGTTTTTCAACGAGTTACCTCAGTAAAAAAGCGAATTTTGTTAAAAAACAAATTCGCAAAGCTATAATGATTATTTGAAAAATAGCAAAAAAAAAGTGTAATTTTGCATAATATTTCTAACGGATACTATAAGTTCATTCATTTATGGAAAAACCCAAAGTTCTCTTCGTTCAGCAGGAAATTACCCCCTACCTGAAAGAGTCCCACATGGGCCATATCGGCCGCTACCTGCCTCAGGGAATTCAGGAAAGAAAGAAAGAGATCAGAACATTTATGCCACGTTACGGGTGTATCAATGAGCGCCGTAATCAGTTGCACGAGGTGATTCGTCTCTCCGGTATGAACCTGGTTATCAACAACACCGATCACCCGCTGATCATTAAAGTGGCTTCCATTCAATCTGCCCGGATGCAGATTTACTTTATTGACAATGAAGACTTCTTTCAGCGGAAATTCATGCTGACCAATAAAAGTGGTGAGTATTTTGAAGACAATGACGAAAGAGCCATTTTCTTTACCCGCGGGGTGGTTGAAACGGTTAAGAAATTGGGCTGGACACCTGACCTGGTGCATTGTAATGGTTGGTTTACCAGTTTAATGCCTTTTTATTTGAAAGAGGTACTGAAGGACAACCCTATGTTTTCTGACGCCAAGGTTGTTTATTCTGTTTACAATGATGGCTTTCCGGGTAAACTTAGCCCTGAAATGTCCCTGAAAATGAAAACCAAGGGGATAAAAAATGAGGTGTTGCAGAAGTATGCTGATCCGAGTTTTGAGAACATCAGCAAAGTTGCCATTGATTATTCTGATGGAGTAATTTTTGGTGACAAGGAAGTGAACCCGGAAGTGGAAAAATATGTTCGCGAAAGTGGGAAGCCCTTTCTGGATTACCATGACAAGGACAGCTACATCGATGCCTATAATGCGTTTTACGACGAGGTGATGGTTTCGGAATCCGTATTGCAGCAATAATAAATTGCTTACCTTTGCGTTCAGGTTATCTGCAATGGTCACCAATTTGTTCACATAAAATTTTTGCGTTTTGAAAATAAACACCAACCCCCGTTTTTACGGGGTTTTTTTCAGTCTTTTGAAGAGGATCGCTGCATTATCCATGATCTTTTTGCTGGCATATGCCTGTGAAGAGTCAGATCAGATCGGCCTGGAGCTCATAGAATCTCCTGTGAAGATGAGTACCACAGATACACTCAGCATTCAGGCAGTGACCGCCAGGGATGACAGTGTGGCAACCAACATGACAGGGCGAAATATCCTTGGGGTCATGAATGATCCTGAGTTTGGCACGACCAGGGCCGGTATTTATACGGAAACCCGGTTGCCCCACAACAATTTGTCACTTGGAGAGAACCCCCGCCTTGATTCCGTACATCTTGTTCTGAACTATACAGGAGAATATTATGGAAATGTGGAAGTTTTTCATCAGCTCCAGGTTTACGAATTAAGCGAAAATTTCCCGGAGCAGGATACCCTTTTCTCCAACATGGAGATTCCCCACTATCCCGAACCAATTACCAGAGATCCTGACGGATTCCGGCTGCGTCCGGCACCCACCGACAGCGTGATGGTTGATACAATATTGCGACCTCCGCACATTCGTATTCCTTTGTCTGATGCCTACGGGCAAAAACTGATTGACGCCAACGAAACAGAAGCGTTTGAAAATGTCCCCGCTTTTGTGGATGCATTCAAGGGATTGTATATCACCATTGATGAAGACGCAGAAGATCTTGGGGCTTTGTATGCCATTGATATGCTTGCTTCTATGACATCCGTTCAGCTTTATTATCACAATGACGATGATACCCTGCAGCAGATGACACAGTTCCCCATCAATGAATTTGCAAAGAGGGCCACCAAAGTGGATCACTTCGGTTTTGACGGGGCCAATGAATCCCTTCGCTCACAGATAGAGCATGAGGATTTTACCCAGGGCGACAGCCTGCTTTTTGTCAAGTCGCTTGGCGTATCAAGGGCCAATGTATATATTCCCCACCTGGACGATCTTGCCGACCTCAGGGGGGTGGTAATCAATAAAGCGGAACTGGTGTTGCCCGTTCAGGAAGGCTTTGCCACAGAGGATCTCTACGAGACCGATAATCTTCTGCTCCTGCGCTTCAGGGAAGATGGCGATTTGGGCTTCCTGAGTGACTATCATGTGGGGAGTGATTATTTTGGTGGCCGCCTTGACGAGGAGAAAATGGAGTACAGGTTTAATATCTCTCAATATGTTCAGGAGCTAATGGACGGAAAGATTGAAAACGAGGGCTTGACCGTTGTTTCTTCCGGGGTTTCTGAAAGAGCAACCCGTGTTGTATTGCAGGGACCCGGCCGGCAGGAGAATCCGATGCGCCTTGAAATACATTATACGGTATTTGATCAGTAATATATGACCTTCAACTAAACAAAACTACCTATGTGCGGTATTGTTGGTTACATCGGGCCCCGAGATGCGTACCCCATATTGATAAAAGGATTATACAGGCTCGAATACCGCGGCTATGACAGTGCAGGAGTCGCTTTACAGGACGGTGGGCTGAAGTTGTATAAAACCCATGGTAAAGTAGATGACCTTGCCCGCCTGATCAATGGTCAGGATGCTTCCGGAACCGCAGGTATTGCCCATACCCGCTGGGCTACTCACGGAGAGCCCAACCAGGTCAACTCACATCCGCATTACAGCCATTCCGGAAGGCTGGCGATCATTCACAATGGAATCATTGAGAATTACTCATCACTGAAAGCAGAACTCATTAACCGGGGTTACGCTTTTACCAGTGATACGGATACCGAGGTGCTGATCCATCTGATTGAGGATATTCAGCAGAATGAAAAAACAGATCTCGAAGAAGCTGTCAGGCTGGCATTGAATCAGGTTGTTGGCGCCTATGCCATTGTGGTTATTTCCGAAGAATTCCCTGATGGGCTGATTGCCGCAAAAAAAGGGAGTCCGCTTGTAATCGGGGTGGGTAAAGATGAGTTTTTTATTGCATCAGATCCCACACCCATTATTGAATATACCAAAAACGTGGTGTACCTCGATGATGAAGAAATGGCGGTGGTGCCACGTAAAGGCAAACTACGAATTAAAACCATTAAAAATCAGGAAAAAACTCCCTATATCTACCCCCTTGAGATGCAGCTCTCATCCATTGAGAAAGGTGGCTATCCGCATTTTATGCTCAAAGAGATCAATGAGCAGCCCAGAAGCATTAAAGACAGTATGCGCGGACGGTTGAATACTGCTGGTGGGTTGATTTCTCTTGGAGGAATCATTGATTATGAGCAGAAAATCATCAACAGCAAGCGAATTATTATTGTGGCCTGCGGAACATCATGGCATGCCGGGCTGGTCGGAGAGTACCTGCTTGAGGATTTGGCCCGTATTCCTGTGGAGGTGGAATATGCGTCCGAATTCAGGTATCGAAACCCGGTTATCAACGAGGGAGATGTAGTTATTGCCATCAGCCAGTCAGGGGAAACAGCTGACACCCTGGCTGCAGTTGAACTGGCAAGGGCAAAGGGAGCCACCATTATTGGTATTTGCAATGTGGTGGGGTCTTCCATTGCACGGGCAACCCATGCAGGTTCTTACACCCATGCAGGTCCTGAAATAGGTGTGGCCTCAACTAAGGCTTTTACGGCCCAGGTAACAATCCTTACCCTAATGGCACTCTCTGTTGCTGAAAAGAGGGGAACCATTTCAAGATCAAGATTTCATCAGTTGCTTCATGAAGTGGATTCCATCCCTGCAAAGGTAGAACAGGCACTCAGGGTCAGTGATGAAATCCTTTCGCTTTCTGAAATATTTCAGAATGCCCGGAATTTTCTTTACCTCGGGAGGGGTTATAACTTTCCGGTTGCCCTCGAGGGGGCCCTGAAACTGAAGGAGATTTCATACATCCACGCAGAGGGATATCCCGCTGCTGAGATGAAACATGGACCAATTGCCCTCATTGATGAGGAGATGCCCGTTGTCGTTATTGCCACAAAAAGGGGCAGTTATGATAAGGTTGTGAGCAATATCCAGGAAGTAAAAGCACGAAAAGGCGTGATCATTGCCATCGTAACAGAAGGGGATCAGACAGTAAGGGGAATGGCCGATCATGTAATTGAAATACCGGAAACCGATGAAATACTGGTTCCGTTGGTTGCCACCATTCCGTTGCAGCTGTTGTCTTATCATATTGCTGTGTTGCGCGGATGTAATGTGGATCAGCCGCGGAATCTTGCCAAATCCGTTACGGTGGAATAAATATTCCTGCCGTTTTTCTTTTTTCGGGGTATTTGGTTTTTTTCTTAACTTTAGCCACTTTTTTTCAGGCGGCTGTTTTCAGCATCCTTGAGCTGGCCTTCATCGAAGCCGGTTTTATGCGGAGCCCCGGAATCAGGATTTGCTTAATCAAAACAGAGTTATACACGTTAAAACCTTGTGATGTCGTTATGAAAGTATATCAGACCAATGAACTAAAAAATATTGCCCTGGTGGGTGGTGCCAAGGCCGGGAAAACAACCCTGGCAGAAGCCATGTTGTTTGAAGGTGGTGTAATTAACCGGAGAGGATCTGTAGATGATAAAAATGCTGTTTCCGATTACCGTGAAATTGAGCTGGAACGGCAGGCTTCGGTATACTCCACAGTGATGTATGCCGAACACAATGGATATAAGGTCAATATTATTGATGCCCCGGGTTTTGATGATTTTATCGGGGAGGTTGTGGCCGCCCTGAAAGTATCTGATACAGCCGTTATGGTGATTAATGCACAAAATGGGGTAGAGGTCGGAACTGAAATTACATGGCGACAGGTTGACCGGCTCAAAAAACCCGCTGTGTTCATGATCAACCAGATGGAGCATGAGAAAGCCAATTTTGAGGAGGCCGTTCGCCAGGTTAAATCACAGTTTGGAGACAAGGCGCTTATTGCTCAGTATCCGGTTAATCCCGGGCAGGGTTTTGACAGCGTAGTTGATGTACTTAAAATGAAAATGTACAAACTCCCCGCCGATGGTGGTAAGCCTGAAGTGGTGGATATTCCGGATGCTGAGGCAGAAAAGGCAGAGGAATACCGTAACGCTATCATTGAGGCTGCTGCTGAAAGTGATGAGTCCCTGATGGAGGTTTTCTTTGAAAACGGCACCCTCACTGAGGAGGAGCTGGCCAAAGGAATCAACCAGGGAATCGCCACCCGAACCATGTATCCTATTATGTGTGGTTCGGCCAAACACAACCAGGGTGCAGGCCGCTTCCTGGAGTTTGTTACAGATAACCTTCCCTCTCCCAACGAGGTGGAACCTGAAAAAGATACCGAAGGCAATGCCTTTTCCATGGATCAGGGTAAGGATGCTGTCGCACTTGTATTCAAGACCTCTGTGGAGCCCCATCTCGGCGAAATGTCTTTCTTCCGGGTTTATGAAGGAACCATTGCTGAATCTGTGGATTTAATAAACAGCCATACTGAGACAAAGGAAAGGCTCTCGCAGTTGTATGCCGTGGCGGGCAAGAATCGTCAGAAACTGGAAAAGGTTATGCCAGGGGATATTGCTGCCACCATCAAGCTGAAGGATACCAAAACCAACCATACCCTTACATCTCAGAAAAACCAGGGAGTTAAAGCTGAACCCATCGCCTTTCCTGATCCCAATTTCCGCATGGCGATCAAGGCGAAAAACTCCAGTGATGAGGAGAAAATGGGCACAGTTCTTAAAGAGATGTACAATATTGATCCCACCCTCCGGTACGAGCAATCAAAAGAACTCAAGCAGATGATTGTTTCCGGGCAGGGTGAGATGCACCTGAATGTGGCCAAATGGATTCTTGAAAATATCCACAAGGTGGATGTTGAGTTTTTGGCCCCGAAAATTCCTTACAGGGAAACCATTACCAAATCTGCCAAAGCAAGCTACCGCCATAAGAAGCAGTCGGGTGGCTCCGGGCAGTTCGGAGAGGTGTACATGATGATCGAGCCTTATGAGGAAGGCAAACCCAACCAGACGGAGTTCCCTGTCAGGAAGCAGGAAGAACATGACCTGGAGTGG
>PWGY01000227.1 GCA_003554665.1 Bacteroidales bacterium | reverse complement strand
TTCTTCAGACAAAACGGGAGTCATAATGAAAACGGTTTCGTACTGTCTTACCATTTTGATTGTTTTAATTTGTTTGTAATGAGAATAAAATGAGGTGCAAAAGTAATGAAAATTTTCAAATTCAAGTGCTTTTATGGCAGGAATTTATTTCAGGATAAATCTCTACTTTTGTACAAATTTGCACAAAAATGAAACTTATGCATGGTTTGAGAAGATATCTGTCGGTTTTACTGATTTTTTCCGGTTGTTTTTTAATTCTTGCGCTTGATGGGATTGCTTCGGAATACGATGGTCCCGCCTTAGAATACGATGGTGCCGCCTTAGAATATGATGGGGCTGTCTCAGAATATAATGGGATTGCTTCAGAAGGGATGTTGCCCGGTATGTCCGTGTCATCACTCCCCGTCAGCAGCGATCCGGGCTCCGCTGCGGAGGCTCGTTTGGCCGGATTGCCCGATTTTATGGAGCGGGGAATGGATGACTGGGGCATACCGGGTATGGCCGTGGCTGTTGTGAAGGGAGAAGAGGTTGTTTATGCCCGGGGATTCGGTGTACGCAAGCTTGGGGAGGACGCACCGGTGGATGAACATACGGTTTTCGGAGTGGCCTCATTGACCAAAGCCATGTTGTCGGCATCGCTCGGAATCCTTGTGGATGAGGGGAAGTTAAACTGGGATGACAGGGTGCGTGACCATCTCCCATGGTTCGAATTGTCCGACCCCTGGGTAAGTTCAAACGTTACGGTGGTTGACTTGTTGTCTCACCAGGTGGGGATCGGCCGCCTGACCGGAAACCGCATCCGTTTTATGCCTGACCGTGATCCAGAAACCATCATGCAGTTCGTGAAACATATGCCCTTTGAGCAAACTTTTCGGTCGGAGTATGTTTACAGCAATGTAATGTATATGGTGGCCGGTGAGGTCGTAAAGGCTGCCTCAGGTATGCCCTGGGATGAGTTTCTGGCTGAACGCCTGTTTGCGCCATTGGGCATGAAAGGCGCCAGCACTTCCATTACACAAATAGCCGATGATGACAATGCCGCCTGGCCCCATCAGGAGATCCACGATGAGGTTCAGGTCATTGAAAGGCGGAATTTTGACAATGTGGGCCCTTCCGCTTCTGTGAATGCATCTGTGGCGGATATGGCGAACTGGATGATGCTTCACCTGGGCGAACCTGGAGTTTTTCGTGGTGAAAGGCTGATCAGCGAACGGGTGATGCGGGATATGCATCAGCCCCGTCAGGCCTTTGGGATGAGTGATCCGATGACAGGCTCAGTGACTGCATACGGTATGGGCTGGGGTCTAAATTATTACGAGGGATACAGGATATCCAGACACAGCGGGGCCACTGACGGAATGACCTCCATCCTGACTTTGGTACCGGAAGAAGACCTGGGGGTGATCGTGATCAGCAATCTTTTCTGCAACTTCCGCCCTGCGGTGATGAATTACATACTGGATGCCATGTTGGGGATTGACCGGGAAAGAGACTGGCATGCCCATTATTATGAAAGATACCTTGATACACGGGCAGACGCCATGGAGCGAAGGGATTCCATAGAGGCGGCGAGGGTGCCGGACACCCCGCTTTCACTGCCTTTGGAAGCTTATACCGGTGAATATTTCCACAAAGTGTATGATGATGCGGTAATTTTTGAGGAGGATGGAAATCTTGTGATGCAACTATGGGATGATCCGGAAATGATCGCCGATCTTGAGCACTGGCATTACGATCCCTTCAGGGCTGTGTGGCGAAACCCCGCCATGCGCGAAAAATTCATCCATTTTGACCTGGATCAGTTCGGCCAGGTGAAACAGTTGAATGTCAAATTTACCCTCAGGCAGATCCTGATCTCTGTGGGGATTTATCCCACCGATTATTACAGGGTTGTGGAGTACGAGCGCCTGTAGAATCATGATGCACCGTTTCATGATGCACCGTTTCATGATGCACCGTTTCATGATATACCGTTTCATGATATACTGTTGAGCCGGGCTACTCCTGGCTGCAGGGTATTTCAGATCCCGGTTAATTCTTTTGCGTAATGCATGGTGGCCGGAATGCCTCCCGTATGCCAGAACAATACATTGGCTTGTTTTTTCAGGAGACCGTTGGCCAGATAATGCATCATGCCGTAAAATGCCCTGGCCGTGTAAACCGGATCAAGGATGATGCCTTCGTGGCGAGCCAGTTGATCAATGGCCCGGGTTTCGTTTTGGGAAACAACACCGTAACCTGCCTGATCAAAATCCTGGATCAGTGGCATTGTAACGGGTTTTTCAGGGTTCTTCAGGGCGAGTTTCTTTTTTCCTTCCGCATGGAGTGCCTGCATGTGGCTCTCCAGCTTGTTGCCGGCCAGTTCTTCTTTGTCGATGTTGACCGGCATCAGTCCGGTTTCCAGTCCGTAAAGCTCCATGCCCAGCATCAGTCCTGCCTGCATGGCCCCCGAGCTGGAGGCAAAAAAGATGTAGTCAATTTTCAGATCCTGTTCCCTGAGTTGCTGCTGCAGTTCTCCGGCTGCTTCCACGAACCCCATCGCACCGGTAAGGTTTGATCCCCCGTAAGGGACTTCATAAGGGTTGTCTCCGGCCTGCCGGAGTTTCTCCATCAGGGGCTGTATGTCCTCTCCTTTACGGTTCTCGCCTGTGAAATGGATGTTTGCACCAAGCAGATGCGAAAGCAGCAGGTTGCCTGTGTATGTTTCCGGTTGATCTCCCCCCAGTAAGAGGTGGCATTTTAACCCTTTCATTGCACAGGCAGCGGCGGTTTGCCGGCAATGGTTCGACTGCTGTGCCCCTGCGGTGATGATGGTATCTGCTCCGCGGGCCATGGCATCGCCGATCAGGTATTCCAGTTTTCGCGTTTTGTTGCCCCCCGTGGCCAGTCCGGTGAGATCATCTCTTTTGATGAAGACCCGGTGTTCGGGGTAAAGGGCAGAAAAGTTATTCAGTTCGTGAAGCGGAGTGGGGAAGAACCCGAGGCTGGTTTTGGCCCATTGCTGAAGATCTGGCTGAGTCATGACGGTCAGTTATTTTTTATGCATATTTGATTTTCTTTCTGTGTGCTGCGTTTGCTCCGGGCTGTGTTCTTTTGTTGCATGCCGTGGAGTATTTCTCCTGACTTGTCCTCCGGCTTTTCTCCCCGGCCGTTCTCCCGGCCGTTCTCCCGCCTGTTTCCCCGGCTGTTTCTCCGGCTTTTCTCCCGGCTGGATCTCTCCGATTGCTTCACTCCCGGTAGGTCTACTCCCGGCTGCTGCCTTCCTGACTGTCGGTTGCTGCTTTCATGACTGTTTTCTCCTGCCCTTATGCAGTGGTCTGAACGAGCCTGGTCATGTTTACAGCGGCCAGATTACCGGCAGCAGCAGCAATACAATGGCCATCACGACCAGCGTCATCGGGATTCCCACTTTCAGGTAGTCACGGAAGCGGTATCCTCCCGGCCCCATCACCAGAAGGTTGGCCGGATGTGAAACAGGGCTCATAAAACAGGCGGCAGCAGCAATGGCAATGGCCATCATCAGGCTGTGCGGTGAAATGTCGAAGGTGGCTGCTGCCTGTAAGGCGACCGGCGACATGATCACCACGAGTGCCGGAGGTGGGATTGCCAGTGCCGAAACGGCTGTGATCAGGTATAAGCCGCTGATGATGCCCCAGGGGCCGAAACGACCCAGGGATTCCACCACGCCTTCTGCAAGGAGGAGGGCGGCTCCGGTTTGTTCCATGGCCACACCCAGCGGAAGCATCCCTGCGATGAGGAATACCGATCGCCACTCAATGGCCCTGTAGGCTTCTTCCATCCTGAGGCAGCCGGTCAGAACCATCAGTGCAATACCCACAAGAGCCGCAATGGCCAGCGGAACAATCCCGATGATGACCGGCAGCAGAACGGCTGCCATTACCAGCACAGCTGTCATGGCTTTTTCTGTTCGCAGGGGCTGTGTTTTGGTGTCGGTCAGCATAATGAAATCCGGATCGGCCCCGATCAGCTCCAGCTTTTCGTTTTTCCCATATAGCAACAGGGCATCACCAAAACGCAGCGGCAGGTTGTGAAGGTCGGTTCTGATGGGTTTTCCCTCTCTCCAGATGGCAAGCACGGTAAGCCCGAATTTTCTCCTGAAATTAATGTCGCGCAGGGTCATTCCTGCCATCAGGGATCTTGGTGCAACGACTACTTCAGCCATTTTGATCTCTTCAGTTTCCAGGCTTTGGGTGCTGGGAACAGATTCGGTAAGGATTTCCAGGTCTTTTAACCCGCTGAGAAGTTGCAGATCCTCAATATTTCCTTTGATCAGCAGTTTGTCATTTTTACTGAGGGTTGAGCCGGGTGAATAAGGAGTTACTTTGTGGTCTTTATCCAGCTTGGCCAGCACCGTGAGACCAAATGCACTGCCGATCTGACTCTCAGAGATGGCCCTTTCAAACAAGTCAACATCATCGGTAACCTCCATCAGGAAAAGCACGGAATGCAGGCGGTAATGAGCGATGAGTTGCTCTCTGGAAGCGTACCTGACCTGGTCGATTGCTCCCTCTTTTTCAAGGACTGTAAGGCGCTCACGGGGCCCTTGTACGAGGAGGGTGTCATGTTTTTTCAACTGGTAGTCGTGCAGTATGGTAAACTCAATATCATCTCCTCTCTTAACTGCCAGAACATTGATTCCCAGCCGCTTTCGAAAGTCGGTTTCCCGGAGTCGCTTTTCTGTCAATTTGGATTTGGCCGGCAGGCGGACTTCGTAGATCTGCAGGTCCTGAGAGAGCAGTTCGTTCACTCCGGGGCCATCCTGGTTGCTCAGGAGTACCCTCCATCTTTTCATGGCCGTCAGGTTCTCTTTGCTTCCCTGCACGTGAAGCTTGTCTTCTGCCCTGATGATGCTTCCCGGGCCGGGATCCAACACGGTTTCGTATTCCCGGATAATTGATAGCACATTCAGACCCAGGCCTGCCCGCAGCCGGCTTTCTGCAAGTGTTTTTCCGACAAGCTCTGAGTCAGGACGGACTTTTAAAAGAAAGCTTTGTTTTTGCAGGGCATAAGAAGTTGACAGCTTTTTGGCGGTTTGTGCCTTGGCATCTCCAAGGGTATCTGTGCGCGGAAGCAGGTGCCGACCCAGCAGAACCATAAAGGCGATCCCACCGATCAGTGCCCTGAAGCCAATGGGGGTGTAGTCGAAGAGCCTGAAAGGTGCAAATCCCTGGTCCTGAAGAGCATGGCTGACAAGCAGGTTCGGGGGTGTTCCGATAAGGGTTACCAGACCACCCAGTTGTGAACTGAAAGCCAGCGGCATTAACAAGCGGGAAGGTGGAATTTGCTCGTTACGTGACAGATCCATGACTACAGGAAGCATGAGGGCGGCCACCCCGATGTTATTCATGAAAGCAGACAGGGTGCCTGCTGAAATCATTATCAGCATAATGAGCCTGACTTCATTGTGGCCGGCCACGCGCTGCAATTGACGGCCTATGATCCGGGCCACCCCGGTATGGTAAAGGGCGGCACTCAGAATGAACATGGCCCAGATGGTGACCACAGCGGGATTGCTGAATCCGGCCAGGGATTCTTCCGGCGACAGCAGGCCGGTGAAGGCCAGGGTGCCGATGATCATCAGGGCCACGATGTCCATGCGGAGCCATCCGGTAAGGAATAATACCAGCGCCGCTCCCATGATGATCAATACCAGAAGTATCTCGAAGGTCATGGATGCAAAAATAGGATTTTGTTACCAATAATCCGTGTGCTCCTGCCGTAACTTACCATTCATGCCTGTTACCATTCATGCCTGCTTGAAACCACAGACTGCATCCTGCGGGGCATCATATAATCCGGCATCATGAACCGGTCAGCAGCATCCGGTAACCCGAACCTGTGATCGGTGAGATGAAGTTTTATATCCTCTGTGGGTCCGGCATAGATCGTCAGTTCATACCCTTCTTCGGGTGGGGCAAAGTAATGCATGAACTGCCAGCCGGAGTTTCCCGGCGGCCGCAAGGCGTATCTGGACAGCTCACCCACAGGGATTGAATCCTCCCGGATTTTTCCCGGTTCCTGGGGATAGCCGGCGGGTTCCCGCAGGCCAATGTCAACCTTTTGTGCATCGGTTTGAAAAAAATGACTGATCCTGCCTGTATTTTGTTGTGGATTAATCAGGAGTTGCAACACCCTTTCACCATTTTCCACCCTGTCGTCGAGCAGGATAACCGAAGGAGGTATGAGGGAGGGTTCGTTGGCTGATGCCACCAGCCGGGGGTTTGATTCGTGGGGGAAGATGTGTGAAAGAACCAGTGTGTCAGGGGTGGTTGCGAAGAAGTTTCGGGACCATTCATTGACTTTCGGATCTATTGAGGTCCACCAGTTTTCACCTGTATTGGCACAGGAAACAAACTGAAGGTTCACTGGTTGTCTGTGTCTTTCATCATAGTCAAGCCGGAGGCTTCCCACGCCGATCAATACCAGACCGGTCAGCAACAAGGCAGCGGGAATAATCCAGGGCCTGACACGGGTAATGATTTCAATGTGAGGAATAAGCAGTCCCATCATCAAACCTGTAACTATCATGGCAGCCCCCGAGGCTTCCAGGCCCATTGAAAGGGAGAGCTGCCATGTCAGCAGCGGAAACCAGGACAGTGCAATGACGGCAACAACCAAAAGCAGCAGGATCAACAGGTACTGATAAGCGGCTTTTTGCCGGCCGGTTGGTGTGATCATGGCCACTCCCAGGGGCAGTAAACTCAGCAGTACCGGCCAGCTGAAAAGATAGCTCGCTCCGGGAACGGCAACAGCGGCGAAAATCATCAAAGCAATCCATGCCAGCAGCGCCCCGAAAGAAAGCTCCCGGGGTGAGGCAGGTTTCCTGAAGAGGATGTACAGAACAGAGCATGCGAAGATTGCTGCAATGCTGAAAAAAGAGATGAGCTGCCCGCTCCATAAGAGCAGTGCCAGAAAAAGCACCAGCAGAATGGCAGGCTGCCGGATTTTTAACCCCTGACTGACAAACCGGTAAAATGCAAAGGAAAAGGCTGCGGTGATCCCGGCAAATCCGGCCAGCAGGGTGGCCTGATGATACCTCGGCAACAGGTGGTTGTTTTCCGGGTAGTATGCGGCAATGATGTTGTAAATTGAATTGATCAGGATGAATATCAACAGCAGATGCAGGATGAATCCCGCCATTCCTGCAAGTACCCTGGGCAGGCGGATTCGTTTTTTTATGATCCCGGCAATAATGATTCCGGCAAAAAGCAGGACAATTCCGAGGGTGATGGGCCCGACCCAGCCGTAAGGGTAATGGGTAAACCCGGATCCCAGTGTGTTGAAATACACCGCATTTTCATCAGCCTGAAAATTAAGTGTGCGGTTGCCCAGCTCAAGGGCTATGGCAGTGGCATATGATCCGTGGTGCTGGATGGACCTCAGTGATGTGTTTTCAAGGTTGTCTCCCGCAGTGTGGTAATCATGGGTTGAACCCACATAGGCTATGTTCAGGCCCTGGTAACCTCTTTGCCGGAAAGGGCTGAAGTCAGTGTCGTTGGGCATCCGGCGGTAGATCTCATCGCTGAGGGAGGTGGCCTGGGGATGGGGAACCACTTCTGCGAATGCCTTGATGGTTTTCAGGTTGTTGTCTGTGGTTTCAAACATCATGCTGCGGCCACTGGTGCCCATTGCCTCCAGATTCACCACCAGCCGGATATCATCTGCCCAGGGATGTTCCCTGAGGAAGGCCTTGGCGCCAAGTAAACCCACTTCCTCTCCGTCAGGGAAGAAGAAGATCAGGTCGTTTTTCAGGGGAGGGTGGTGGTTGAGCATCCGGATCAGTTCGAGCATGGTGGCTACGGCTGAACCGTTGTCGGAAGCCCCGTAGGCATCCTCCACCGTGTCGTAATGACCCATGAACAGGATGGCTTCTCCGTTTCCTGTTCCCGGTTTCCGTGCAAGGATATTGTTTAGCCGGGCGGCCCGCTGCAGTCGCTGATCGTAAAACACCGTTTCATGCAGCTCCGGGTCCAGTTGCCGGTCTTTCAGCTGCGCCATGATGTAATCCCTGACCGTTTCATTGGCCTTGCTGCCAATGGGGTTTTTGAATGACCCGATAAAGGAAAGTGGCTCCATGGCCCTTTCTGCTGAGAACTGATCCGCCGGGGCGTCGGCCGGCACCACATTGGGTGGCCTGGTGGTGATAAAGCCCATTACGGTGATCAAAACAAGGATGATTGCCATGGAAAGTCCCTGAACCAGCCTTTGGTGTGAATTTTTTTTCATGATGTTTGTTTATTTGTGGAATTTGTGCCACACTAATATGGCTGGCAACAAAGAGACAGATAGCCAATCTGGTTGTCAGCGTAAGCATTTTTTAAATGCCTGAAGGTCGAGCTCTCCAAACAGTACCATCCGGATTGTTTTGACGTGACGAAGGTCAGGGATGGTGTCATAAATGGTATCCATGGCCACGGCAGCCGCTTCCTCCAATGGATAGCCGAAAGCCCCTGTAGAAATTGCAGGAAAGGCCACCGACGTAATTTTATGTTTTTCTGCCAGAAGCAGCACATTCCTGTAACAATCGGCCAGCAATTTCTCTTCCGGTTTGTCACGTCCGTAAACGGGGCCCAGGCAATGGATCACGTAGTCGTTGGGGAGATTGTGGGCACCTGTAATGACAGCCTCTCCCGGTTTGATGGGTGCCAGAGGACGACATTCCTCTTCCAGTCCGGGGCCTGCTGCACGGTGAATGGCACCGGCTACTCCGCCGCCGGTTTTGAGCCATGCATTGGCTGCGTTGACCACTGCGCTTATGTCAGATTGGGCGGCTATATCGCCACGTA
>PWGY01000083.1 GCA_003554665.1 Bacteroidales bacterium | reverse complement strand
GAATACCTCCGTTTGTTTCAGGATCTGGGCTTCAGAAAGCTCGTTGTGTCGCTCAAAACCAGCAATCCCCTGACCATGATTGATTCCTACCACCTGATGGCGGGCAGCATGCTGGAAGAAGACCTGTCCTTCCCCCTGCATACGGGAGTTACGGAAGCCGGGGCAGGTGAGAGTGGCCGCATGAAATCGGCCCTGGGCATCATTCCCCTGCTGCAGGCCGGGATCGGAGACACCATCCGGGTGAGCCTGACAGGAAACCCGGAAGAAGAAATTGCTTTTGCCGGAAAAATTGCCGGTGGTTTCAGTTCTGCCTCCACCCGGATCCGAAACAACAAGGAGTCCAAAGCAGCCGGAGGCTCCGGTTGGGGCAAAGGTTCGGATCCACTGCACCAACCCCTCCCGCCACCCCTACCCGGAAACCACCGGGCGATTGTGGTCACCTCCGACCCCTCCCGCTCACCCGACTCCACCAAAGGATTCAGAATCATCGAATTAAAGAGCATCGACGGCATCGCCGAAGCCATTTGCCCGGCACCGGAAGACCGCACTTTGCTGGTGGCAAACCTTGACCGGGGATTCCCCGAAGACAAACTCCCCGGACTCTGCAATCAGGTCCAGGCCGAAGGGATCAATGCGGGGGTTGTTGCAAAAACAAGCATAACCGGCACGGACGAAGACAACCAGGCCATTGACCTGTGCTCCCGGTTCGGATCCCTTCTGCTGCAAAGAAAGCTTCATGGGTTATGGATCAGCAATTCCGATCATGACACACAAGATACCCTTTCAGCCATGGCGCTGCGTTTGCTGCAGGCTGCAGGCCTGCGTGTTTCCGACACAGAGTTCATTGCCTGCCCCACCTGTGCCCGCACATCATATGACCTGGAAAAGGTGTTCAATATGGTAAAGGAAAAAACAGGCGGAAAACCCGGGCTCAAAATAGCGGTGATGGGCTGTGTGGTAAACGGGCCGGGAGAAATGGCAGGAGCCGACTTCGGCATTCTGGGGGCCTCAAACGGCAGTCTGCAGGTTTTCAGGGGCGACAAGGCGGTTTACAAAAACCTGGGAACTGAAGAAGCAGTAGACAAACTGCTGAAACTGATCCGGGAATCCGCGCCACGGTCCCTTTGATAACAGGCCTTCCGGCCCTTCCGAAATTTGCTGTTAATGGTATTGCAAATGTGGAAAAGGTCGTATATTTGTCGGTTGCAACCGGCTCAGCTTACCGGGCAATTTAAACAGGGTAGAAATGAATATCATTATTGCAGGCGACAGCGAGGTAGCACTGCATCTCGCTGAATTGCTATCCGGAGAAAATCATGATGTGACACTCATCGCTCCGGACAAAGGATTTCTGAAAGTGATCGAGTCACACTCAGATCTGATGACCCTGGTGGGAGACTCCACCTCCATTCAGACACTAAAAAATGCCAACACCCGGAGGGCTGATCTGATGATCAGCGCCCACAACGACGGCAGGTTTAACCTGCTTACCGCTCTGCTGGCCAAGCGCCTGGGTGCAAAGAAATGCATCGCCAAAGTCAATGAACCTGAATACCTGGCAAAAGATTGCAGGGCACATTACAAGGAGCTTGGCATTGATTACCTGGTTTCGCCGGAAAAGATTGCCGCCAAAGAGATTGCCAATTTACTTACCAATACCGCCGCGGCAGAGATATTTGATTTTTCCGACCACCAGCTTTCCCTGATGCTGGTCAAACTGGAGGAAAATGCTCCGGTCAACGGCAAAAGCCTTTATGAAATTGCCCGGGATTATGATCAGCCGAATTTCCGGGCCGTTTCGATTCACCGGAAGGGAAAAACCATTATCCCACGTGGGAATGACATATTCCGCGAAGGGGATCTGGCCTATGTGGTGACCAAACCCGCCGGGATCAATCACCTGCTTGAGCTAAGCGGGAAGAAGAAGTTTGATATCAAAAATGTCATGATCGTAGGGGGAGGTGCCGTTGGGAGTCTGGCCGCTGCTGCACTCGACAACCAATTCAATGTCAAGCTTTTTGATATGAAGCAGGAAAGGGCCAATGAACTATCCGATTCCCTTGAAAATACACTGGTAATCAACGGGGATGCCCGCAATATCAACCTGCTTGAGAGCGAAAGCATCAGTTCAATGGATGCATTTGTGGCTGTCACCAACAATTCAGAGACCAATATTCTGACCTGTCTGCTGGCCCGGCGTTACGGCGTAAAGAAAACCATTGCCCTGGTAGAGAACATTGATTTTATTGACATCTCACAAAGTGTGGGCATTGATACCATCATCAATAAAAAACTGGCCACGGCCAGTTATATCATCCGTTTCACCATGACAGCCGATGTAAACTCCACCAAATGCCTTACCAGTGTGGATGCGGAAGTCTTTGAGTTCAATGCTTATGAGGGTTCTCCGATTACGAAAAAGCCGATCAGAAAATTAAACTTTCCCAAGAAAGCGATCATTGGCGGGGTGATCCGCAACAATGAGGGGCTTATTGCCCGGGGCGACATGCAGATTCAACCGGGAGACAAGGTGGTCGTGTTTGCACTTCCGGAAGCATTTCACGGAGTTGACAAAATGTTCAAAGAGAAACCAGGAAAAAAGTGAAGCCCAGATACCCTGTAAACTTCAGTGTGATCATCAAATTCATCGGAATACTTCTGATGATCGTATCCGGCTGTATGCTGATCTCTGTAAGCTGGTCTGTCCATTATAATGAAAGCATGTCAGCCCGGGCCCTTGCCCTGAGCAGCCTGATCACTTTCATTGCCGGCATTTGCCTTTTCCTTGCTGCCAGAAAACACGACCATAGAAACATTGGCAAAAAAGAAGGTTACCTGATCGTGACCCTTACCTGGTTATCCATTTCTGCATTCGGTGCTTTGCCGATTTTTATCGCTGGCACTACCACTTCCTACACCGATGCCTTTTTTGAAACAATTTCCGGTTTTACGACTACTGGTGCCACCATACTTGAAGACATAGAAGGCGTAGAAAAAGGGCTTCTGTTCTGGAGAAGTACAACTCATTGGCTGGGGGGTATGGGCATTATTGTTCTGACCCTGGCCATCCTTCCTATTTTGGGAGTTGGGGGGATGCAGCTATTCATTGCGGAATCACCCGGAACTACCCCCAGCAGACTGCATCCGCGGATCACACAAACAGCAAAACGACTTTGGGGCATATATGTTTTTCTGACTTTTGCACTGATGGCTTTGCTGATGCTCGGCGGCATGGACTTTTTTCATAGCCTGAACCACGCATTCAGCACCATGGCCACCGGCGGTTTCTCCACGCAGAATGACAGCATCGCAGGCTACTCCCCCTACATACAATATGTGATCATCTTTTTTATGATCATGGCGGGGATCAGTTTTGCACAGCATTACTTTCTCCTGAAAGGACAGTTCCGGAAAGTACTGGGTAACGAGGAGCTCAGGTTCTACCTTTCCGTGATCGGCCTGTTTACACTGGTGCTGACCCTGGCCGTTTTTATCCTCCATCAGGCGGGGCTGGAAAAGGCATTCCGCGACAGCCTGTTTCAGACCGTAGCCATTGCCACAACCACAGGTTTTGTCACCACAGATTATCTTGAATGGAGCGGATCTCTGTGGTTTTTGATATTTCTGCTGATGTTCACGGGCGGATGTATCGGATCCACCGGCGGCGGGCTCAAAATGATCCGGGTACTGGTGCTTATCAAAAACACCCGTCTGGAGCTGAAACGCCTGATGCATCCCATGGCTGTAATCCCTGTACGACTGGATGGCAAAGCCATTCCCCAGGAGATTATCACCAACTTTCTGGCATTCTTTTTACTATACATTTTGCTATTTTTTGGCGGAGCTGCGATCATGACCGCCTACGGACTGGATTTCACATCGGCCATAGGGGCATCCATTGCCACCCTCGGCAATATCGGTCCTGCCATCGGCAGCGTAGGGCCGGTAGAGAACTACGCCCACATTCCAACGGGCGGCAAATGGGTGCTGAGTTTTTTCATGCTGCTGGGACGACTGGAACTCTTTACCGTATTGCTGTTATTCTCCCCTTCCTTCTGGAAAAAATAATACTATATTTGCTGACCAAGAACCACCATTCATGCTCAGCATCTGCATACCCGTCTATAACCAGTATGTCGGAAAGCTGGTGAACAAGCTTCACCGGCAGGCCCTGGAAATGGACATGCCGGCAGAATTGCTGTTGCTGGATGACGGGTCGGATGAGGCAATAAAGCACCAAAACAGATCCCTGGAATCCCTCCCACTTGTTAAATATGAAGAACTTCCGGAAAACGTCGGGAGAAGCAGGATACGGAACCTTCTTGCCAAAAGGTCTTCATATCAGTACCTGTTGTTTATCGATTGCGACATGGAGGTACCTTCGGGTGAATTCCTGAAAAATTACATCCCGCACATGCAGGAGAATCAGGTTGTTTGCGGCGGACATCGTTACAGCGAAATTCCCCCGGAGCATCCGGAATTCCTGCACTGGCTGGTGGGCACCTGCCGCGAGGTCAGGCCAGCTGAAAAGCGCAGTCAACGCCCTTACCACTCCTTCATGACCTCCAACTTCATGATCGACAAAAGGTTAATACACCAAACAGGTTTCCGGGAAGAACTCAATGGGTACGGACACGAAGATACACTGTTGGGATACGCTTTGAAAAAAGCCGGTATTCCGGTAACTCATATTGACAATCCTTTGTTTCACATGGGGCTGGAGCCTGCCACCACCTTTCTTGATAAAACCAGTGAAAGCATGAACAACCTGTGGCGTTCCTACAGATTAACCGGCAAGGATCCGGTTTACGCCCGCATGGTGACCATTCTCGAAACCTATTTAACCCTCAGGAAGTGGGGGTTGGCATTCATCTTCAGAAATGCTTCCGTATTGCTGGCAAAACCGGCAGAAAGGCACCTCAAAGGCAGCCAGCCAAAGCTCCGGGTGTTCGACCTGTATAAACTTTGCAAGCTTTGCCGGGCAGCACGCTAACCACCGGGTAACGACAAAATCATCTACGGCACCCCCATTGATGGCTGCATAAACTTTGTTGCAAACAAAACAAGTTTTATACCCGGAAATCCTTAAGATCCCTGCGGCAGGTAGGTCTCCAGCAGGCTGCAGAACCCGTCCGGGATCAGGGTCACACCATTCAGTTCAGCAGGGAGCAGCACAGTTTCCCCTGTTTTGAGCTTCTCCTTGCCTCCGGGGTAGGCGATGGTTGCACTCCCGCTGATACACATATATACCACGAATGAATCCACAAAAACATAATCACTTTCAAGCTCACTGTCGAAACTGATCAGCCTGGTGGTAAAAGCCGCAGACTTCACCAGTTCAACGGGGCGGTTCAGATTTCCGGAATAATTGATCCGCTGGTCACCGGCCCTGAAATCGATCACATCCATGGCTTCTTCCGTGTGCAGCTTACGGGCCTTGCCCGATTCTGCTCCCCTTCCCCAGTCATATAAGCGGTATGTGATGTCGGACGACTGCTGGATCTCACAAAGGGTAATTCCTGCACCGATTCCGTGCACCTGCCCGGGCGGGATATAAAACACATCCCCGGGTTTTACTTTTTCTTTGCGCAACAGCTTGTGAAGTGACTGTTTTTGAAGATGATGCAGGTATTCGCCCGGATCCGTGTCTTTGCTGAACCCCAGCAAAATCTCCGCCCCCGGATCGGCCTCAAGCACATACCACATTTCCGCTTTGCCGCTGCAGTTGTGCCGCTCCCTGGCAATGGCATCGCCGGGATGAACCTGAATGGACAAGGGATGACTGGTATCCAGGAATTTAAAAAGCAGCGGAAGGGAGATCCCGTGGTCGCTGTAAACCCTGTCACCGACCAGATCGCCCATATAGACCTCTGCCAGTTCATTGATCGTGTTTCCCCCGAGGAAACCATTGGCAACGACTGATTCATGGCCCTCCACACCGGAGAGCTCCCAGGATTCACCACAGTTGGGAAGGGGGTCAAAATCTTTTCCCAACAGGGCCTTCATCCGGGTTCCTCCCCAAACCTTCTCCTTAAAAACGGGCGTAAACTTCAGGGGGTATAAGGAAGACATCTGCATATGAATCAGGGCCAGCGGATTTTTTCATCTTCATCCATGGCCACCGCCCAGCTTACCAGCCCGAGGCGGCCGTTGTCAAACACAAACTGCATGTGGGCATCATTGAAAAAGATGATCCGTTCATCCAGCTCGGGGTCATCCTCCACTTCATGATCTTCAAAGCCATTTTTTTTCATCAGGTCAATCACTGCTTCCTGATCCAGTTCAAAAACCTGCTGACCGAACATACTGGCCCCGGAGTTATCCGTTTCGAAGTTGGTGACCACATTATTCAGCTCTTTTTCAAAATAAACGGCATGCCCCAGCTCATAATAGCTCCACACCTCCACTTCATGGATCTCTCCTTCCACATCAATGGTTTCCGTTTCCTGGGGAGGACCCAGTACTGATTCCACATCTTTTTGGGTGGCACCGAATTTCAGGCTGCCGAATCCATGCAGGGGCTTAATCTCCATTATGTTTTTCATGGGATGGGTGTTTCTGGTGAGTAATTCAGGTGTACTGAAAACAAATATACAGATTAATTATTAAGGTGGCATCGCCCTGAAAAAATTAATCTAGGCGAAGGGGGAATCGGGCTCTTTTGCCATGTGATCGTACACAAGCTTGTCGGTCCAGGCAGGGAAAAGTTTATTCAACCATACGGTCAGCCTGCCCTGCCGGGTCAGCACCAGTGTCCTTTTTCGCCGGGCAACAGCCTTCAGTATCTGGCGGGCAACCGTTTCGGGCTGCATCATTTTTGCTTCATCACGGGGTGATTCGCCCTGCATGCTCCCATCTTTTGCCAGGGCCGTTTTCCTGATATTCGAACTGGTGAAACCGGGGCAGGCAATCAGTACATGAAGCCCTTTTTTCCGGTTCTCAATACGCGGACATTCCAGAAAACCCTGCAAGGCGAATTTGGAGGCAGAATAACCGCTGCGGGCAGGCAGCCCCTTGTAACCGGCAATGGAAGATACCCCCACTACGCTGCCCTCTGATCTCAGCAAATGCGGAAGGGCAAATTTGGTACAATAGACGGCACCCCAGAAGTTGACCTGCATCAGGTGCTCCAACACGCCCAGTTCTGCATCGGCAAACAAGGCACGCATGGACACCCCGGCGTTGTTGATCAACAGATCGAGACGACCAAACCGTTCGATGGTCTGCTCCAGCAGCCTGGCACAATCAGATTCTTTGGCCACATCCGTTGTTACGATCATGTACCTGCTCCTGTCGGAACCTTCCATTGCTTTCTGCATCTCTGCCCGTGAACGGGCCGCAAGGACAACAAAAGCGCCCCTCCGAAGGGCTTCCGATACCAGGGCACGTCCGATACCGGATGAAGCACCGGTGATTAACACCACCTTATCCTGAAAAAATTCACCATCCATATCTGAAAAATTCCTGGCATTGAACCATCACAATCAGACTGCAAACCTACGGCATTTTTTAAAATGAAATCCATAATTTTGCCAATATTTGCCTGAACTGAGCAGCTTCAGAAAAACCCATCCCATGGAAATCATAGAAGTGAAGGACAAAAAAACCGCCCGGGAATTTTTACACATCCCCCGGCTGATTTATGCCGGTGATCCGAACTGGATCAGCCATCTCGATCATGATGTGGAAGCCGTATTTGATCCGGATAAGAACCCCCGGTTCCGTAATGGTGAAGCCACACGCTGGATCCTTAAAAACGAAAAGGGAGCACTGATCGGCCGGGTTGCCGCCTTTGTCAATGATCAACTGGCCCGTACATTCAAACAACCAACCGGCGGGATGGGCTTTTTCGAGTGCATCAATGACAAGGATGCGGCTTTTCTGCTGTTTGATACCTGTAAGGCGTGGCTTAAAGAACATGGGATGGAAGCAATGGACGGGCCGGTCAACTTCGGTGAAAAGGAAAGATTCTGGGGATTACTGGTGGAAGGTCACGGACAACCGCCTCCCTACCTGATGAACTATCACCCTCCTTATTACAGGCAACTTTTTGAAGCTTACGGATTTCAGATTTATTATAAGCAATATGTATATCATGTTCCGACCGGTATCAGTCTGCCTCCGGTGCTGGAAAAAAAATATCAGCGACTGATCCAAACCCAGGGATATCATTTTGAACACCTGCACACCCGCAACCTGGAAAAATACGCCCGGGATTTTATGACCATCTACAACAAGGCATGGGGGGAAGCGCATCAAAGCTTCAGGGAGATGACCATGGAGGAGGCCATAAAGTCCTTTAAGGAGATGCAAAGCGTCATTGATGAAGAACTGATTGTTTTCGGCTACCACCAGGGAGAGCCTGTGGCCTTTTTCATCAGCCTGCCTGAGCTGAATGAACTTTTTCGCTATGTAAACGGCCGGTTAAACCTGGCGGGCAAAATCAAGTTCCTTTATCACCGGTGGAGGGGCAAATGCCGTACCATTTACGGGATGGTTTTTGGCGTGGTACCGGAATACCAGAACAGGGGGCTTGAAAGTGCCCTGATCATGTCACTCAGGGAAAATATTTCCGGCCGTGGCCATTACAAATCGATGATCATTACCTGGATCGGGGATTTCAACCCGAAAATGATCAGAATTGTGGAACACCTGGGCGCAAAAAAAATGTTTACCCTGGTCACCTGCAGGAAACTCTTCGACGAGGACGCTGTTTTTGAACGGCATCCGGTTGTCGGGGGCTGACGCCCCCTTGGTTGTTGGTTCTCATGGGCTGAGGCACTGGGGGTTGCCCATAAATCGTGGACGGAGCTGCGCGGTTGTTGGTT
>PWGY01000170.1 GCA_003554665.1 Bacteroidales bacterium | reverse complement strand
TCCCCGGAGGCTGGGAGGAAAAATACGATTTCACCCCCATCCAGGATGATTACGACAAAAACAAGCTGAGCCTGAATTATCTTGAAGTTCCTGTAGAGTTCAGGTACCGTACACGCGACCTAAACAGAACCTTCAGAATATATGCCGGAATAAAAGCCGGCTATCTTATCAGCGGGCACACCAAATTTGAGGGAGAAGAATCTTTTCTGCTTCCCGGTGCCGACCAAATTCCCATCGAATTAATAAGGGAAGTAAAGATCAAGGAACATAGCCTGGATAATATTGAAAAGTACCGCATTGGCCTGACTGCCATGATGGGATACGGAAGCGTCAACCTTCATTTTTATTACCCGCTCACCCGGGTTTTCTACGACAACTCCGCGGAAGACATGTATCCGGTATCCCTCGGGTTGTCTTTGATCTTATTCTGATCCGTATCAATACCTGAACCACGAACACGCAATGCTGCAGGGGCAGGCATCCCTTTTGGCATGGTCTTATTCTGACCCGAATAAACACATGAACCATGTACTCCCCGGGCTGCCAGGTCCGGCAACCAGCCCCGCCAAAACCCAGGCCGGCATCAGGCCAGCAAGTATGCAAATAACATCAACATTACAATCAGACCCAGCAGATAGCCGGTATACACCTGTGACGGAATATGTGCACCAAGGTATATCCGTGATGCCGCAGTTACCCCGGAAACAAGGATCAAAGCAGTAATAAGCAGGGAAATATCCACATTTAGAATAACCGCCGTGACAATAAGCATGCCTGTGAGCCCTCCCAGGGAAACCATGTGTATGCTGATCTTCCAGGCGAAAGAGATCAACAGCGTCAGCAAAACAAGCACGGAAGCACCCATTACGTAAAAATAAATCAGTGAAGGGAGTGTAAGTTGCCTCAGGAGGTAATAAGTCATAAAAAACATGACGGCGGAAAATAACAGTGGGAGGATTCGTTCACCGCGGTCGTCAAGCAAAAGGTCCCTGATATACCCAAGACGTTTCAGCACAAGAATGGCCAGCACCGGAGCAATGGCAGTGTTGACAAATATCATGATCATGATAAAACGCCGGGCCTCCGTGGTAACGGAAAAACTGATATAGGTATTTAGTTGGAAAAGAATGAAAATCCCCAAAGTGGGAATAACCAGCGGATGGAACAGGGCTGATACTCCCCGGGCAATTACCTCCAGTGTACGCATCATGTCTAAAGCTCCTTTCGCAGCCTGGCCACAGGAATGTCAAGTTGTTCCCTGTACTTGGCAACCGTCCTCCGGGCTATGTTATATCCCTTTTCTTTTAAAATACCGGCAAGCTCATCATCGGTCAGGGGCTTGCTTTTGTTTTCCGACTCAATACAGTCCTTAAGAATTTTTTTAACCTCCCGCGTTGAAACCTCTTCTCCTTTATCAGTTTGCAGTGATTCAGAGAAAAAATCTTTCAGCAGAAAAGTCCCGAATGGGGTTTGAACATATTTACTGTTGGCCACCCGTGAAATGGTTGAAATATCAAGTTGAACCATATCGGCAATGTCCTTCAGGATCATGGGGCGGAGTTTGGTCTCGTCTCCGGTCAGAAAATACTCCTTCTGGAATTCCAATATGGCATGCATGGTAAGCATCAGGGTGTTTTGCCGCTGTCTGATCGCATCAATGAACCACCGGGCACTGTCCAGCTTTTGCTTGACAAAATTCAATGTTTCCTTTTGTCTTTTGTCCATCTTGCCGCGCGATTCTGCCATGGCCTGAAACATTTCCGAATAAGTCCGGTTGATGCGAAGATCAGGTGTGTTGTATGAATTCAGGCTCAACTCCAGTTCCCCGTCGTTATGGTTTAGGATAAAATCGGGCACCACATACTGTGCAGCTTTGCCCGATTCCTGCAAGGAGTTGCCTGGCTTGGGGTTTAGCTTTAATATTTCATCAATGGCCGCTTTCAGCTCCTCGTTGGTAAGGCCATGCTTCTTAAGTATCTTTTCATAATGTTTCCGGGTAAAATCATTGAAGTTTTTTTCAAGGATAATGGTCGCATGCTCAATGGGCTTTGTTTTAGGTTCTTTTCTCCTGACCTGCAGCAAAAGACATTCCTGGAGGTCCCGGGCCCCGACACCGGGTGGATCAAAACCCTGAATCACCCTGAGCAAACCCAGAACCTCAGCAAAATCAGTGTCGATATTCTGATTGAAAGCCAGATCATCAATCAAAGAATGAATATCCCTTTGCAAGTAGCCTGACTCATCAATGTTTCCGATAATGTGGGTGGCAATCAGGTACTCCCGGTCCGACATATCCCTCAATCCAAGCTGGGTCAAAAGGGCTTCCTGCGGACTGGTGGAAGAAACAGAGGGAACTTCTTTTACTTCATCATCTGCAGCTGTGTTATTGACTGAAAGCCGGTAATCCGGTATTTCATCGTCTTCTATATAGTCTTCAAAATCAAATTCATCGTCAGGACTTTGCTCAACATCTTCACTTTCAACATCTTCTCCCGTATCCATGGCACTTTCGTACTCATCATCCGACTGCGTCTCCATTTCATCATAATGCTCATCTCCTTCTTCAAGGGCTGGATTTTCCTCAATTTCCTGCTTAATCCGCTGATCCAGTAAAAGTGCAGGCACCTGCAACAGTTTCATCAACTGAATCTGCTGTGGCGACAGCTTCTGGAGAAACTTCTGTTGGAGACTTTGTTTTAACATGCGATTAAACAGTTATAAAAATTATTAAACCCCTGACGGTAAACAACCCATCATTTCCTCTCAAATTTAAAAAAAAACCCTGAAAGAAACCATCCATGCTTTCAGGAGAGGAAATTCCCGAAACGGCAAGTCATAGCCCTGATGGCATTGCGGGAAATCAGTCCGAAATAATTACATCAGAATTCAGCATTCTGGGGGGCCCTGGGAAACGGAATCACATCACGAATGTTTCCCATGCCGGTTACAAAAAGCATCAGACGCTCAAAGCCCAGCCCGAACCCGCTATGCGGGGCTGTACCGAACTTACGTGTTTCAAGGTACCACCACACATCCTCTTCATGAATTCCCATTTCTTTTACGCGACCGCAGAGCTTATCGTAATTTTCCTCACGCTGCGATCCACCCACAATCTCTCCGATCTTCGGGAAAAGAACGTCCATGGCACGCACAGTTTTCCCATCATCATTGAGTTTCATGTAGAACGCCTTAATGCTCTTCGGATAGTCAGTAATGATCACCGGGCGCTTAAACTCCTGCTCCACGAGGTAGCGTTCATGTTCTGCCTGCAGGTCAACCCCCCACTTAACCGGGTATTCAAAACTCCGGTCAGCGTTTTCCAGGATCTCGATCGCATCCGTATAGGTAATGCGCTCAAACTGATTGTCAATAATCATCCGGAGCCGTTTGGTGAGGTCCTTATCGTACATTTTTTCAAGAAAAGCCAGGTCATCTTCGCAGTAATCAAGGAGGTAACGGATCAGATACCTCAGAAAAGACTCAGCAAGATCCATGTTGTCATGAATGTCATAGAAAGCCATTTCAGGTTCGATCATCCAAAACTCCGACAGGTGCCTGGAAGTATTTGAGTTTTCCGCCCGAAAAGTGGGTCCGAAAGTATAAATATTGGACAGGGCAAGTGCTCCCAGTTCACCTTCAAGCTGACCCGACACGGTCAGATTGGTCTCTTTGCCGAAAAAATCCTGGCTGTAATCCACTTTCCCATCCTCATCCAGGGGAATATTTTGCATATCCAGTGTGGTGACCCGGAACATTGCACCGGCACCCTCCGCATCAGAGCCTGTAATAATGGGTGTATGCAAATAAAAGAACCCGTTTTCATTAAAAAAGCGGTGAATGGCAAAAGAAAGGGCATGCCGGATACGAAATACAGCACCGAATGTATTGGTTCGGGGCCGCAAATGCGCAATCTCCCGGAGAAACTCCAGGGTATGCCCCTTTTTCTGTAAAGGGTACTTTTCGGGATCAGCCGTTCCGTAAAGATGGATCTCAGATGCCTGAACCTCCACAGCCTGTCCCTTACCCTGCGACTGAACCAACTTGCCGTTTACAGATATACATGCACCTGTAGTGATCTTGCGCAATAATTCTTCATCCGGAAAGGCTTTGACATCAACCACAATCTGGAGGTTATGAATAATGGAACCGTCGTTCAGGGCAATGAAAGCCACATTTTTATTTCCGCGGCGGGTACGCACCCAGCCTTTGACATTGATCTCCTTGTTCAGCAAGTGGCTGCTGTCTTTTTTCAGCAGATCGAATACTCTTTGCCTCTGTAGACGAATCATAATACAACGAATAATATGTGTTTATTAAACTCCAAAAATACAACCAATTTTTTAACTGAGGTCAGCCAGAAATGCATTTCTCCATGCTGTGCCATAGCCGTTCCGAGGTTTTATCCCAGGAAAAGCGTAATCTTTGTTGTCGCCCTTTCCGGATGAGTTCCTCACGCAATTTGTCATCACTGACAATGCGCCGCATGGCATCAACTATCTGATCAATTGAGCCGGGAGAGGCAAACAGTGCCGCATCACCGGCAACCTCCGGCATGCTTGCCACATCAGAGGTTATTACCGGCACCTCACTCTGCATGGCCTCAATAATCGGAATACCAAACCCCTCAAAATGAGAAACAAGTAAAAGAGCCCGTGCGGAGCCAACAAGCCTGCACAACACCTCTCCGTATTGCCTGCCAATGATCAGCACATCATTCTTGTGCACCATGGAAGCAAATGCCTTTCGTATATCGCCTGATCCGAACATGGGTGCTCCGATAATCAAAAGCTTGTGTTGTTCATGGTCATCTTTACGAAAAGCATCAAAAGCACGCAGCATATTGACGATATTCTTCCTTTTATGCAAAGATCCGATATATACAAAATAGGGCCGTCCGCTGGTAAACTCTTGCCTGGTAGCCCGGGCCACTGATTCACTGACAGGCGCAAAACCCTGATTTACGCCATTATACACAACATCCACCTTTTCTTCCGGATAACTGAAAGTCCGGGCAATATCTGTCTTTGAGTATTCAGAAACAGTAGCGATCCGGTAAGCTTTACCGGCATATTTTGGGAAATAATGCAGGTAATACTTCCTGGTCAGCAAGGGAAGAAAATGGGGAAAATGCATAAAGTTCAGGTCGTGAAACACAGGAAGCTGTTTTCCCCGGTAACGGGTTGATAAAAACCCGTCAGGAGACAAAAAAAGATCCGGGCTCGTTTTGTCCAGATAGCGGGTAATAGATTGTTCAAAATAACAATAATACAGAAAAGGATGCCTGGCCGGAGGAAACAAACGAACCGGGTTCACGTTTGGGGCAAAAATAAATTCGTTGCTATATGGCCTGTCAAACAGAAAATGAAAGTCAGCTTCAGGATGGGACCTGACAATTCTCTTCAGGCTCTGATAGGCAAACCACCCTATTCCTTCAAGTTTTCCTGGTAAAAGCAAACGGGTGTTTACTGCAATTTTCAAAACAGAAATTCTTGGTTTAAAATCATTAATTAGGAAACCTGGGCCATCCGGCTTACTCAAATCAAGAAGCAAAATTATGGTTTTATTTGTTAATTTTGGATAGCCAAATCGATTTACAACTCATAAAACAGGAAATAAATGACAGCTAATTTAATGAAGCACCTTGAACCAGGGGTATTGACCGGAGATGAGGTACAGGAAGTATTCAGAATTGCCAAAGAGCACAATTTTGCTTTGCCGGCGATCAACGTTGTTGGTACAAACTCAGTGAATGCAACATTGGAAGCAGCCCGGGAGGTCAACTCACCGGTTGTCATTCAGTTCTCCAACGGAGGTGCCAGGTTCTTTGCAGGCAATTCCCTGCCGAATGACAACCAGGAAGCAGCAGTAGCAGGTGCAGTGTCAGGTGCCAAACACATTCATATGATGGCAAAAGCCTACGGCGTAAGGGTTATCCTGCATACCGACCACGCGGCCAAAAAACTGCTCCCCTGGATTGACGGATTACTCGATGCAAGCGAAGAACACTATAAAGCCACCGGCAAACCGCTATTCAGCTCGCATATGCTGGATCTGTCTGAAGAACCCCTCGAAGAAAACATTGAGATCAGCCGCCGGTACCTGCAAAGAATGAGCAAAATGGGGATGACACTGGAAGTTGAGCTTGGCGTTACAGGTGGAGAAGAAGACGGGGTGGATCATTCTGACATCGACAGTTCAAAATTATACACACAACCCGAGGAAGTTGCCGAAATGTATCAGAAACTCAGCGAAGTTTCCCCGCGATTTACCATTGCCGCAGCATTCGGAAATGTACACGGCGTATACAAGCCGGGAAATGTGCAACTTCAGCCCATTATCCTGAAGAATTCCCAGTCACACATTGAAAAAACTTTTGGCACAGGGCCTAAACCTGTCAGCTTTGTGTTCCACGGCGGAAGTGGTTCAAGCCAGGAAGAGATCCGGGAAGCGATTTCTTATGGGGTGATCAAAATGAACATTGACACCGACACCCAATGGGCTTTCTGGGCCGGCATAAAAGATTTCTACCGGAATAATGAAGGCTATCTGCAGGGGCAGATCGGAAACCCTGAGGGCCCGGACAAGCCAAATAAGAAATATTATGACCCGAGAAAGTGGCTCCGGAAAGGGGAAGAAAGTATGCGTGATCGACTGAAAACTGCCTATGAAGACCTGAATGCAGCCGACAGGAATTAGTCTATTTGCGGAAAATTAATCAGATCCACCACGATATAGGCGGAGGAATAATCATCCCTGATCTTTTCAAGGAATCTCCGGGCATCCAGTCGTGTACGAAAGTCACCAACCCTTAATTTGAAGTAGGGCTCTTCGTAAAGTATATAAGACGGAATATCCGGATATTCTTCTTCAAAATCGGCCTGTTCACGCTGTGTATTCAGCCTTGCCCGGTTCCCTGAATCCATATACAGATGAATTCTGAAGCCCGGAATACCCAATTGCCGGTCAACTGCCTCACGGTGTGCCCTTAACAGGTAGGCTGTTCTGGGATCCTGTTTCACATCATCCCATTCAAGGGGGTGATGTTCAGAAAAATCATCAATAACCATGGTATCCGTCGTCAGGGTGTCTTGCATCAGGGTATCATGTGTAAGGGTATCTTGCGTCAGGGTATCCGGCATCTGCCCGGCAGTACCTGACCCGGCGGGTTCCCCAGACTGCATATCGGCCGGATAAAACAGTAACAGGACAACTGACAACAGAAAAATTATACGTACGGGGATTGACATCATCTGATAAAGTTAAAAATACAACGGAATATAGCAAAAAGTTTTGCAACAAAAAGCAAGCCAATTCAGTATGCCCGGGCAAACACAACCCGGCCCGGTGAAGGCTTCCCCGAGTACACACATTTACCCTCTTCTCCGGCCCTTTCAAGTGGGATACAGCGGATGGTGGCTTTGGTTTCCTCTTTAATCCGCTGTTCTGTTTCCGGGGTTCCATCCCAGTGTGCAAGCAAAAAGCCTCCCTTATCATCCAGTACCTGCCTGAACTCTTCCCAGCTATCCACTTTCCTGGTATTGGCCTCACGAAATTCAAGAGCCTTCTCATATAGCGCTTTTTGAATTGTTTCAAGCAATCCCTGAACCTTTTCCCCAAGGTTGTCCGCCGGCACAATTTCCTTTTCAAGGGTATCCCTGCGGGCCAGTTCCACGGTACCCTTTTCCACATCACGGGGGCCAATGGCAATACGCACCGGAACCCCTTTATATTCATATTCACTGAATTTCCAGCCGGGTTTATGGGTGTCTCTGTCGTCCAGTTTTACCTGAATCCCGAACTGCTCCAGCTCTTTTTTGATCTCCGCGGCTTTTTCGCAAACCAGCTTGTATTGTTCATCATTCTTGTAGATGGGCACAATAACCGTTTGGATGGGAGCAAGTTTGGGAGGAAGTACCAACCCGCGGTCATCAGAATGCGCCATAATCAAAGCTCCGACCAGACGTGTGGACACACCCCAGGATGTGGCCCATACATATTCAAGCTGACCGGTTTTGCTGGCGAACTTCACATCAAAGGCCTTGGCAAAATTCTGTCCGAGGAAATGGGAAGTACCGGCTTGCAAAGCCTTTCCATCCTGCATCAGAGCTTCAATACAGAACGTCTCTTCTGCACCGGCAAAACGTTCACTGGCTGACTTGATCCCTTTGAGAACCGGGATGGCCATGTGGTTTTCCGCAAAATCAGCATATACATCCAGCATCTGGTAGGTTTCTTCCAGGGCTTCTTCCCTGGTGGCATGGGCGGTATGCCCTTCCTGCCACAAAAACTCAGCCGTACGCAAGAACATCCTGGTACGCATTTCCCAGCGCACCACATTGGCCCATTGATTGACCAGGATAGGCAGATCCCGGTACGACTGCACCCACTGGCGGTAGGTATCCCAGATAATGGTTTCCGAGGTGGGGCGAACCACCAGCTCTTCTTCGAGTCTGGCGTCATCGTCCACAACAATTCCACCGCCCTCTTCATCTTCCTTAAGGCGATAATGGGTGACCACAGCACACTCCTTTGCAAACCCTTCCACATGGTCGGCCTCCCTGCTGAAAAACGATTTGGGAATAAACAACGGGAAGTAAGCGTTGGAATGCCCGGTATCCTTGAACATCTTGTCCAGCCCCGCCTGCATTTTCTCCCAAATGGCATAGCCGTAAGGCTTGATCACCATACAGCCTCTGACTGCGGAATTTTCAGCCAGACCTGCATGCTGAACAATGTCGTTGTACCATTTTGAGTAGTTCTCTGCCCTGGTGGAAAATGCCTTTGCCATGTCCTTGTTTTGGTATAATATTTGTGCTTAAACTAAGTGAGTTAACCGGGCAAAATTACAAAAAACTATGAAAGGTTGGATTTTGT
>PWGY01000148.1 GCA_003554665.1 Bacteroidales bacterium | reverse complement strand
CTTCCGATCTGTTACCGGATTACCTCTTCCGGAGAGGGTTCCAGGGCGTCAAATGGTCAAACCGCAGTGGTCGATTATACCATATATCTTCTTACGGGCGATCCGGTATATTCGTCTGATAATGAGGGTGAACCCTTGATGTTTACCATTGGTCAAGGTGGTGTGGTGAGTGGACTGGAGGAAGCAATTCTTTTGTTGCGCGAAGGTGATCAGGCAATTTTTATCATGCCGTCACATCTCGCACACGGACTTCCCGGAGACGGAAAATCGATCCCCAGACGGGCCACAATTATTTATGAGGTTGAACTTTTGGAACTAATTTAAATAACTTTGTCAAATCATTAAAAACCCGATAAGAGATTTGTTATGAAAAAAGCAAGAATTTTGATTATTATGACCATGCTGGCTGTAGTTGCAAGTTGCGGACCTGCTGCCGACAGGGATTTTGAACAGGCTGAAAGTGGTTTGGAATATATGTTCCATGAGCGCAGCGGAGGTGAAACCCCTGATATGGAGAGTATTTTGAGCATGAACATGGTTTACCGCGTGGAAGACAGCGTGCTGTTCGATAACGCTGATCAGGGGATGCCCATGTACCTGCAGTTGATCGATCCTGAATATCCTGGGGATATTTATGAGGGATTGAGCATGATGGCTATTGGCGATAGTGCTTCTTTCCGCATCGATGCGGAAGAATTTTTCATGCAGACAGCCGGAATGATGGAACTGCCTCCTTTTATTGAGCCAGGCAGCAAACTTACCTTCGACGTCAAATTAAAGCGCGCCATGAATGAAGAAGAGTTCGAGGAAGAGCAGGAAAGGATCATGGAGGAACAAATGCAAGCGGATATGGAGCGTGCGGATGCGGAAGAAGGACTCAGGCAGGATTACCTGGATGAGGAAGGAATTACTGTGGACCCTACAGCCAGCGGGCTTTATTTTGTAGAAAAAGAGCCGGGTGACGGCCCAACAGCAGAATCCGGGCAGACAGTGGTTGTACATTATGAAGGACGTATGCTTGACGGTACGGTATTTGACTCTTCATACGAAAGAGGTGAGCCTCTGGAGTTCGTCGTAGGAGAAGGCCGTGTGATTCAGGGCTGGGATGAAGGCATTGGAATGATGCGTGAAGGTGGAAAAGCAAAGTTGGTTATTCCTTCCAGTCTGGCTTATGGTGAAATGGGGGCAGGGGATATGATCCCGCCTTTCAGCACGCTTGTATTTGATGTGGAGTTGGTTGAAGTTGCAGATCCTTCTTAATTAAGGAGACCATATCATGCAGGTTAAACCTCTTTTTGTTCGGAAGCCATTTGTTTACAGGGTCTTTAGCATTGTTCTGTTTTCTTTGCTACCGCTGTTAATGTTCGGAAGCTGTCAGTTATTCCGGGTAACAGATCCTGATCCTGAACCTGAACCTGAGCCCGAAACAGTGAAAAGAACCACTGAGAGTGGATTGGTTTACACCATTCACAGGCAGGGAGACGGTCCCAGGCCATCAACCGGTGACCTGGTAAAGGTCCACTATACCGGAATGCTCGCCGACGGTTCTGTGTTTGACTCTTCTTATGAAAGGGAGGAGGCTGTCAGTTTTCGTCTCAGCAGCGGTCAGGTTTTGCCTGGATGGGAAGAGGGTATTTTGTTGCTGCGTGAAGGGGCTAAAGCTTCATTTACAATTCCGCCCGAGCTTGCCTATGGTGATATGGGATTTGGACCTGTGCCTGAAAATGAAACCCTGAAGTTTGATTTGGAGCTTTTGGAAGTAACTCCTCCTGCTGAACCTTTGGAAGCGGTAAGAGAGGACCGAACCGAACTGGCTGAAGGCATTCATTATTTCATTGTGGAAGAAGGTCAGGGTTCTGATCTCGAGGATGATATGAGAGTAAGCCTGCATTATACAGGGTATCTGGATGATGAAAACTCTGTGTTTGATTCATCCTATGACAGGGATGAGCCATTGAGTTTTGTTCTTGGCAGTGGAATGGTGCTTCCCGGATGGGAAAAAGCCTTACCCGAATTCCGTGTAGGCGACCAGGTCAGATTATGGGTTCCTTACCAGCTAGCTTATGGTGAGCAGGGCAGGGGCCCTATCCCCGGCAAGACGGATCTTATTTTTGATATAGAAATTCTTGGAGCGGAACACATTGACAAACCCCGGCCTTTTGAGGTGGATGATTTGGATACCTTGCATACCACATCAGGGCTTCAATACATTCTTGTTGAAGAAGGTAAAGGTGAGCAACCCGAAAAAGGCCATATACTGGTGGTTCACTATTCTGCCTACCTCTCTGATGGCACTTTATTTGACTCATCGGTAAAACGTAGTGAGCCCATGCGCTTTGTTCTGGGTGCCGGGCAGGTTCTTGAAGGCCTTGATATTGGTTTTTCTCTGCTTAAAAAAGGAAGCAAAGCCCGCCTGATAATCCCGTCTTACCTGGCTTATGGTGATGAGGGAGAAGGACCGGTACCTCCTGATGAAACAGTTGTATTTGATGTGGAACTAATTGATTTTGAGAGATAAGCATAAATTATTTTAACAAAGATCATGGATTTATTGCAAGTCAGTTGGGATGCCAATCCGGAAATCTTTCGTATCGGAAGTTTAGCGGTCAGATGGTATGGATTGTTCTGGGCCCTGTCTTTTTTTCTTGGGTATGAAATCATCCGCAGAATTTTTATCAAAGAAAATATTCCGGAAAAACAGGCCGACAGCATTTTGATATACATGGCTGTTGGCAGCATTGCAGGTGCCAGGCTGGGTCACTGTTTTTTCTATGATTTCGATTATTATTCCCAGAACTTAATCGAGGTATTCTATATTTGGCAGGGAGGTTTGGCCAGTCATGGCGGTGCCATCGGGATTCTGATCGCCCTGTATTACTTTCAGAAGAAGGTCAGCAATCAATCTTTTACCTGGTTGCTCGATAGGGTGGTCATCCCTGTTGCGCTGGCTGCCTTTTTTATACGAATGGGGAACTTAATGAACTCAGAAATTTATGGTGTGGAAACCAGCCTGCCATGGGGGTTCGTTTTTGAAGCCAGGGGAGAAGAGGTGCCCAAGCATCCGACTCAGATCTATGAAGGCCTGGCTTATCTTGTCTTATTTATTTCCCTTGGATGGATATATATCAGGAAACGGACAAAAGTGCCCGTGGGCTTTTTCACCGGTTTCTTTGCCTTATTTATGTTCACCGCCAGGTTCCTTGTGGAGTTTATTAAAGAACCCCAATCTCCGTTTGAGGAAGAGATGCTGCTCAACATGGGGCAGATACTGAGTATACCAGCCATACTTGCAGGTATAGGCTTTATGGCTTTTGCCTACCGTAAAAAGCTTTAACCCGGGGATGATTCCGGTATTTGAAGTACGGTTTACTTCCGGTATTAGTCCGGGTTTTTACCGGCATGGATAAGAAAAATGGCCGGTCTCTTATGGAGATCGGTCATTTTTGCTTTACGCCAGCTGCCAATGGTTTTTGTGTGAATGTATTCATCCGGCATGGTAAGTTCAGCTGCCACACAAAGACGGGTACGCGCTTTGCATAACCTAAGTATGCTTTCTGTCAGCGAATTGTTTCTGTAAGGGGCTTCCATGAATATTTGAGTGGTACCGGTTCGCTGGCTTTCCGCTTCCAGTTCCTTTATTTTCTTATCGCGGGATTCTTTGTGTATGGGCAGGTACCCATGAAATTGAAAATGTTGTCCGTTCATCCCTGAGCCCATCAAAGCCAGCATGATGGAACTAGGCCCAGTCAGTGGTTTGACCTGAATCCCCAGTTCATGGGCGCGGTGTACAATGACCTGGCCCGGATCGGCAATACATGGACAACCGGCTTCAGACAATAAACCGATGGAATTCCCCGTAAGGGCCGGTTGCAGGAAACGGCTGTATTCTTCAGCGGAGGTATGTTTGTTCAATACATAAAATGTGGTGTCGTCGATCAGTTGTTTATACCCGGCTTGTTTCAGAAAACGCCGGGCGGTACGAAGGTTTTCCACAATAAATATCCGCAATTTGTTTATGATATCCCTGTTGCCCTCCGGCCATACTGATTCAAGCCGCTCTTCACCCAGCGAGGAGGGGATTAAATAGATGGTACCGGTTCTATTTTTCATGAAGGAGGTATATTCTAGTTATGGTGATACTTTTTCCAACCAGGGAAGGCGATACAGATCCACATTGCCCCCTGACAAAATCACACCGGTTTTTTTACCGGAGAACAAGGCTGGGTGATCCAGAATGGTTGCCAGTGGAACTGCCGAGCTTGGTTCAACAATGATCTTCATCCTTTCCCAAATGAGCTGCATGGCTTCAATAATTCGCGCCTCAGAGGTGGTGAGAATGTCTTCTGCTCCATCCAGGATAATCGGAAAGGTGCGGCTACCTAAGGAAGTTCGTAGTCCGTCTGCAATGGTCTGAGGGTTTCGAACCGGGATCAGTTTTTTTTCGTTGAATGATTGCCAGGCGTCATTGGCCTGCTCAGGCTCAGCTCCGTAAACTTTTGTTGCCGCTGAGAAATAAATGGTACTTAAAATACTACCACTCAATAATCCACCGCCCCCTACAGGCGTGACCAGGCGATCCGTGTCTTTGCATTGTTCAAATAGTTCGGCCGCTGCTGTTGCCTGCCCGGCGATAATGCGGTAATCATTGTAAGGATGGATTTCCACGGCACCTGTATCCTCTATGATCCTTTCCAGCGTGGCTTCCCTGTCTGCGAGGGTCGGCCGGCAAAAAGTGATTTGTCCTCCGTAAGACTTAACCGCTGTTACTTTAATGCGAGGGGCTGTTTCCGGCATTACAATATGGGCCCGGATTCCCCGCATTCTTGCTGCAAGTGACAGAGCCTGGGCATGATTACCTGATGAATGGGTGGCTACACCACGCTTTGCATCCTCCTCTGATAAAATCATTACGGCATGTGAAGCACCCCGGAACTTAAAAGCTCCTCCTTTCTGAAAGTTTTCACATTTAAAAAACAATTCACTACCGGTAATCCGGTTTAGGGCATGACATGTGAATACCGGCGTTCGATGCACGTAAGGTCCGATAACCTCCCTGACCCGCAGAATATCATTTTTACTGGGCTTCATAGTGACAAGTGACCCCGCAGGGGTCAAAATATGTTCAATAATTGTGACCCGCAAGGGTCAATTCAACCAACAGCCATTAACATGTGACCCGCAAGGGTCAATCCAACCTGCAACCTTCCAATCCTTTTCCCTGATTATGGGCAGTTTCCTCATCACATGGCCCATGAGAACCAACAACCGGCGCGAAGCGCTGTCAGTCCCGAACAATCTTTTCACAGGCTTCGTCCAGCATACGGTACACCTTTTCAAAACCGTTTTTACCCCCGTAATAAGGATCCGGAACCTCGCGGTCCTCTCCCGGATGAACTTCATTGAGAATCATTTCTACTTTTCCAAGGTCTTTATCATCTCGTGCCAGGTCAATTATGTTTTTGAGGTTCTGCCTGTCCATGGCGTATATTTTTTCGAAGTTGTCAAAGTCACTGACCTCGAACTGTCTTGCCTGCTGCCCCGAGATGTCAATGCCATGCCTGAGGGCAATATCTATGGAGCGTTCGTCAGGTGGTTCACCGACGTGGAATGCTGCAGTTCCTGCCGAGTCTACCTCTGCATTGATGCCATTCTTTCTGAATTTTTCTTTCATGATCCCTTCTGCCAAAGGAGAACGGCAGATATTTCCCAAACAGACCATTAGAATTTTCATCTCACAATTTTTTTATAAAAAAACCCGGAAAGTTTTTTCCCGGGGACAAAGATATGAATCTGGCCGTAAAAAACTTTTTTAGGTCATGGACAAAAGGCCATCAAGTTCTTCCACATGTTTTTTGAATTTTTTGTCGGTATCGACCAGGTTCTTCACGGTTTTACATGCATGAAGAACTGTTGCATGGTCTTTGTTGCCGCATTTGTTCCCGATTACCGCCAGTGATGATTTTGTGTACAATTTGGAGAAATACATGGCCAGTTGTCTGGCCTGAACTGTTTCTCTTTTCCTGCTTTTGGATTTGAGCTTTTCCATGGGAATCTCAAAGTAATTGCAGATGGCTTGCTGAATATAATCAATGGTAATCTCTTTCGGTGCCTTTTTGACAAACTTATCGATCACCTGAGAAGCGAGCTCAAGTGTGATGTCTTTTCTGTTCATGGAAGACTGCGCAAGGATGGATATCAGTGCACCTTCCATTTCGCGGATATTGGTGTCGATTTTGGAACTGATCAGTTCAAGAACCTCTCCGGGCATGTCCACCCCGTCATTGAAAATTTTCTTCTGCAATATGGCGATGCGTGTTTCAAAGTCAGGCACTTGCAAATCAGCAGATAATCCCCATTTGAAGCGTGACAGCAGGCGGGGTTCAATTCCGCTCATTTCAACGGGTGGGGTATCGCTGGTTATTACAATCTGTTTTCCGTTTTGGTGCAACTGATTGAAAATGTGAAAAAATACATCCTGGGTCTTTGGTTTGCCTGCCAGACAATGTATATCATCCATGATCAGGACATCAATCATATGGTAAAAATGCACAAAATCATTTTGGTTGCCGTTACGAATGGAATCGATAAACTGGTTGGTGAATTGTTCTGCCGTAACATATAAAACGGTCTTTTCCGGATAAAGATTTTTGACTTCAATCCCAATGGCGTGGACGAGATGTGTTTTACCCAAACCGTTTGAGCTGTATATAAGCAGGGGGTTAAATGATGTTTTTCCCGGGTTTTGGCCAACTGCCAGGCCCGCACTTCTTGCCAGACGATTGCAATCTCCCTGAATAAAATTATCAAAATTGTATGAATCAATGAGTTGGGGATGTACATTCAGTTTTTTCAGCCCAGGTATCACAAAAGGATTGGGAACGGATCTGTCCTGGGTTTTGTTATTGCTCAGATCCACCGGCATATTGATCGGCGGATTTTTCAGGGCCTTTTTGTTGAGCGTGGGGGCATGCACGGTATAAGGTTGCGTCTGGCTTGCATTTTGGGTATTGTCCATCACAATACTGTACTCCAGGCGTCCTTCGGGGCCAAGTTCTTTCTTGATGGTTTTTTTCAACAAATCAATATAATGTTCTTCCAGCCACTCGTAAAAAAACTGGCTGGGAACCTGAAGTGTTAGCACATTGTCTTTCAAACGAACCGGCTTTATGGGAGCAAACCAGGTATTAAAGCTATTGGGACTTATGTTGTCCTTTATGACTTCCAAACAACCCATCCAAACCTTTTCGTAATTATTCTTCATTCGTTGCTCTGGTTTAATTCAGATGTTTAATTAAATGACTAAACAAGTGTTTTGGATTGATCCTCAACACTTAGAAAAAATGCATGTTTTGAGATGAAATTATCAACAAAATTTGCCCAAAAAAAGTGAATAAAAAAACGTTTTTACCCTTGTATATTTTAAATTTTTGTTGTATTCGATTCGATGAATTTTTCCCCATCCGGTTGATCATAAAAAACTGACATGGAGCCAAGGTAAGTGCCACCGTAACCCGCCTGACCTATGGTGACAATTTTTCCCTGCTGATTTTCCACTTTAGCCGGAGGATCCAGTAAATTATGGGTGTGTCCTCCGATAATGATATCCGTATGGCTGGTGTTTGATGCAATCACCCTGTCACTAACCCTATCGTCGCTGTAACGGTATCCAAGATGCGAAAGACAGATGATAAGCTGACAGTGGTAACGGCTTTGCAGTATTTCCTCAATTTCTCTGGCCTTTTCTATGGGGTCATGGTATTTGGTGTCACCGTAAAGAGACCGGCTTACAAGGCCTTCAAATTCAATGCCGAGGCCATATATACCAATGGTCAGATCACCCTTGTGCAAAACCTTATAAGCATCGATCTTCCCGTCCAGGATGGTCTGGCTGAAGTCATAATTGGCCGCAAGAAAAGGAAAGGTGGCGTGGTGCCGGACTTCCGCAAAACCATCCAGTCCATTGTCAAATTCATGATTGCCAAACGCAGCCGCATCGTACCCCATTTTACTCATTAGCTTGAGCTCGGGCTCTCCGTTGTATAAGTTGTAATAGGGTGTTCCCTGGAAAATATCACCTGCATCGAGTAACAGCAGGTTTTCATTTTCTTCGCGGGCAGTTCTGATCATCGTGGCCCGGCGGGCATATCCGCCCATACCCGGGTAATTTGGGTCATCGGAGGGATAGGGTTCCAGCCGGCTGTGGGTGTCATTGGTATGGAGAATGCGAAGTTTTTCCCGGACCGGGTCACGAAGCGCCATGGCAGGAAAGGCAAGGGCTGTGGCACCCGCAATTCCCATTGTTTTCAAAAAATGTCTTCTGTTCATGCCTTTCATACTTATTGACTAATTCTTCCGTCCAGTTCTGCTGAAATTTTTCTTCCTTCACTGTCTGCCTGCTGAAGATACTGAATAATGGCATCCCTGATGCGCATATTGAGGTATTCCTCATCCAGGGGGTCAAGAAAAAAGGTCATGTTATCCCCACCACCGGCAAGGTAATCGGATGTCAGCACCCGATATTTGCGATCTTCGAAAGGGGTACTCCTGATTTCTGCTTCCCAGCTCCGGTCTTCCCCGATATCCAACCTGATTCCGGAAACCGGCATGCCCCTGTCTGCCAGAGCAAGATAATCAAACAATTCTCTGGTTTTTTCTGCTGAAAGTGTGATTACAACCATTTCATTTTCAAAAGGCATCAGCTCAAAAATTCTACCACGTGTAACTGGTCCTTCCGGGATGCTGGTGCGCAACCCTCCGTAATTAAGCAAACAGAAATCGATGGCTGATCCGTCATCCGGATCGTACAATGACTCACCCATTTCAAGGATCAGGTCGGCCACAAAGTTATTCAGCAGGCCCTCAGGACTGGCCTTTTCCATATGGTGTTCCGAATGGGCCAGCACCTCATTCATTTCCGTTTCAAGCTCACTGCGGTAGATACCGATG
>PWGY01000136.1 GCA_003554665.1 Bacteroidales bacterium | reverse complement strand
CGGAGATGCAGATCAAAACCTGATTCTCATTGAAAATGTAGCCCTGTTTAATTCATCACACCTCCTGGGTCTAATCTCGGTAATCAATGCGGATCTGATTTCGGATGTCACCCTGATCAAAGCCGGCATCCCACCCCGTTACGGTGAAAGGGCCTCCTCAGTGATGGATATCAGACTGAAAAACAGCCTGGACAAAGACGGCACCAATGTGCAGGGCGGCATTGGGCTGCTGAACAGTCGACTGCTGCTGGAAACCCCCATTATAGAGGATAGGGCAAGCATTTATGTGGGGGGCAGGACATCCTACTCTGATTTCCTGCTTGACTATACCAATGATGAAGACCTGATGAACAGCACAGCGCGCTTTCATGATGTGACCGGCACGTTAAACATCGCATTGAATGAGAACAACCGGTTGACTCTTTTTGGGTACCACAGTTTTGACCGCTTCGGGTTCGGGCAAGAAACCACCCATGAATACAACAATCTCCTTGCATCTGCCAGACTGAACACTTCATTCAGCAGCAACCTGTCTGCTATGCTGACTGTGGGAATGAGTGACTACCGGTACAGGATTTTTGAAGAAAGTGAGCTGCAATCTCACATGGATTACAGAATGAATTCAGGAATCAACTATCAGACCGCAAAATATATATTGTCCTATATTCCGGGCAGCAAACACCATTTTGAGGCAGGTGTGCAGGCCATACGGTACGAAATTGAACCGGGGGAATTATTGCCACTGGGAGAATCATCCCGAATTGCCCCTTCACTGATGGAGCAGGAACAGGGGCTGGAAGTTTCCGCATTCATCAGCGATGATTTCCGGATTGCCGATCATATGAGCCTGGAATTGGGTGCAAGATACACCCACTATTTCCAGCACGGTCCGGGTACGGTTTACAAATACGCGGAAGATGCCCCGAAACGCGTGGAAAATATTACCGACAGTCTCAGCTACGAAAGCGGTGACGTTATGTCGGACTATGGTGGATTCGAACCCCGCATCGGGTTCAGATACAGCATGCGCGAAAACAGCTCCTGGAAACTGAGCTACAACCGGAATTACCAGTACATCAACCTGATATCCAACACATCCATCATGGCACCCGCGGATATCTGGAAACTCAGCGACTCCCATATCCCCCCGTTAAAAAGTGATCAGTTCGCCCTGGGGTATTTTCATAACTTCTTTGACAATACCCTGGAAACTTCACTGGAGGTCTATTACAAAAACCTCGATGACATCATTGAATACCGGAGTGGTGCAGAGGTGGTCATGAATCCTTACCTTGAAACCGACATTCTCCGGGCCGATGGCTACAGTTACGGGGCTGAGTTATACATTCGTAAAAACAGCGGTACCCTCACAGGCTGGACAAGCTATACCTATTCCTCCTCTCAACGCAGGACGCAACATGGCGACAGGGAGGACCAGATCAACCTGAACAGCTGGTTTCCGGCAAATTATGACCGTCCGCATAACCTGGTGGTGAACGCTTCCTATGAATTGACAAGGAGGCTCAGGTTATCAGCCACCTTTTCATACAGCACCGGACGTCCCGTTACCCTGCCCGAACACACCTACTGGCACGGAAGTGATATCCTGGTCCATTTCTCAGACCGGAACAAGTATCGCCTCCCTGACTTTCACCGCCTCGACGTTTCCCTGCATATCGGGAAAAACCTTGGAATCGAAGGGCGCGGCGGAAGCTGGACCATATCCGTTATGAACCTGTACGGCAGGAAAAACCCTTACTCAGTTTTCTATCAGAGAACTCACGGACAACTGGATCCCATTGACCCCTTCAACCTTTATCAATTATACATTCTTGGCAGACCACTACCCACAGTAACCTATAATTTTACCTTTTAATTCCCGACGAAGCATTATAAACCATATTCAATGAGATCATTTCCCAACATCAGATACCTGATACCGGTTTTCCTCCTCACCCTGATTATGGGATCAGGATGCCAGGACATTTACGAACCGGACCTCAGGGTTGATCAGGAGCACCTCGTTGTGGAGGGCCTGATCACAAATGGTTCAGGGCCGCATACCATCCGGCTGAGTTATACAGGGGTTTATGGAGAAGGCAGGCATAGAAGGCCCGCCAGAAACGCCACCGTTACCATTACCGATTCGGAGGGGACAGAGACTGAACTGCGGGACATCGGAACTGGAGAATACCTTACGCCAGGCAGTTTTTCAGCCCGTGTGGGTGAAAGTTACGTGCTGCATATTGTAACAGCCGATGGCGAAGAGTTCCGGTCTTCACCACAGAAAGTACCTCCTCCGGTGCGGTTAAGCAATGTGGAGGCAGTAACCGGTAGTGACTTCCAGTATTTTGGATCCGGTGTTTCTGACCGCCTTTACCAAAGGGAGTTTGCCGGAAAGCATCTCTACATTGAAACTGGCAGCCAGGAAAAAGAACCAGCCCGCTTCCGCTTCAGGACAAACTTGCTGCTGCAATATACCCTCTCTATAGATATGGGTTCCGCACCCCCGCTTACAGAATATTGCTGGCAATACAGGGAAATCACCAACCTGGTAAGACGCGATGTATCCCGGCCCGAATCGAACAGAATCCGGACTGCGTTTATCCCCCGTAGTTCCGAATATATGCAGTTTTATAATTTTCCGTCCCGTCGGTATGCAAGCCCGAGGGTTGTGATCATGGATCTCTATTCCCTGAACGAAGACAGCCACTACTTTTATCAGAAAAAGCATGAGCAGCTAAGCGACGAGGGGCATATTTTTGATCCGATCGCCGCCCAGCTGCCAGGTAATATTGAATGCATCAGCAATCCTGAAATTCAGGCAATCGGCCTGTTTGAAGCCTCATCCGTTTCCAGGCATGGCTTCCGCATCATCATGAATTACAGTGAAGATTCGGCAGAAATCACCACCTGGGAAGAAACTGAGGATATTCCGATGCAGGGTTGCCTGGAAGAAGAAAGACCCCCGTTCTGGATCGGCGGGTAGGATCATAATAATCATTAGCAAACAATCGTCCATGTACCCCAAACTTTTTCTTGTTTCCGGTTTATGTTTTTGGTTAGCGGTTGCCCCCAACAGCCTGCACGGACAGGTCGTCCCGGAAAACCCCTCCATGCAGGAACAACTGTATATACACACCGACCGCGATCTGCTGATTGCCGGTGAACAGCTGTTATTCAGCCTCTACCTGTTCAATGGCAATGAGGGCGACAAAAGCAACCATGCCTACCTGGTATTGCGCAATGAGCGTGAGGTAGTTGACCATCAGCGGATAGAGCTTGCCAATGGCAGCGCACAGGGAGGATTTTATTTGGAAGACACCCTGTCTACCGGTTATTATGAGTTGTTGGGCTTCACCAATTGGATGCGCAAGCAGGAGGCTTCAACCATATTCCGGAAACACGTTTTCATTGCCAATCGTTTTGACCAGGATCCTGATTTACCGCATCATGAAGAAGAATTACCACAGGCTTCCTTTACCGAAAGAACGCAGAGCCATTCGGACAGACAATTACCGTCTTTAATTCTGACTGTCAGTGACAGCATCATCAGTCAGCGGACAAAAGGGTCGATTCAAATTAAAAGTCCGGATCCCGAAGAAATCCACGGGCAGTTTTCCCTGTCTGTCGTACCCGACAAAGCAACTTTCGCACACAATAAGTCCATTGTAGATTACATCCACCAAAGTGCTCAAGGCGGTGACCCTCATCCTCCCAAAGAGCGGTCGTTCCCTTATTTCATGGAAACGCGGGGAATAATCCTCAGCGGAAAAGTCACCGATTCAAGCGGAGAAGCCGTGGCGGGAAACAGGGTGATTTTAAACAAACAGGATACACTGGTCAATTTAAAATATGCCGATACCTGTGAAGACGGGTTGTTCCATTTTCTGCTGGGCTCATACTATGATGATGCCACCCTGTTTTTTTCCCTTGCCCCGGAAGAAGGTGCGGAAAACAAAAACATTTCCCTGTTCGACAAAACAGAAGTGGCGTTCCCGTTCAGCGCCCCACCTGATCCATTAAACCTGAATCAGGTTGATTATATTTCAGAGAGTCAGGATATTGTAAGCGTACAAAAAGTTTACGACCTTCAGTATTACTCAAAAACCAGGGAAGCGGATCAGGAGGTATTCCCTCCCCTGCTATATAGTGAAGCCAACCATATTTACAATCCGGATGCCTATATCCCCCTGGATGACGTTTATGAAATTGCCAACGAACTGATCCCGGCCTGGCGGATCAGGGGACGAGGCGAAAATGCCAGACATCTGATGACCGATGCCACGAGTAAGCAACGCATGGGCGAAACGCCTGCGTTTTTTGCCGATGGTGTACTAACCGGTAATATCCTTCCCTACCTGGACCTTGCATCTGATGATCTGCTGCGAATAGAGACCCACGACTTTCACTGGCAGCACGGAGACATGTATTTCCCCGGCATTATTGGTATTTTCACCAAAGATCCTGCCCTGAATTTTGAACCCCTCGAAAATAACTACATTACCACTGAAATTGATTCCCCGTCACCCCCGCTGAATTTTGAATTACCGGTTTATGATGATAACGATCAAAAAGAATCTGCAAAACCCGATGCCCGGCAAGTTCTTTTATGGGAACCGGAAATCACGTTCGGAGAAGATCAGAAAATACAACTGTCATTCTACACCAGCGACCTCAGCGGACGATATGTGATTACCCTTCAGGGAATGACAGAAAAGGGAAAACCTGTTTTTGAACAACAAGTTATTGAAGTACAATAAACATTGTGTCCGATGATCAGATATCTGTTACTGTCCATTATCCTGACAATCAATTCTTCAGCATACTCCGTTCAACCGGAGTCAGACAGAGGAAGGGAAAGTGAAATATTCTCGTCAAAACTCTCCGGGGAGATCGTAACCCTCAGTATGCGCGCCAGGGGCAGTCAATATACACACGAAAACTGGAAAAAAGGTGAGGTTGTGTTGTATTCCGGTGAGCTTGTCAGCGATCTAAGCCTGCGGTACAACGGTTACCGCAACATCCTTGTTTGGCGGGATCCTGAAACCTTAAACCATATTCGTCTGGACGATCAACTCATTGAGGCCTTCAGCCTGCAACTGGAATCAGGAACCATCAACTTCCGGCGCTTGCGGGTTTCGCCCGGTGATAAAAGTATTTTTGCTGAATGCCTGTTTGAGGATGAAGTCAAACTTTTTGCGTGGAGAAACATTGAGCAAACAGGCGATTATATTCAATCGACAGGTTCCAGAATGGTATCAATCCCCATACTGGAACCGCGGCCTCAATATTACCTGAAAGACAAACAGGGAAATACCACCAGGATCCGGCGCCTCAATCAGCGTTCCTTAACGGAAGCTTTCCCCGAAGAACAGCGGGAAAAAGTCAGGGAGCTGGCAGAGCGGCATAATGTGCGGATAAATGATGAAACAACGATGATCCGGGCGGTGAGAAAGATCAATGATGGTCTGTCTGAACGTGAATAAAACTTTACCGGCAGACAAGCAAGCTTAAACCAGGCACAGCTACCTTAAACCAGATACAGTAAGCCCAATCCAGCCGCAGACCAGCCGGCGGGCCACATTATTTAATGATCCGTATGCGTGCATCTACAGCCACCACGCGATCTTCATTTCCCAGCAGCGGGTTCAGATCCATTTCATAAATCTCAGGCGCTGCCTCCGCCAGGGCGGACAACCGAACAAGAACCTCTGCAAACCCCTCTATGTCAACACCTTCCTGACCTCGTACCCCCTCAAGGATTTCGCGGCTCTTCAATCCGTCGATCATTTCCAGGGCACCGTCAATATTCAAGGGAGCCAGCCGGGTCACCACATCTTTCAACACCTCGATAAAAATTCCACCCATCCCGCACAACACCATGTGTCCGTAATTCTCCTCCAGTTTTACACCGGCAAACAGTTCGGTACCCGACAACATGGGTTGCAGCAGCACCCCTGTGGTGTCTTGGATATCCATCATCCGTTCAAATTCCCGGGCTACGGTTTCCTGATCTTTGACGTTCAGCACCACTCCACCCACATCAGATTTATGTACGGGTCCAACCACCTTCATCACCAATGGATAGCCCAACCGTTCCCCTGCACGTATCGCCTTTTCAGGGGTATCAGCAACCACTTCGGCAGCCCTGAAAATGCCGGCTGCATCGAGCATATCCTGCACATTTCGCGGAGAAAGGTAAGCGTCACCTGCGGGAATCTGGTCTATGATCCGGCGAATTTTATCCCTGTCAATCTTGGTCTCAGCAGAAGTTACATTGGACGGCGCCGGCGTATTGTAAACGCGCCCCAGTGCCCTGCCCAGCGTTACTTCGTCGGGAAAGTTCACATGGCCTTTGGCAATAAAGGTATCCACTTCCTCTTTCGCTGTGAGTGTACTGGGCAGTACGGGGTATATGGGTTTTTTGCAGGTACGCATCTTCTCATCCAGCACATCATACACATTGAATACAGGAAACAGACCAGGTGTTCCGAAAATTACCACAATCCCGTCAATATCCCTGAAATGTTTATCCGCATAATCCAGAATAATGCCCAATTGCTCTGCCGTTCCGGTAGCCAGAAAGTCAATCGGATTGGCCACGGATGAGCCAGGGTGCAAATGGGTAAGCAATTCCTGGCTGGCCGGAGAATCCAGAGAGGGAACCTCCAGCCCCCCTTCCGCCAGGGCATCGGTGAGCATTACAGCAGGTCCGCCTGCGTGGGTCACAATGGCCAGCCTTTTACCTTTCAGCTGGGGATGCATGAACACTGATGCCACCGATATCAAATCTTCCCGTCCATAGCACCGAACAATCCCTGCACGGCGGAATAAAGCCTCCACCGCTTCATCCGGGCTTGCCAATGCCCCGGTGTGCGAAGAAGCCGCCCTGCTTCCGGCCTCAGAGCTGCCGGCTTTAACAGCAGCGATCCTGCAGCCTTTTTTGATCAGGGAAGCTGCGTGATGCAACAACATATGAGGTTTTGAAATGTCCTCGATATACAGCAGCTTGATTCTGGAACTATGGGCGGGATCAAAAGATTCATCCCAGTATTTGACCACTTCCTCCACACCCATCTGGGCACTGTTGCCCACACTGAATACATTGGCAAAGGAAAGCCCTTTGGGAATACCTGCTTCCATAATAAAACATGCTGTAGCACCCGATCCGGATACAAAATCACACCCCTGAGGGTTGAGTTTTGGAATGGGGTAAGTAAACACACTGTGGTGGTTCGGGGTCAGCACACCGGTACAGTTGGGTCCGATCAGGGTTCCCTTCACACCATTGACAATGTCCACCAGTTTTTGCTCCAGCACAGCACCTTCCTCGCTCTCCTCGCCAAAACCTGCTGACAATACAATAAACGCACGGGTATTTTTGCGGCGTGCCAGAACTTCTGCCGTATCCGGCACAAAACGAGCTGCGATCGCAATGATGGCAAGATCCACATCCGGGAGATCAGCCACGTCGCTGTAACTCCTGATCCCCTGCACCTCACTCTCCTTAAGGTTTGTGACGTAAAGATCACCGGCATAATTGCCATCGATCAGGTTTTTCAGCACCTTCCCCCCGGGTTTGGTCACATCATTTGAACCCCCGATTACTACAATACTTTTTGGATTGATTAACTGTTCGGTGATCATAATTTATGGATTTTTCAAGGTTTTTATATCGAATAAATGGATATGAGATATCCGGGGCTAAAGTACGAAAAAATGTGCAGGCAGCGCCCCAGCGGATCAGGCCTTTTCGAACACACTCTCATAAAATATTATAAATTTGGCATTTCATTCAACTTCATTCAACCCGGTGGGATGAGAAAAAAAGAACGTTTTGACTTTGTAATTGATTATTTTGCCACAAATCAGCCGGTGGCCGAAACAGAACTGCACTATGCAGACCCTTACCAGTTATTGGTGGCGGTAATTTTATCCGCACAATGTACCGACAAAAGGGTCAACCAGATTACCCCCGCTTTTTTTCAGCGATTCCCGGAAGCAGCTTCGCTGGCCGAAGCATCGCATGAAGAAGTTTACAGCCTGATCCGGTCATGCTCCTACCCTAACAATAAAAGCAAGAACCTGATCGGGATGGCAAAAATGCTTACCGCAGACTTCAGGGGAGTGGTTCCGGATGAGGTCAGTGAACTTGTCAGACTTCCCGGGGTTGGCAGAAAAACGGCCAATGTGATTGCATCGGTAGTATACCGGAAACCGGCACTGGCCGTTGACACACATGTGTTCCGTGTGGCAGACCGTCTTGGGCTGACCACAAAGGCCAAAACGCCGCTTGAAGCGGAAAAGCAGCTGCTTAAGCACATTCCTGAAAACCTGGTTTCCATTGCCCATCACTGGCTGATACTGCACGGGCGCTATATTTGTCAGGCAAGAAAACCAAAATGCAACGAGTGCCCCCTGACTCCTGCCTGCAAGTACTTCAACAGCAAAACAAGAAGGGATAGCTGAACAATGCCACCATATGGTTGTTTCTGCCATAGACAGTAATTCAATCTTTTACCAAATAAAAAAGCAGCTATCATGACAGAATTAAAAGAAGGTGATCAAGCTCCTGAATTCAAAGGAATTGACCAGGACGGGAACCCCATCTCCCTCAATGATTTCAAAGGCCATAAACTTGTCCTTTACTTTTACCCGAAAGACAGTACACCGGGTTGTACCTCGCAGGCCTGCAACTTACGCGACAATTACGATTACCTGTTAAAGAACGGTTATAAAGTGGTTGGGGTGAGCGCTGACAGTGAAAAATCGCATAAGAAATTCATTGAAAAACATGAATTGCCCTTCCCTCTGATCGCTGACACCGAAAAAGAGATCCTCAAAGCCTATGGTGTGTGGGGGCCGAAGAAATTCATGGGGAGGGAGTTTCTGGGGATTAACCGGACAACCTTTGTCATTGACCAGGAAGGAACGATCGAAGAAATAATCGGGAAAGTAAAAACCAAGGATCATACAAGTCAGATCATCAAGACCTGAAAAAACAGTATATTTGCTCATAATCAAACTGTTTTAACCAACTATAAAACAACAACCAATTATGAGCAAAGTACTGAGCAATTTGGAGCCCAGCCTTTTGTGGAAATATTTTGAAGCCATTTGCGAAATTCCTCATCCTTCCAAAAAGGAAGCT
>PWGY01000109.1 GCA_003554665.1 Bacteroidales bacterium | reverse complement strand
ATGTTAGTATAGAGTTGTTGCACTGTGATATACTGGAGAAGGATACCCCCCACATTTTATCTTCCTCCCTGGAGTGCATCGTAAGCAATCCACCTTATGTCACCCAGGCTGACAAAACCCGGATGCAGCCCAATGTACTGGAATATGAGCCCGATGAAGCGCTTTTTGTTCCGGACAATGACCCGCTGATCTTTTACAGGATTATTGCAGAAAAAGCATATGACTGGCTTTCACCAGGAAGCTGGATTTTCCTGGAGATCAATGAGAACCTTTCGGTTGAAACCGGAATACTATTCAATAAACGGGGGTTTACCAACATTGAACACCGGCGCGATATTCACGATAAAAATCGTTTTATTCGTGCCCGGAAACCGGCAGAATAAAAGAACTATGCTTTCATGGCGACCCTGATGGCCGACACAAAATCATCAACGTCATTTTCTGATGTTTTGTAACTGGTCATCCACCTGACTTCGTTTTTCTCCGCATCCCATGTATAAAAATAATACTGGCGCTGAAGTTTTTCTATGGCGCTGGCCGGCAGCGAGGCAAAAACGGCGTTGGTTTCAACCTTCTGGGTAATTGTTACCCCGCTGATGTTGCCGGCCTTTTCCGACAGGATGGCAGCCATGTTATTGGCATGCCTGGCATTGATCAGCCAGAGGTCGTCCGAAAGCAGGGCATTGAATTGCGCACTGATAAATCGCATTTTGGAAGCAAGCTGCATAGATTGTTTCCTCGTATATTCAAATCCCTCTGCAAGTTCAGGGTTCAGAAAAACCACGGCCTCAGCGGCCATGGCACCATTTTTTGTGCCTCCAAAGGAGAGCACATCAATCCCCGCATCAGAGGTGAGTGCTGCCAGTGACAAATCCAGCGCAGCAGCGGCATTTGCCAAACGGGCTCCGTCCAAATGAAGGTAAAGCCCGTGTTCCCTGGCAAAAGCAGAAATTTCCTTAAGCTCCCCGGGTTGATACACAGTCCCCATTTCCGTAGACTGGGTCAGGGAAATTACTTTGGGCTGCACATGATGCTGGAATCCGACGGACTTCAGCAAGGGCATGATCTTTCCGGAATTGATTTTTCCGTCCGGGGCCGGCAGGGTCAGAAGTTTACACCCGGTACCTTTTTCCGGTGCTCCGCATTCATCATTCTCAAGATGTGCCTTGTCGGCGCAAACCACGGCCTGGTAAGGGCGGGCAATGTGTCCGAGTGCAGCCACATTGGCACCGGTACCGGTCAGTACAGGAAAAACCTTTGCATTGACCCCGAAATGTTTGCGGAACAATTTTTCTGCTTCCAGTGTATGAATATCATCACCATATCCGATGGCATCACCCTGATTGGCTTCTATAATGGCCCGCACCACTGCATCATGCACCGGAGCGTTGTTGTCGCTTGCAAAACTTTTTAATGAGCACATGTAAACTGAATTAATATGTTTATTTTACAATAAATCTCGGAATATCGGGAGGAAGGCGGGTCAAAAGCTGATAATTGAGCTGATCACTCATCTCGCAAAAAGAGGAGATGCTGATGCTCATGCGTTTTTGTTTGCCAATGATGACCACTTCATCACCCCTTTCCACATTGGGAATGTCGGTGACGTTAACGGTCATTGTATTCATTGTGACTGTGCCGATCACAGGAACCCTCCGGCCCCGGATCAGCACACGGCCGGTATTGCTCAGAGCCCTGCTGAATCCATTGGCATAGCCCACCGGAATAATAGCAATCTTCAGTCGTTTATTGGCCAGAAAGGAGCTGCCGTAACCAATGAACTGCCCTTCCTCAACGGTTTTAACCACCATCACTTTTGACTTCCAGGAGAGCATCCTTTTCAGGGGATTGGCATCTTTGACATCTTTCCGGAACCTAAACATATGGGTTTCCGGACTGGGCCAGAACCCATATTGTGAGATGCCGAAGCGCACCATGTCCATGATCGTATTCGGATAGATCAGGGCAGCAGCCGAACAGGCTGTATGGCGCAACCGGGGGATGAGGTTATGCCTGGTAAAATACCTGTTGAATTTACGGTAAAGCATAATCTGATTGCGGATGCGCAAATAATTGGACAGACTTTCCGCACCTGCATAATGGGTACAGAGCCCTTCAAAAAAGAAATGCTCCCTTTCTTGCTTCAGAAAGGCCACAAGTTCCTTAACCTGACTGTACTCAAAACCGGTTCGGTGAAAACCGGTTTCCACTTCAATATGCAACCTGGCCTTTTTTTTAAGTAATCTTGCAGTTTCTACAGCCACGCGAAGGCGGTCCATGTCAAAAACAAAAAACTGAATATCGTTTTTAATGGCCCATTCAATTTCCGCATCATCCAGTACCCCCATGATCATAATCTGACTGTGGGGCCCCATTACTTTCAGGGCGTCGTTGGCTTCTTTGGCGGAAAACACTGAAAAATGGCTGATCCCTGCATCTTCAGCCAAGGGAATAACATTCTCCAAACCGTGGCCATAGGCATTCCCCTTGATCACTGAAGAAAAAATGGTATCCTTGCCAATAATATTCTTCAGGTAACGGATATTGTTTTTATACGCTTTACGACTGATTTCGATGTAGGAGGTATTGAACATTTTTTAGTCTAATTTGACGATTTGGTCCGCTATATGATAAAACATCCGGATACCTGTTTCAATTATTTCATCAGGAAAGTCATAATCATGATTATGCAGGCTGGGATGACTTTTTCCTGACCCGATTCCAAAAAGGGCTCCCCTGAACCTGGCCGTGAAATGTCCGAAATCTTCAGACCAGCGAAAAGTTTCGGGAGCTTCCAGATAGTCAGCCCGGGAACTGGTAACTGCATTGCGAAGGATCTCTGATACTTCCGGGTGATTGACCGTGGCCGGAAAAACCTCTGTATAACTGATCCTGGTTGCAATATCGTATTTTTTACCCAGGTTTTCTGTATATTCTTCAGCCTTTTTTGTCAGCTGATCCATATCCCTGTCAAGATATGTACGAAGGGTAGCCATCAGCATTGCTTTCCCCGGATTGGTGCCAAAGGCCACCTCTCCAAGTTTGGTATGGATAATGGTAAGAAGGGTGAAATCTTCAAATGTTTTCTTTTTTTCGGGGATGGCAACCAGTTTACTGATGAGGTGAGTCAGCATATGTACGGGGCTGTTTCCCTGCTCAGGGTGGGCAGCATGAGAGGATTTACCCTCCATTTGGATGATCATCCCTTTGGACGCAGCAGCAAAAGGACCTTCTCTGAGGACAACCTGTTTTTTCTCAAAACCGGGAAGATTATGGAATGCAAAAACATAATCGGGTTTGATGGTTTTGAATTTTTCATCCTGAATCACCCTGGCGGCTCCCTGACCGTTTTCCTCTTCAGGTTGAAAAAGCAGGATCACCCGCCCTTTATTGGGCTTTTTTACTCTGAGTACAGAGGCGAGCCCGCCAAGAACAGCCATATGACCGTCATGACCGCATTTATGAGACACCCCGTAGTGTTGACTCCGGTGGGCAAAACCATTGACCTCTTCGATGGGGAGTGCATCAAGATCAGCACGAAACAGCAGGGTGGGTCCTTTATTACCTGAGTCATAAACAGCAGCAAGACCATGCCCCCCAAGTCCTTCAATGATCTCGTCCGGATTTTGGCCGGCAAGAAATTTTTTGATCCGCGTGGCGGTCTGTTTTTCCTCACCGGAAAGTTCGGGATAACGGTGCAGGCTTTTTCTGAGTTGAATGGCCTTTTCCAGGCACTCTTCAGAGATCACAGATGACATATTGTGAGATTTGTCCAGATTTATAATGTTCCGGTAAATAACTGATGCACAAGGTTAGTTTCTGGCAACCAGTAACACAGCCCTGAAAAGTTTAAAAGCTTCAATAAAATCATCTCTGGAGAACTCTACACTCCTGGGGCCTGTCCGTTTAACATCAGGGATTAATTCAGCTGCTTCAGCCTGCGAACTATAAAGGAAGGTTACCTCAAAAACAGCAGGGGAGGCAGGTTGACGCACCTGCGCATTGTCCAGTCCATTCAACGCCTCAACGGTTTTTGAACGGACCAGATCAGCGGCCTTTTCGGGCACCAGCGTGTTTGCGGCCGTTCTGCCAATTCCTTCTTTGACTGCAGCAGTTACAAGGTGGTCTCCTATCATCTCTCTGGCCTGCTCACAAAAATTCCTGTCGCCGGCAACCATTACAACGGGAACACCAAAATAACCTGCAATGAGCGAGTTGACTTCGGCTTCACCCATTTCTGTATCATTTACTTTCAGTGAAAATACCGATGCACTTGAATAGGTGTGATCCAGAACTCCGTCAAAAGAACCGGCTTTGGTATGATATCCGATAAAAATAACAGCATCGAATGATTCGTCAAGGCCTTCCATCATACTCAGAGGTTTGGGACTGCCGGTAATCAATCGCGCTTCCGGATGCAGGTCAGAAGCAATAATGTTTCGCATCCCCCCATGAGAGTCGTTTACGAGCACTTCGGTGGCACCTGCATCGAAAGCTCCCTGGATGGCGGCATTGGCTTCACTGGTTGTCCATTGTCTGGCCAGCTGATAATCCTGGCCACCGGCCCGTACCTGCTCGGAGTCAACAACCCCTGCAATTCCTTCCATATCAACAGAAATGTAAACCCTTAACTGATCAGAGGCAGATGCATTAAACTGTAAAAAAAACAGACTTGCAAAAAGCAATGCTGCAAAAGAAAATCCCGGACGGTTCATGTGCTTTTGATTTGGTGAAATAATTTAAATTACAAAGAAAAGCATAATAAATGAACATTCCAGCCTTTTCAGCGGCTGTCAGTCCGGAAAACGAACCATGATGGTTTCGGCAATGTCGAGGGCCGTGGTAATTGTTCCCAGGTCTTCATACAGTTTCCCGTTTTGCCCTGACCAGTGGCTGTGCCCGATCGGGGTAAGCTCATAGTCAACAACCCCATCGTAGAGATCTACCAATGCCATGTAAACCAGAGCCGGCTGACTGGAGGTCATGTAATGTTCATCACCGGGGAATTTATTGTTTGTCCAATATTCGTTCCAGTTCCAGGATTGATTGATTTCCATCAGCACATTGAATTTTGCAGGTACATCCGGCCCGGCATTTGAATTCAGTACGAAACTGCCTTTTGGAGTAGGTCCTGTGATTGCATCCGGAACGGGGTTTTCAACGGTAGGCAAATAGTAACCATCTTCAGCCCTGATTCCCCGCTGATGGCCCCAGTAGGGTAGTGCAGCAGGACGTCTTATTGGTCCGGGCTTCCACCTGCCTTCGGACGGGTCTCCATGCCGGAAAACTCCGCGCCCAATGGATTCGGCCACATATAAAGTCCGGATATATTGCCCGGCAGTGTCTTCAATCCATACAGCCATCAAAGGATGATTGTGTTCCTTTCCCTCACGGAAAACCACTTCCAGAACAGGACCATGAGACTCCTGAAGGGTGTATATTTTTGTAATGCGATCAGCATCGCTGTCTGAGTGGCGCCGTAACACCTGTCCGGAAACCTGCTGCCAGTGATGACTCAATGCAAAAATCATCGCAACCACAAAAAGCGCAGCTGCCTTGCGATATGTTTTTTTGACCTGCATGGAACAAAGGTTTACAATGTACTAAATCATAAAAATAATGCCGATGCTTGGCAAAATACTACCTACTGAATTCTCCAGCTTTTTCAACTCATACCTCTCGGCTCCGTTTTCCTCGAACCGGATCGGGTTACCGGCCTCATCTTCCCTGCGAATGAGGTATGGAGGTTGGGTGGCTTGAAAATTATATATATTCTGTACGTCGAGGTAAAGCATCAGGGAAAAACTATCCAGAAAAAACTGTTTATCTACACGCACATTTAATTCATGAAATGAAGGCAGTCGCTTGCTGTTAAAACGGGAGTAATCCAGATAACCCATTCCCTGTACATCCCATGCACTCACAATGCCTGATCGTTCCAGGTCATAAGGGGTATAAGGATCTCCGCCACTGAAACGCCATTTAAACCCGATTTCCCAGTTATTGGGAAGATTTCTCAACCCGGTGACATTCAAAATATGGCGACTGTCCCAGGCCGAAGGGATAAATTCATTGGAAAAATTTTTGAACTCCCTCCGGACATAGGTATAAGACAGTATCACATTCCAATTCCAAAGGTTTTCGTTCCGGTAGTAAAGCTCTGCCCCGTAAGCCCGGCCCTCTCCGGTGGAGATCACCTCTTCGCCCCCAACGATTCCAAAGTCAGCAGACTGACTACCCAGTGCCACAGAATCATTCACAGAAAAAGGATAGTTTTCATATGTTTTATAAAATCCCTCCAGGGTAATGGTGCTTTCTGAACCGGGCAGGGCCTCCACACCTGCCACGAGGTGATCAGACCTGATATAGGTCAGTCCGTTTTCACGGTTTACCATCATTTCCTGGTTGTTGCGAAAGCCCATGGTTGTATAGGCAGGGAGCTGGTAATACCTTCCTGCATTTGCATTTAGAAAAAAATCATTTGTGACTGCATAGGACGCAGAAAACCTGGGAGAAAGCTGATCCAAAAGGGAGGACATGTTTTCTGAATAACTGCTGGCATCACTGCGAAGACCAAAAGATAAAGACAATCGGTCGTCCATGACACTTCTGGTAAGTTGTCCAAATAAACTCCATTTAAACGTATCAAAGGCTGAGTTAAAAGAAAGGGTATCCGGCCTCCCCATTCTGAACACTTCCTGATAGGTATCGCTGGAAAACCTTGCATATTCAGCACCGGCACCCGCCTGAACAGAGTAGGGCCCCAGAGAAAGTCTGCGCTCATACCTGAACTTGTTTTCTATTTCATCAGAAGCATAATCCAGTATTTTGTTGAGAGACTCATCGTTTCCCGGATATTTAAAGGCCGAATTCCTCAGCATATTCCGGCTCAGCACCCATGTTTCAGTACCGTTATTCCTGAATCTTCTGTAAACCGCACCAATTGCATAATTCCATTGCTCATTCACCGGCAAATAATCAAGAATATAGCGCTGTTCCTCAGTCTCATCGGCATCCAGGTTCAGTTCAAACTGATCTATTGCCCCAATCCCCAGGATACTCAGGGTGGAATTTTCGGTAAGCCGGGTGTTGGTTTTAAACTGAAAGCCATTGTAGGTTGGAAGAAAAGGCAAGCCCACAGCGCTGAATAAAAACTGAAGGTATGAGCGCCTGGCGGAAGCAATAAAGGTGGTGTTTTCACTAATTGGTCCGTCGGCTGTTAACGCGAGGTCACTGGCCCCAATCGTAGCCTGCAGGTTTAACCTGTCGGTATTGCCATTGACCTGCCTGAATTCAAACACAGAACTCATGGCGTTTCCGCGGGAGGCCGGAAATGCACCGGAATACATTTCCACTTCCCGAATAAAATCCGTGTTAATGATTCCGACCGGACCACCGCTGGCACCCTGTGTGGCAAAATGATTGATATTGGGGATTTCAACACCGTCCAGGAAAAAGCTGTTCTCGGCCGGACCCCCACCGCGAACAATCACATCATTTCTGAAAGAAGGGGTTGCTGCCACCCCGGGCAGCCCCTGTATCACCCTGGAAATATCCCGGTTACCTCCAGGACTTCGTTCAATTTCCTTTATCCCCAGACGTCGCAAAGAGACCGGGCTTTCAAGGCTTCTTTCAAACGGGGATACACTTACCTCCACCGCATCCAGCTCCACCTGTTTTTCCCTTAACCCGATATCAACATTGGCAGTGCGGTTCCCGGTAACCATAAATTCATTGCTGAGGCGCGACTCAAAGCCAACAGCAGACACGCTTAAACGAACGAAACCAGGCTCAACACCAGTAAAAAGAAACTTGCCGTCCAAATCTGTAGTGCTCCCAATGTTGGTACCCTCGATCACCAGGTTCACAAAGGGAAGACTTTCATTGGTCTCTTCATTAAAAACACGTCCACGGATGGTTCCGGTCTGAGATGTTGCCATGCCGTGAGAACTCAATATTATTAATATAAGCGCCAACAGGGGTTTAGTCATTACAATATATATTTGAAATGATTGTTATATGATAATACAAGCATTGGTACTCAATATATGTTTTAACAATTTTGTTTTGCAGTTGTTCGGGCTTAAACGACTAAGGTTTTCACTTAACTGCAAAATAACATTTTGCTTCGATAAAAATGCTAAATTTGTTTTCGACAACCATAATTTTTTCCCATGAAAACATCCAACCTCGCCCGAATCCTGATAGGCCTGCTATTTGTAGCACTTGGCATCCTTTTACTAATGAAGCTGACCGGAATCGTTGTCCACCTTCCTTTACCGGACTTCCTTTTGTCATGGCAAATGATACTGATTGTTCTGGGAGTTATTTTTATCACATCCAGGGAAAACAGCACAACCGGACTGGTTCTGTTATTGATCGGAGCGTTTTTTATGGCGCGAAGTTATTTCGGAGTGGATCTGAGGATGCTGATCCGCGCTGCCATTCCGATTCTGCTGGTTTTTGGCGGAGTGGTGTTGCTTTTCCCACGGTTGTTCTTCAAAAAGAAAAAGAGGGTACATGAGAAATTTACTGATCATGAAACGGACCTGGAAATAGTCAATGTATTCGGGGGCGGAATCCGGCTCATTGAATCCGAGACTTTCCGAAGGGGAGAAGTAACCTGTGTCTTTGCCGGTGCAGGTCTGAATTTCAAAAATGCCGGGCTAGATCATCAGGGAGGGGTTATTCATTTGTCTTCTTTGTTCAGCGGGTGTAATGTATTCGTTCCGGAAGACTGGGAGGTTAAAACAGAAGTAACCACCGTGTTTGCCGAGGTGTCAGACAAACGATTAAAAAAACCGGAACATACTGATCATAAAAAGGTTCTGTACATCAAAGGGGTCATGCTGTTCAGCGGGCTGGATATCAAAACAGCCTGAGGCAGTCATTTATAGTTTTTTAAGTTGGTAAAAGTTAAATTTTATTACCTTTGCAAGTTGTTTAGCCATTGAATTTGCCAACAAACAAAGAAACTATTAATAAGTTGATCCATTCATGCTGAAACCAAGCCGAATTACCCGTATAATCACACTTTTTTCCCTCTTCCTTATCGTGCAATCTTGCGGCCAGTACCACAGGCTGTTACGAAGTGATGATCATGAGAAAAAGTATGAAATGGCAATTGAGTATTTTTACCAGGAAGATTACGGCCGGACCATTGCCTTGCTGGAGGATGTAATTCCTGTTTACAGAGGAACGGCTGAGGCAGAAACCATTAACTATTATTATGCACTGGCCCATTATGAGCAGGGAAGTTATACACTGGCCAGCCACTACCTGAAAACATTTGTAGACGCTTACCCGCGGAGCGAACATGCAGAAGAATTTCTTTTTCTGAGCGCCTATTGCAAATATCTCGAATCACCCAGATATTCTTTGGATCAGACCAGCACCCGTGAGGCAATCAGTTCATTGCAGGACTTCATTAACCGTCACCCCCAAAGCCCAAAGGTGGCAGACGCCAATGACCTCATTGATGAACTCCGCCGGAAACTTGAACGCAAGAGATACAATAAAGCCAGCCTCTACATGAAGATCGGAGATTATCTGGCAGCAGCCATTACGTTTGAATCACTTGTGAAAGACTATCCGGATACCAAGTACAGGGAAGAAGCTTTTTTCATGGCAGTGAAAGCCTATTATGAATACGCCTCACGCAGTATTCCACAACGGCAGGAGGAGCGTTACGAGAAGGTGCTGCAGGCTCACAGAGCTCTTGCCCGCAGATATCCTGAAGGTGAATATATTGAGGAGGCTGACAGGCTCAGGGAATCGGCAGAAAAGACCATCGCAGAACTCAGGGAAATGGATCTCCCTGCTGCTCCTGAACGTGAAGTGCCGGAACCTGAAGTAACCGAACAAGAATTGTTAGAAATCAATCAGTAAATTATGGACTATAAGAAAGTCAAAACAGAGACCACCACAGTCACCCGCGACCTGAGGCAGTTTGACAAAGACACGGATAATATTTATCAGAGCGTTGTAATTATTGGCAAACGGGCCAATCAGATTGGTCAGGAAATGCGGGATGAGCTTAATTCCAAGCTCGAAGAGTTTGCCAGTTCAACAGACAACCTGGAAGAAGTTTTTGAGAACAGGGAACAGATTGAAATTGCAAGGCACTACGAACAGCTGCCAAAGCCAAGCCTTATAGCCATCAGTGAATACCTGAACGGAAATGTATATTTCAGGGTTCCTGAACAGGAAGACGGCATTAAATAACTAACTCAAGATGTCCTGCACGGGATTGTTTACAAAACGATGATACGGTGCAGGCTCTTTCAGCATGCTGACGGGAAAAAAGGTCATACTTGGGATTTCCGGAGGTATTGCCGCTTATAAAGCAGCTTACCTGATTCGTCTTTTTCGTAAAGCAGGTGCGGCGGTAAAGGTTGTGGGAACCGCCAATGCATTTGAATTCATCACAAAAGTGACCCTGGAGTCGCTCAGTGAAAACAAAGTCTACCATCAGGTATTCGGAGAGTTAAACGACTACACCACAGAACATGTTTCCCTGACTGACTGGGGGGATGTATTTATTGTAGCTCCGGCCACAGCAAATATTATTGGCAAACTTGCCAATGGAATTGCGGATGATGCCCTGTCAACTTCCCTGCTGGCTTTTGACCGCCGGATTTATATTGCGCCTGCTATGAACTGTAAAATGTATGCACATTTTGCGGTTCAGCAAAACATGGACAAATTGCGAAAAAACGGGGTGCAAGTCATTGAACCTGCAGAAGGTTTTCTCGCCTGCGGATATGAGGGAAAGGGCAGGATGGAAGAACCTGAGACCATTTTCTCCTGCGTGGAGGCATACCTCAAAAACAACAGCTTACCCCTTGCCGGCAAAAAAATAATGGTAACAGCTGGCCCCACAAGGGAAGCCATTGACCCTGTGAGGTACCTTGGAAATCACTCTTCAGGGAAAATGGGTTACGCCCTCGCTGAAGAGCTTGCAGCCAGGGGAGCTGAAGTTCACCTTATCTCAGGACCGACGAACCTTCAGGTTAAATCGGCCAACATTCATCTTTCAAGAGTTACGTCCTCAGAAGAAATGCTCAATGCCTGCATGAAGTATTACCCGGATTGTGATGCAGCAATTATGGCCGCAGCTGTTTCCGACTATAAACCTGCAAAAATACATACTCAGAAAATCAAAAAAAATAAATCAAAAAGCTTCATTCAGCTTGAATTGCAACCCACAACAGATATACTTTACAGAATGGGTAAGGAAAAAAAGAAGCAGTTGCTTGTTGGATTTGCCCTTGAAACCGATCAGGAAGAAGCTCATGCTTTAAAAAAATTAAAAGAAAAAAACCTTGACTTCATTGTGCTTAATTCGCTCAGGGACAAAGGTGCTGGTTTTGCATACGACACCAATAAAATTACCATCATAGACAATAAGCATGATATTTCCCGTTATCCTTTACAAAGTAAGCAAAAAACAGCTGCAGACATTGTCGATATGGTAGAAAAGCACCTATGATAATAATAAAATACTTTACGGTTGGTTTACTCCTGAGCCTGTTTGCACTATCCGCAATTACCGCACAAGAGCTGAATTGCCAGGTATCTGTTTCAACACCAGGGATGTCAGATCGGGAACGGCAAGTCATGCAAAACCTTCGTTCCGAACTGACCGAATTTGTAAATCAGACAAACTGGACTGAATACCAGTTGGAAACAGGGGAGCGTATTGAAGCCTCCATGCAAATTACCATTGACGAGCAGAAAGGAAGTGATGAATACAGGGCAACCATTCAGGTTCAATCAAGACGACCCGTATATGAAACTGCCTACAGCACCCCGGTTTTCAGTCATCGCGACAGGGATCTTGTATTTACCTACCGTGACAATGAGCCCCTGGAATATGCTGAAAATGCTTTTCTTTCAAACCTGACTTCCGTGGTGGCTTTTTATGCCTATATTGTGATCGGGTTTGATTTTGATACATTTGCGCCAATGGGAGGTACCCCCTTTTTTGAGAAGGCACAGGAAATTGTAAACCAGGGCCAAAATGCGCCTGAAGTGGGCTGGAAGTCTCATGAGAGTCAGCGAAATCGTTACTGGCTTGCGGAAAACCTTCTCAATAACACTTACAGGGATATCAGAGAAGCGATGTATGTTTACCACAGGAAGGGCTTCGACAAAATGACCGACAACATGGATCTGGCCAGAGGGGATGTGCTGGAGGCACTTGAAATGCTTCAGCAAGCTCACCGTGAGCGACCCGGCAGTCTGTTAATGCGTGTTATTCTGTCGGCAAAAAGCGATGAGCTTGTAAACCTTTTTTCCGAAGCTCCTTCTGTTGAGAGGGATCAGGCCATCGAGATCCTATCGGAAATTGACCCTTCAAACAGTTCTAAATACCGTCAGATGGCCTCGGGTAATTGATAAGTCCAAAGTTTGCTATCTTTGTTTATTATCAATATCCCAAAAATCCTATGCTAAAACACCTCCTGATTGAGAATTACGCATTGATTGAGGAACTTGATGCGAATTTCAGTGAAGGCCTTACCGTCATCACGGGAGAAACGGGAGCCGGCAAATCCATCCTTCTGGGCGCCTTATCCCTTATCCTTGGACAGAGAGCAGACACACGTGTATTGCGCGACCAGCATAAAAAATGTATCATTGAAGGCACTTTTTCACTTAGAGATCTGCCTGTAAGGGACACATTTTACGCCTTTGACCTTGATTACGAGGATTTTTCCCTTTTCAGAAGAGAGATCACCCCCCACGGAAAATCAAGGGCTTTCATCAACGACACCCCTGTTAAGCTCCCCGTCATGAAGGCCATTGCTGAAAAGCTCATTGATATTCATTCCCAGCATGAAAGTCTTCTTGTGGGTACTTCCTCTTTTCAGTTTGATGTGGTTGACAGTTTTGCGAAACAGCTTGATCAAATAGCTGAATACCGCAGACTGTTTGACCGGTATAACAACTTTAAGCGTCAGCTGGAAGAACTGGAAACAGAAGAGCAAAACTCCAGGACGGATCTCGATTACTACCGTTTTCAGCTTGAAGAACTTGAGCAGGCCGCACCCGACCCCGAAGAATATCGCAGAAATGAAGAAGAGATGGCCGTTTTGCGCAATGCGGAAGAAATTGGATATAAGCTGGAAAAAGCCTTGTACCTGCTGCAGCAGTCCGAAATAAATATTCACGATCAGCTCAATGAGGCCACCTCCCTGGTCAAATCAATGGAGTCTTTTGGTACAGACTACACCCAAATGGCAGAACGCCTGAATTCAGTGTTGATTGAAGTAAAAGATATTGCATCTGAATTGTTGTCACTCAGCGACATAGTTGTGCATGACCCTGACAGGTCAAAACTGATTGAGGAAAGGCTGGATCAGATCAACAACCTGATGCTGAAGCACAATGCCACTGACATAGAAGCTTTGCTTGAGGTAAGGGATCAGTACCGGGCTAAAATTGAACAAACCGATAGCCTGGAAGAAAAAATTAAAAACCAAAAACAACTCATCCGTCAGACTGCCGAAGAACTTGAAATAAAGGCAAAAGATATATCTGAGGGACGGGCCAGAGCCATTCCTCAGATTGAAAAAGAAGTGCTGGGCCTATTAAAGGATCTGGGGATGCCGGGCGCCCGATTTAAAATTGCAAGAAAACCTCTTGAACACTTCTCAGGACACGGAAAAGACCATATTGACTTCCTGTTCAATGCCAATGTGGGAGGGAAGCTGCAGGAGCTTTCCAGCGTAGCCTCAGGAGGCGAACTTTCCAGGTTTATGCTCAGTATAAAAAGCATGATATCACAGAAGATGTTACTGCCTACGATCATATTTGATGAAATTGATACGGGCATCTCTGGCGAAACAAGCACACGGGTGGCAAACATATTGCAGCATATGTCTGATACCATGCAGGTCATCGCCATTACACACTTGCCGCAGATTGCCTCCAGGGGAGACGCTCACCTCCTTGTATATAAAAAAGTGGAAAACGGGCAGACCAACACCTATCTCAAGCAACTCAATAAAGAAGAACGCATTGATGAGGTTGCCAAAATGCTGGGTGGAGAAAAACCCTCCCGCGTAATGGTAGAAACCGCCAAAGAACTTATCTTTACAAAAGATAGCATTTAATTATTTAAATACTTAATGATATGGAGTCTGATCTTTTACATGGTAAAAAAGGGATCATTTTTGGCGCTTTGAATACCAGTTCCATTGCCTGGAAGGTCGCTGAAAAAGCTTATGAATACGGGGCAGAACTTGTATTGTCCAATGCACCGATCGCTATCAGAAAGGGCGATATCCATCAGCTTGCGGAAAAAACCCGTAGTGAAATCATTCCTGCTGATGTCACAAAAGTGGAAGAAATAGAGGATTTATTCAGAAAAAGTCAGGAAATATTCTCCGGAAAAGTAGATTTCATACTTCATTCGGTTGGCATGTCGCCCAATGTAAGAAAAGGATTGCATTATACAGACCTTGATTACAATTATCTGTACAAGACAATGGACGTGTCAGCGATTTCCCTTCACAAGATCCTTAGCGTTGCCTATAAAATGGATGCCATCAACGAGTGGGGTTCAGTGGTGGCGCTAAGTTATATTGCTGCACAGCGTACGTTTTCTACTTACAATGATATGGCCCAGGCAAAAGCAATGCTCGAGTCCATTTGCAGAAGTTTCGGGTATCATTACGGGAAAAAAAGAAAAGTCAGGGTCAACAGCGTATCTCAGTCACCCACCATTACAAGTGCCGGCACCGGAGTAAAAGGGTTCAACAGTTTCTACAATTTTTCCCATTGTATGTCACCTCTTGGGAACAGTTCATCAGAAGAATGTGCAGACTTTTGTGTCGCCATGTTCTCGGACCTGACCCGTAAGCTGACCATGCAAAACATTTTTCATGACGGGGGATATTCCTCCATGGGAATTTCAGATAAACTGATTGATGATTGCTTTGTGTGCCAGGGAGACTGCCACGAAAATGATGAAGAACATTGATCAGGGATTGTGACTCGGCCAGACAAAAGGATTTCTCAATATTTTATATCTTTGCCGGATATTTTTTCAACATTTTATTCTGTAAAAAATAAACTACATGAGCTTCCGAATTATTGTTCTGGCAAAACAGGTGCCGGACACCCGTAATGTGGGCAAAGACGCTATGAAAGCAGATGGTACGGTAAACCGGGGTGCACTTGAGGCAATCTTTAACCCGGAGGACCTGCATGCCCTGGAGCAGGCTTTACTGATCAAAGAAGAACGCAAAGATGCTGAGATCATTATCTTGACCATGGGTCCCCCACGGGCAGCCGATATTATCCGGGAAGCGCTTTATCGCGGAGCAGACAAGGGCTACCTGATCACAGACCGTAAATTTGCAGGATCCGATACATTGGCAACTTCTTATGTTCTTTCTCTGGCAGTAAAAAAGCTGGCTCCCTTTCATCTGGTGATCGCCGGGAGACAGGCCATTGATGGCGACACTGCCCAGGTTGGGCCACAGGTGGCCGAAAAGCTGGACCTTCCACAGGTAACCTACACAGAAAAATTCACTGAAATCAAAGACAACGAAGTCAGTATTCAGCGCAGGCTGGAAAGGGGTGTTGAAACAGTTGCCACACCATTGCCTGCTGTCGTCACGGTACATAGCTCAGCTGCATCATGCAGGCCCCGAAACGCCAAACTTTTGATGAAGTATAAGCATGCACGCACCGTTTCCGAGCTGCAGGAAGAAACCAAAGATTATACTGAAATGCTCAACAACAAACCCTATCTGCAAATTGATGAATGGGGTGTATCCGACATTGATGCGGGTGAAGAGCAGCTTGGGCTTTCCGGTTCACCAACCAAAGTTAAAAAAATCGAAAACGTTGTTTTTGCTGCCAAGGAGTCCATTGTTCTTTCATCAGAAGACAATGACATCGATCGGTTGATGAAAGAACTTATTGACAGTCACGTTGTAGGCTAACCAAACCATCAAAACTGAAAATTCTTAAAACATGCATAATATATTTGTTTATTGCGAAATAGATGAGGGTCAGGTGGCAGATGTCAGCCTTGAGCTGCTTACGAAAGGACGTAAACTGGCCAATGAACTGGGCTGCAAGCTGGAAGCAGCCGTGATCGGACACGACCTGAAAGGTATTGAAAAAGAGGTATATCCTTACGGCGTGGATATTCTTCATGTAGCTGACGACAAAAGGCTTGCTCCATATACAACCCTCGCACATTCCCACTTGGTGGTGAATCTTTTCCAGAAGATCAAACCTGAAGTCGCTCTTTTCGGAGCAACTTCAGTCGGACGCGATCTGGCACCACGTGTGGCATCCAAAATGAAATGTGGCCTGACCGCTGACTGTACAAGCCTGATTTTTGGAGATCATAAAGACAATAAAACAGGAAAAGAGTATAAGAGCCTTCTTTACCAGATCCGTCCTGCCTTCGGAGGGAACATTATTGCTACCATTATTAATCCAGAAACCAGACCCCAGATGGCCACCGTCAGGGAAGGGGTCATGAAGCGCGAAATTTTTGATAAAGCTTACAAAGGAAGCCTGAAAACCATTAAAACAGATGAATTGCTCACAGATGAACTGTTTCCTGTCAGGATCCTTGAGCGACATATGGAAAAGAAAAAAATCAACATCAAGGTTTCGCCGGTTATTATTTCGGGCGGCTATGGTGTTGGATCAAAAGAAAACTTTGAACTGTTGTACGAATTGGCAGAGGCGCTCGGGGGAGAAGTTGGAGCATCCAGGGCTGCAGTTGATGCCGGTTTTGCAGATCACGAACGCCAGGTTGGTCAAACCGGTGTAACAGTCAGGCCCAAACTTTACATTGCCTGCGGCATATCGGGTGCTGTTCAGCATACTGCCGGCATGAGCGAATCGGCCAAGATCATTGCCATCAATAATGATCCCAAAGCTCCTATCAATGAGATTGCCGACTATTCCATCATCGGAAATATCGAGGATATCATTCCAAAAATGATCAAGTTTTACAAGCAAAATACCAAGTAAAATCAGGAAATACAATGGCTAATTTTTATACAGATAACCCAGGTTTAGCTTTTCATCTGCAACATCCCCTGATGAAAAAGATCATCCGGCTAAAGGAGAACGACTACGCTGACAAGGACAAGTTCGATTATGCACCTGCAGACTTTGAGGATGCACTGGATAACTACGACAAGGTACTTGAAATTGTCGGGGAGATTTGCGGGGAAACCATTGCAACGAACGCAGAACTTGTGGATACTTTCGGCCCCAAGCTTGTTGAAAATGAAGTGGTCTATGCACCGGGGACAGCCCAGAACCTTGAAAAACTTACAAAGGCAGGACTCATCGGAATGTCCCTTCCCAGAAAATACGACGGACTCAACTTTTCCATGGTGCCATACGTAATCGCTGCGGAACTCGTTTCACGAGCTGATGCAGGTTTTGCAAACATCTGGGGATTGCAGGACTGTGCAGAAACCATCCACGAATTTGCCAGTGAAGAGATTAAGAACGAGTTTTTGCCCAGGTTCAACAAAGGGGCCACAGCAGCCATGGATCTGACTGAGCCGGACGCAGGGAGTGACTTGCAGGCAGTACAACTTAAAGCAACCCAGGACAAAACAACCGGTGAATGGAAACTCAACGGTGTTAAACGGTTTATCACCAACGGTGATGCAGATATCAGCCTGGTGCTGGCCCGTTCAGAACCTGATACCTCAGACGGACGCGGATTGTCATTATTTCTTTATGACCGTAAGGACAAGGCTGTAAAGGTCAGGCGTATAGAAAATAAATTGGGAATCAAGGGCTCTCCCACTTGTGAGCTGGTTTTTAAAGATGCCCCGGCACTGCTGGTCGGAGACAGAAAAATGGGGTTGATCAAATACGTGATGTCCCTTATGAATTCAGCACGTCTGGGTGTGGGAGCCCAATCGGTAGGTATCGCTGAAGCAGCTTATCGTGAAGCCTTGAAATACGCCCACGAAAGGGAGCAGTTTGGCAAACCAATCATCCAGTTCCCCGCAGTTTACGAAATGCTTGCCAACATGCGTGCAAAGACTGACGCTGCCAGAAGCTTGCTTTACGAAACCACCAGGTATGTGGATATTTACAAATCCTATTCCCACCTCCAGGAAGAGCGGCGTCTCGAGCCCGAAGAGCGAAAAGACCTGAAAATGCATCAGCGAATCGCAGATGTGCTCACACCACTGCTGAAACTGTTTGCCAGTGAGTATTGCAACCAGGTTGCTTATGATTCTCTTCAAATCCATGGCGGTGCAGGTTACATGAAAGACTTCCCGGTTGAAAGATTATACCGGGATGCACGGATTACCAATATTTATGAGGGTACATCACAACTTCAGGTTGTGGCAGCTATACGTGGTGTAGGAAATGGCACCTTCCTTTCGCTGATCAGACAATATGAAGAGATGGATGTTCAACCCGAATTTGAGTATCTGAAACACCTTCTTCAGGACATGACGGGACGCTACGAAAGCATTGTCAGTTATGTTCAGGAGAAAAAGAATGACGAGCTGACAGATTTTCATGCAAGACGGCTTGTTGAGATGGCAGGCCATATTATTATGGGGTATCTCCTGTTACATGATACACACCGGGACAGTACCTTCAGGAAATCCACTGAAATATTTATCCGGCATGGCTCTTCTGAGAACCAGGCAAAGGAAACCTTCATTAAGGGTTTTGAAGAAAAAGAACTGGGAAACTATAAATTAGAGAAATAGTCCTTCCGGAATTGACCGAAAGGCAAAAAAAGGCAGGCTCTTTTCCGAGTCTGCCTTTTTTTGTTATCTATTAGAAGAAATCAGCAAGCAATTACCTAGCCAATCCGGTGAACCGGATATACTTTTCTGCTATTGCTAATCCGCGGCTTTTTTTTGAGATGTAGCGGTTTTTGTTTTTCCTTTTCCCTTCTTGTCCGAACCAGCCGGGATCACTTCTACAATTATCTGATCCTCTTTTTTCTTATAATCCACTTGCAAGGTATCTCCGGCTTTGATTTTGGTCCGGATGATCTCTTCGGCAAGCGGATCTTCCAGATATTTCTGGATCGAACGCTTCAAAGGCCTTGCACCGAAAGACGGATCCCATCCCTTTTCTGCAATGTATTCCTTGGCCGCATTGGTAAGTTTGATATGATACCCAAGGTCATCAATCCGCTTAAAGAGCTTCCGCAGTTCAATATCAATGATTTTGAAGATATGCTCTTTCATCAGCGAATCAAAAATAACCACATCATCAACCCGATTCAGAAATTCGGGGGCGAAAGTTTTCTTCAAGGCATTCTCTATGACACTTTGCGTATATTCTTTTGATGCAGCCTGACGGGCAGGTGTATTGAAACCCACGCCCATGCCGAAATCTTTAAGCTGGCGGGATCCGATATTGGAGGTCATGATAATAATGGTATTCTTGAAGTCTACACGACGTCCCAGACTGTCAGTCAGCTGCCCATCGTCAAGCATTTGCAGCAACAGGTGAAAAACGTCAGGGTGTGCTTTTTCAATCTCATCCAGCAACAATACGGAATAAGGCTTGCGGCGTACTTTTTCAGTAAGTTGCCCGCCCTCTTCATAGCCGACATAGCCGGGAGGAGCACCCACAAGCCGGCTGACGGCAAATTTTTCCATATACTCGCTCATATCGATGCGGATGATGGCATCGTCCGTATCGAACAGGTGGTGCGACAGTACCTTGGCCAGGTGGGTTTTACCGACACCCGTGGGGCCAAGGAAAATAAACGACCCGATGGGTTTGGCAGGATCCTTGAGACCTGCACGATTCCGCCGGATACTCTTGACAATCTTTTTAATGGCATCTTGCTGTCCGACTACACTTTTCTCCAGATCCTGCTCCATATTGATCAGACGCTCACTTTCATTCATTGCAATCCGCTGTACCGGCACTCCTGTCATCATGGATACCACTTCAGAGACATTCTGATCCGACACTTGTTCACGGTTGAGACGTGACTCTTCTTCCCATTTCCTTTTTTCTGCCTCCAACTGATCCATCAGCTCTCTTTCCTGATCGCGAAATTTGGCTGCCTGTTCATATTTCTGGCTTTTTATGGCGGCTGTTTTTTCTTCCCTTACCTTTTCAATCTGCTCCTCAATCTTTACAATGGCATCGGGAACCCGAATATTGGTAATGTGAACCCGTGATCCGGCTTCATCCAATGCGTCAATGGCCTTGTCTGGCAGGTATCGATCACTGACATAACGATCTGTCAGGTAAACACAGGCTTTAATAGCCTCTTCTGAATAATTCACCAAATGATGATCTTCATATTTCGATTTGATGTTATTCAGGATTTCAATGGTTTCCTCTGCTGTTGTCGGATCAATGATAATTTTTTGAAAACGTCGCTCCAGGGCACCGTCTTTTTCAATATGCTGCCTGTACTCATCCATGGTGGTGGCACCGATACACTGAATTTCCCCCCGTGCGAGAGCGGGTTTGAACATATTGGAGGCATCCAGCGATCCGCTGGCACCGCCCGCGCCCACAATGGTATGCAGCTCATCAATAAAGAGGATCACATTGGGGTTTTTCTCCAGTTCATTTAGCAGAGCCTTCATGCGCTCTTCAAACTGGCCTCTGTACTTTGTTCCTGCTACCAGGGAGGCAATATCAAGGGTTACAATGCGCTTGTTAAACAGGGCACGCGATACCTTTCTGTCTACGATACGCATTGCAAGACCCTCTGCAATGGCAGACTTTCCGACACCTGGCTCACCGATAAGTATGGGGTTGTTTTTCTTCCGCCGTGAAAGGATCTGGGCAATTCTTTCCAGTTCTTTTTCCCTTCCTACCACTGGGTCAAGGCGACCTTCCTCTGCTGCGAAAGTAAGATCTCTACCGAAGTTATCAAGCACAGGAGTACTGGATTTTTCACCCCCTTTTTTCATAGAACTTCCGAAACCTCCTTCAGAGGGGTCATCTTCTTCACTGGGTGAAAGTTCATTGCGAACATCTTTCGGAGGCTGTTCATCTTTAAACTCACTCCTCATGACATCCAGCTCTTCTTTAATTATTTGATAATCAACCCCTTGCTGGTTAAGTAGGCGCGTACCAAGGTTATCCTGATCTTTCAATATTGACAACAGCAAATGCTCCGCACCAATCAGATCGCTGTTGAACAATTTGGCTTCCAGGTATGTAATTTTCAATACCCGCTCAGCTTGTTTTACGAGGGGAATGTTTTCAACGCTGCGATTCCGTGGTGACTGCCCCCGAATTGCCTGCTCGATGGAGCGCTTTAATTGCTCCATATCTATTCCAAGTTGTGACAGTACCTGTATGGCGAGGTTTTCTCCTTCACGTATTAGACCCAGCATAAAGTGTTCAATACCAATATAATCATTTCCGTTGCGCAGGGCCTCTTCACGACTATAGGTAATGACATCTTTGACTACCGGAGAAAATTTAGCTTCCATATCAAATTTTAAATTCAAAAATTATTCAAATACAATATTAAACAAAAAGCAAAAACCAACTACATCCAATTAACAATAATTAACTGCAATTGTTGGAATCCGGGGGGGTCCCGGGATGCAAAAAAATGACGTAGATAAGGAAAAAAAGCGTATTTTCGTGTGTTCGAATTTTCCCCTATTTCCTATATAAAATTTATTGATTTTCAGCATGTCAGAAGAAACGGTATTAAAGGTTGATATTGAGGAACAGATGAAGACGGCATATATCGACTATGCCATGTCTGTAATTGTTTCACGGGCTCTTCCAGATGTTCGGGACGGATTAAAACCGGTACATCGCAGGGTATTGTTTGGTATGTATGAACTGGGAACACTCAGTAACAGACCGTACAAAAAGTCTGCCAGAATAGTGGGAGAGGTGCTGGGTAAGTACCATCCTCACGGTGACAGCTCTGTGTATGATGCCATGGTCAGGATGGCCCAGGACTGGTCTCTTCGCTACCCCCTCGTGGACGGACAGGGTAATTATGGCAGTATAGATGGTGACAGTCCTGCAGCCATGCGATATACTGAAGCAAGAATGCAGCGGATCGCCGAAGAGATGCTGGCCGATATTGATAAGGAAACCGTTGATTTTCAGCTGAATTTCGATGACACGCTAAAAGAACCAACCGTACTGCCCGCCAAAATCCCCAACTTGCTGGTCAATGGTTCTTCGGGAATTGCAGTTGGGATGGCCACCAATATACCGCCACACAATCTCAGCGAAGTCATTGACGGCACGGTTGCCTATATTGATAATAACGACATCACCATTGATGAATTGATGCAACATATCAAGGGACCGGATTTTCCTACCGGAGGGCTTATTTACGGACATGAAGGAGTCAAGGATGCCTACCATACCGGACGTGGCCGGATAGTTGTAAGAGGAGAGGCTACAGTTGAGAATATCAGCGACAGCAAGGAAGCCATTGTGGTCACCTCCATTCCCTACCAGGTGAATAAAGCTGAAATGATCAGAAAAACTGCCGACCTGGTAAATGAGAAAAAAATTGAAGGAATTACTGATATACGTGATGAATCAGACCGGAGCGGCCTCCGGATTGTTTATGAGCTTCGCAGGGATGCAGTCCCCAACGTGGTACTGAACCGGCTCTACCAGCACACATCACTGCAGACGGCCTTCAGCGTCAACAGTATTGCCCTGGTCAATGGCAGACCCCAGTTGCTCAATTTGAAAGAACTGATCAGGCATTATGTGGATCACCGCCATGAAGTAATTACACGAAGGACAGAGTATGACCTCCGTGAAGCAGAAAAGCGTGCCCACATTCTGCAGGGGTTGCTTGTGGCCCTGGACAATATTGACGAGGTGATCGCATTGATCCGGGCCTCCCAGACTCCCGATGAGGCCAGAACCGGTTTAATGGAAAAATTTGATCTGTCCGAGGTTCAGGCCAAAGCCATACTGGACATGCGGTTGCAGCGACTCACCGGGCTTGAAAGGGGTAAAATTCAAAAGGAGTTTGAAGACCTGCTGAAAAAGATTGATTATCTGAAATCTGTGCTTGGGGACATCACCCTCAGAATGTCCATCATCAAAGACGAATTGCTCGAAATGAAAGAGCGTTTCGGCGACAAGACGATGACAGAAATTGAATATACGGCCAATGATTTCCGCATTGAAGATACCATACCCGATGAAGATGTGGTCATCACCATTTCACACCTGGGGTATATCAAACGAACTTTGTTGTCAGAATTCCGGCCCCAGAGCAGGGGCGGGAGGGGCAGCAAAGGCTCCGTAACCCGTGACAATGACTTTGTAGAACACCTGTTTGTGGCTTCCAACCACAATTATTTACTCTTTTTCACTGAGCAGGGCAAATGCTTCTGGATGCGTGTATTTGAGATTCCGGAGGGAACCAAGACCTCAAAGGGCAGAGCCATTCAGAACCTGATCAATATTCCGTCCGATGACCGGATTAAGGCTTTTGTGAATGTCAAAGACCTGACAGACCAGGAATATACGCAGGAAAACTACATCATTCTCTGTACCAAAAAAGGTGTGATCAAAAAAACCAGCCTGGCTGCCTACAGTCGGCCACGTGCCAACGGAATTATCGCTATCAACATCAGGGAAGGAGATGAGCTCATTGAGGCCAACCTGACCAATGGTGAAAATGAGATACTGATCGGTTTACGCAGCGGGAAAGCCATTCGTTTTAAGGAGGACAGTGTCAGGGCCATTGGCAGAAATGCTTCCGGAGTGAAAGGAATTACGCTTGCCGGTCCTTCAGACGAGGTAATTGGCATGGTTTGTGTCGAAGATCCGGAAAGCTCTGTTCTCGTGGTAAGTGAAAAGGGATATGGAAAGCGCTCCACACTGTCAGAATACCGTATCACCAACAGGGGAGGAAAAGGAGTGAAAACCATGCAGATTACAGACAAAACCGGACAACTTGTAGCCATGGTAAACGTGACGGACAACGATCAGCTCATGATTATCAATAAATCCGGGATTACCATACGCCTGGCGGTGAATGAACTTCGGGAAATGGGACGTGCAACACAGGGGGTAAAACTGATCTCCCTTCGCAAAGATGACACCATTGCCGCAATTACCAAGGTTCAGGAAAAAGCACTCAATGGGGCCGTTGAATGCGAGGAAAGTACCACAGAGAACCAAACTGGCACAGCTGAATCCGAAGAAGAATAGCTTGTTTTGTGTGAAATAATTCCTAATTTTGTCATAATTAATCCATCTTTATCATTTCTTCTTTAGAAAAAAAACGCTTTTTTAACAAAAACCTATTCCAAATGAAACTGATATTCCCAATGAGAAGAACATTATTCTTTGTTTTTCTGGCACTCATCGTTGTGGCCCATGCCGGTTGCTCCGCGCAGGGTAGGGAAATCCGGCGAGCTGACAGCAACCTGAACAGGGGAAATGTACAGGCTGCGCTGGAACACATTACAGAGGCCATGGAAATGGAGGAAGCACAGAATGATCCCGAAGCCTGGATCGTAAAATCACGGGTGTACATGGAAATTGCCATCTCAGAAGATCCTGAGATCAGAGCCCTGGCTGAGGACCCTGTAAGCGTCGCTGATGAGGCTTTAAAAAAGGCTGAAGAACTTGACGAAGAAGATCTTCATGTCCTAGATATCCAGCAGGCATTGCTGGTGATGTCCGAGTTGACATTCAATGAAGCGGTGGAAGCCTATCAGGCAGAAGACTGGGGCCCTGCCAGTGATTATTTCCTGCGCTCGTACGAGCTTTCAGAGTCTTTTGAATCACCAGACACCACCACACTGTACAATGCAGCTTTGTCTGCAGAACTTGGTCACGATTACGACCGTGCCATGGATCTGTACCTTCAGTTAAGAGACATGGAATACGATGAGCCTTTTCTCTACAGCTCCATGAGTTCCATCGCCATGTTCCAGGGCGATACGCTTGATGCAACCCAATATGTTCAGGAAGGACGTGAACTATATCCGGATGACCTTGACCTGATTTTTGCTGAAGCAAACATTCACATTTTTACCGGTGACGTTGAGCAGGCCAGGGATGTCCTTGATCTTGCCATTGAAAAGGATCCTGAAAACCCCGACCTGTATTTTGCTTTCGGAGCCAATTATGACAGAATGGCTCAGGATACCATGTATTCTCGGGAAGAACGGGATTTTGCCTACGAGGAAGCAGTAGAGGCATATGAAAAGGCCATCGAGCTCAGACCGGATTATTTTGATGCCATTTACAACCTCGGGGTTCTCCACTTTAACAGAGGAATCGGAATATTTGAGGCAGCAGATGAAAGGCTGCGTGAAACCCATGATTTTGCTCAGTATGAAGAAGATGCCGAAAAATTCCGTGAAGTTTGGTTAGAGGCACAGCCTTACCTGGAGCAAGCCAAAGAGATGATCGATGAGGATGATCCGGATTACGAAACTGTAGTTATTTCTCTTGTGGAGCTGTATGCTCGTACAGAACAAAATGAAAAACTTCAGGAGATGGAGGAAATCTACATGAAGTATTTTGGCGAAGAAGAGATTGAGCAATTACAGCAAGAACAACAATAATGTATTTCTGAAAAAGCGGGCGGGAGAATTCCCGCTCTCTTTTTTAAACTTCACTTTACATAATATTAATTATGTTACTACTGTGTTGTTGTTAAATCCAAATCAACTATTAACCAATAGGTGAATTATCAAGTCCAAGGGTACTAAAATTGATCAGACTACGGGTGTGCAACAAAATAACATTCAGTCTTTTGGAGATAATGATGCCTGAAAGCTTCAAGTGATAATGGGTGGCCATTATTAAGAAAAGCCTGAAGCAGGGAAACATTAAGTCCGCATTCGTCAACCAGCAAATGGTATAATTCATCTGGTCCTGAACCATAATAATCGCTGGCTCCCAGGCCAAATTCAAAAACAATCACTGGTGAGCACCGTTTTATAAGTTCCTGACCTCCCTTTAATACATTTAATTCAGCTCCTTCCACATCAATTTTTATGAAGTCAGCCTGGAAGTCCTTTGGTATGATATCATCAAGCCTGCGGACATCCACATCAATCCGAATGATATCTGGCGAATTGACTTCATATTTTCTCTTTTTTAAGCCGCTATAAGCCGGTGCATTGCGAACAAACTGAAAAACCGACCTGCCGGATGAATCTGCTATTGCAAAGGGCAATACGGTTGCACGCCCACCATATAATCGTTCTAAGCGCTCAAAGTATGCAGGAATGGGTTCAAAAGCGAAATGCAGGCCATGCGGGGCCATTTTAATGCACTTTTGAAGAATATCTCCCTCATGGCTGCCAACATCCAGACAGTTGGCTCCTGGGTGGATCACCTTTTCCATAATTTTCATGGTCAGGCGATCATATTTCATGTTCCTGGTAAGGTCCAGTCCGGCCCCAAAAAGCAACCTGCGTAAACTCCCTTTTAAATATCTACTTATCACAATTATTAATTTTTTCCTGAATATGTCACCCAACAAAATAAACCGTCACCTCTTCAGCTGATCGCCCTGAGGCTATCTGTAAACAACTGAATATCCATTATCTGTAACATCATATTGCACATCATGACGGCTTTGGTAGTCACCCATATCAGGATCCCCTTCCACATGAACAAGGGCTCCGTAACGTGCCCGACCGGATAAACTTCCTGTGACATGAAGATAATTCAAAGACCCGGCACTTGCATCTATGTGACAATTATCCACCAGTAGATTGCCGGCATATATGATAGCTCCTGCTGTACTGGAAATATTCAATCTGTTTGCCTGCCCCTTTAGCTGCGAGACAGCGCCGGCCTGAGCTTTAATATCCAGAAAGCCGACTTGCAAATTTAATTCACTTTTGGCCCCTGCCTGAAGCGTATGCGAGAAAATTTCTGCCGTAAACGGGTTTTCCGCATAAGCCTGAGCTCCTCGCGAAACCACCAACTCTTCGAGCTCAGGAAGGCTGATATACACTTTCACTTGGTTATGCTGCATAACCGGCTGTTCAAGATATAAGTCCAGTTTACCGTTTTTCACTTCTGCAATCACAAGTTTAAGAATATTTTCAGCCGCCTTTACCTTAACCTCCTGGTTTTGGTTTTGTTCCAAATGCAAAACCAGGTTCCCGGAAACTGACACACTGTTAAAAGCAGCTAAATCACGCAATTCGCTTTTCACTTCTCCGCGACCTTCTACCCTGACCATATCATGTGATATCTGGGTTCTGATGAATACCAGTACGGCGATAAATGCCATCAGAATGACTGCCAGGGTAATGCCCAGGATTCTGTTTGTTGTTTTCATTGCTTGGTTTTTTAATTACTGTTTTCTTTGGATTTCTGGTATTTGTGGTAATAGTTTTCAAGGTCTTCCGTACGCATCTTCAGCACATCCATGGTTTGAAAGACTTTCGGGAGTTCTTCTTTAATGAAGTTCTGCTTTTTAAATTCCAGGGTTTTACGGTAGCCGTCTTCCGCGACAAAATACCCGATACCACGTTTATTATAGATAATGCCTTTTTCCTGTAAGAAGTTGAATGTCCGCATGGCGGTGTTGGGATTCACCTCCACCTGCACAGCAGTTTCACGAATGGAAGGGATCTTCTCCCCTTCCTTCCATTGCTTCTTCAGAATACGCCCGCAGAAATAATCCGCAATCTGCAGGTAAATTGCTTGACTATCATTAAATTCCATAATTACACCTGCCTTTCTTTTAAACTAAACCAGGTTGTGATAAGAAAAAACGGTACAGTAAGGTACCAGAAAACCACCCTTGCAATGGCAGGGATGTAATTGGTAAAGAATGTCTCCATGCGGGGCGACAAATGTTCGGGTCCGATATTTAGACCATCCCCTCCGTCAGTGAATGGTGAGAACAAAGCCCAGGCAGTTGTGGCAACGACAATCTGTACAACCACCGATATGATGAAAAGGGCAAGAATGGTCTTCAGAAAATTGTTCTTTCTGAAATAGGCTGCCCCCAGCAGAAAAACAGATTGTGTGACAACGTAAACTTTCAGTGCTGTAAAGCTTTGTGGGGAAAAAACGCTCTGGAATGGAGTTACATCAAGGGTAAAATTCATCACCAAATTCGCCAGCAACACAATCAGGCTCATGGCAAGTACTCCAAATACCGGAAAAACAATGCCGGTCAGCAACCATCCTCCAAGCAGCCGCTCAGTAGCGGATACCGGCAATGTCAGAAACTGATAGCTTTTCTGTGGATTGTGCAGTTCGTTGAAAATACCGGCGGTAAAAACATATCCGCCCACGAATAAGACGGAGAAATAAAGGCCGGTCATACCGGAAAGGTTCTGTGGCTGAAAATGAGCCACCAGCAGGGAAATCACGAGCAAGACACCGGCAATCCCCCCGAAAGCGATCAGCCAGCTGCCTGAATTTGACAGAACCTGTCTTCTGACGAATAAATACAAACGCTTGATATTCAATATATTATTTGCTTCCATGGTATTAAGCTTTAAATGCCTGATTCACTTTTTTCGGATTGGATACCACCCCGTTAAACAATAACTCCAGATCCATTCTGGTATCTTTCTGATCAATATTGGGAAGGATGGCCGGGAAACCTCCCAGGCCTTCTTCATAATAAATGGGCTGACGGTTCTCCCTGATCTCAGGAAGCACTTCAAACGACAGGGAAGCCGTTATACCGGCCACATCCTGCTGAAAGATAATCCTGCCTTCATCAATAATAATGATGGGGTCAATGAGACTTTCCAGGTCACGGACCTGATGGGTGGAAATGATCACACTCTGATCTTCAGTCAAAGAAGCTGCAATGACCCGGCGAAACTGACTTTTTGAAGGAATATCCAGCCCGTTGGTCGGCTCGTCCATCAATAAAAGCCGGGCTGAGGTTGATAACCCGAAAGCGAGCAGGAATTTCTTTTTCTGGCCAAATGAAAGCTGATTGAGCTTCTGTTCGCGAAGCAACTGAAATTCCTTCAGCAACCATTCCATCTTTTCATGGTCAAAACGTTTATAAAATGGGGCGTTGAGTGAAATAAAGCGATGGATTCGGATGGAGGGCAAATGGTATTCTTCAGGAATAAAACAAATGTCCTCCAAAAAAGCAGGGATTCTTTTTTTCGACTCAAAACCTTCAACCCGGCAAATACCTCCGCGGGGAAAAACGAGGCCTGCAATGACTTTCAGCAAAGTGGTCTTCCCTGCCCCATTGCGGCCCAGCAATCCGTAAATATTGCCGGGTTCAAGTTGCATTTCAAGCTGGTCAAACAAAGTTTGTTTCTTTGTATAACCAAAACTTAAGTTTTCAATTTTTACCATTGTTTTTATGTTTTAGTGTACTACCTAACTAATACAGTACAAATGTAGGGAATTTTTTGAATACAATCCAAATTTTTTTCTAATAAAAATTGGTTTGGTTGTAAAAAATCATTTATAATATTGTTATTCAAGTTTTTACAACCTGACTATCAATACTTTAACATTTTTTAACGATACCTGAAAAATTCATATTGAAGGCGGAAGTATTTTTGCTATGTGTTATTTAATGAGTTGGGCATATGGATATAAGAGAACTCAATGAGAAAATTCACCAGGAAAGTGGATTTGTAAAACTCCTGAAATCGGAAATGGGAAAGGTTATCGTTGGCCAGCATGACATGGTGGACAGGCTCCTCATCGGAATGCTTGCCAATGGACACATACTGCTTGAAGGGGTTCCCGGCCTTGCCAAAACACTGGCCATAAAATCACTGGCCAATACTGTAAAGGCGAGGTTCAGCCGCATTCAGTTTACACCGGACCTGTTGCCGGCTGATCTTATCGGAACCATGATCTACAACCAGAGAACTGAAGAATTCCTGGTTAGAAAAGGACCTGTTTTCGCCAACTTTATTCTGGCAGACGAGATCAATCGTGCTCCCGCAAAAGTTCAGAGCGCCCTGCTTGAGGCCATGCAGGAACGACAGGTTACCATCGGGGAAAATAGTTTCGTTCTGGAGGAGCCTTTCCTGGTGCTGGCAACTGAAAACCCGCTCGAACAGGAGGGTACTTACCCCCTGCCTGAAGCACAGGTCGACCGTTTTATGCTGAAGGTAATGATCGAATATCCCGGCCGGGAAGATGAGAAAAAAATTCTCCGGCAGAATATGCTCCATGATTTTCCATCAACCCAGGCCGTTGTGGAACCTGCTGATATCGTCAAAGCACGTGAAGTGGTCAGGGAAGTTTACCTGGATGAAAAAATTGAAAATTATATTACGGATATTGTCTTTGCCACACGCTATCCAAATGATTACAAGCTTCCCGGACTTGAACCACTTATCAGTTATGGCGGATCTCCCCGGGCAAGTATCAACCTGGCACTGGCATCCAAGGCCATTGCTTTCATTCAGCAAAGGGGTTATGTGATTCCTGAAGATGTCAGGGCTGTTTGTCCGGACGTGATGCGTCACAGGATCGGCCTAACCTATGAGGCTGAAGCAGAAAACATTACACCCGAAAACATCATTGACCAGATTCTTGATACGGTGGAAGTACCCTGATCTTACAATATGGAAACTGCTGCACTGCTCAGAAAAGTCAGAAAAATTGAAATTAAAACCCGTGGTTTATCACAACAATTGTTCGCGGGACAGTACCACAGTGCTTTCAAGGGCCGCGGAATGGCATTTACCGAGGTCAGAGAATACGAGTACGGGGATGATATCCGGAATATTGACTGGAACGTTACAGCAAGGTATAACCGCCCCTTTATCAAAATTTTTGAAGAGGAAAGGGAAATGACCGTGATGCTGCTTATTGATGTAAGCGGTTCAGGAGAATTTGGTGCATCCGGACGCATCAAGGAGGAGGTGATGACTGAAATAGCCGCGGTGCTTGCTTTCTCTGCCATCACCAACAATGATAAAGTCGGGGTAATCTTTTTCAGTGACCGGCTGGAGAAATTCATTCCGCCCAAAAAAGGCAGGGCACACATATTGAGAATTATTCGCGAACTGATCAATTTCCGTCCCGAAAGCCACGGTACCAATATATCACTGGCATTGAAATATCTTCGCAACGTGATCAAAAAACGCTCAGTGGCATTTGTAATCTCTGATTTCCAGGATAAGAATTTCGGTGATGCATTGAATATCGTAAGCAGGAAACATGACCTGATTTGCCTCCGGGTTTTTGACAGGCGCGAGAAAGTCATTCCGCCGGTTGGATTGATGCGCTTTCGGGATGCGGAAACCGGGCAAACCTATTGGGTTGACACTTCAGATAAAAAATTACAAAAAACTGTTAATCAATGGAGTAATAAACATGATGAATTCCTTGAAGAAATTTTTTCCAGGGCCAGGGTTGATCGCGTAGAAATCCCGACAGACAAAGATTTTGTGCCTCCGCTGAAACGACTCTTCAGGCAAAGGAGTCATTAACATGTAATCAGAAAGAAGTTGCAATGGGTCTGTTACACACCATCAAATTATCCTGGCTGCTACTGATCATAACAGCAACAACAGCCAATGGTCAAAAGGCAGAGGCAAGGCTGAACCCCGATGACATTCTTCCCGGGAAGCCGGCAGAACTGATCATTGAAGCAGAGGCCCCGGTAGCAGGTACCCTGATATGGCCGCAAACAATCGATCCCGGAAACAAGATCGAAATACTGGAATCCGGTCAGACAGACACAATCCGGTTGGATGACTCAACCATTCAACTGCGGCAGGTCTACCGGATCACAGCCTGGGAAGAGGGGTATTTTGCCATTCCCCCGATTGAATTTTCCCATGCCGATGAAGGCGATACCCTGGTATTTGAAAGCAGGGCAATGTTGTTGTCAGTAGAGGGTGTTGAGGTTGATATGCAGGATGCATACAGGGACATTAAGCCTTTGTTCAGCTTTCCCCTTACATGGCGGGAAATACTCCCCTGGGTGCTGGCTGCCGTGGCACTGATTGCCCTGTTGTACTATCTGCATAAAAAAGTCAGGTTCAGAAAAGCAAAAGCAGATACAGGTACGATTGATGCAGCGCCTGAAGCCCCTGAGGTGCCACCACACATTGCCGCAATTTCCGGCCTGGAATCATTAAGGAGAAAACAATTATGGGAAAAAGGCTTTGTAAAGCAATACCACAGTGAGCTGACAGATATTATCCGCAAATACCTCGAACAACGGTTCAATCTTAACGCCATGGAAATGACCACATCCGAAATCATGCAGGCATTTTCACTTCAAAAAAGCAAATCTGAAAAAGAATCAACCCTCAGAAATATCATGCATACAGCCGATCTGGTAAAGTTTGCCAGGTACCGGCCTGACGGAGAAACAAACGATATGATGCTGGAAAATGCGCTGGCGTTTATCAAATCCACCATTCCTGAAGAATCAGCAAAACAGTGGAAACCCAATTCATGAACCGGCAGATAACGATCCATGAACATTGAATTTGCATACCCCTCGTTTCTAT
>PWGY01000103.1 GCA_003554665.1 Bacteroidales bacterium | reverse complement strand
GGATGGCCGGGAATTTTTCGGGCGGGATCCTCAGATGGCCACCCAGAATCTGCCCGCCGATGCAGTGTCGCGGATCCATGTATTTGACGAGCGCTCGGAGCAGTCGCAATTTACCGGCATTGATGATGGCGAAAGGGAGCGAACCATGAACCTGGAACTGAAGGATGACAGGCGGCAGGGAATGTTTGGCAATACATCACTCGGGTATGGGCCTGACAACCGTTACGAGGGTAGTACCAATATTAACCGATTCAACCAAAACGGGCAAATTTCCATCCTCGGAATGGGAAACAACCTGAATCAACAGGGATTTTCCATCGCTGACTACATGAACTTCAGCGGAGGTGTGCAGGGTCTGATGGGGGGCGGCACGCGGGTTGGCGGATCGGGTGGTTCCGGCATCCCGCTGAATACCACCGGCAGGCCCGGAAGCAACGGGATCATGACCTCCATGGCAGGCGGGGTGAATGCAAACAGAACTTTTAAAAACGATACCGAGGTAACGGCGAGTTACTTTTACAACCAGCTGGGGCATGATGTGACGCAGGATCTGGAAAGGGAAAATTATATGCCCGGGGGTAGTTATGACTTTCTGCAGGAAAGCTCTCAGGAAAATGAAAACCGGAATCACAGGGCGAACCTGCGGCTTGATCATTCTTTCAGTGATGACAGCAGTGTGCTGCTGACTTTCAGCGGAAGGATGAACGACAGCCATAGTGAGCGATACAACGACAGTAAGACCTACCGGGTGAATGGCATGCTGCAGAATACCAGTGAGCAAATGACGGTGGCTGACGGACAAAGCCTGAACATCCAATCCGGTTTATTGTGGCGGCAACGGTTGTCCAGGCCCGGACGGACCCTTACCGGGCGCATTGACTTTTCGGTGAACGATGGTGATCAGAATATGAGTCTGGAGGGGCTCAACCGGTTTTATCAGGAAGCGGTTACAGAAGTGTTGATCCTGCAGGATAATATTCAGGATAACCGGCAACGTACCGCTTCTGCCAATTTTACCTACACCGAACCAATCCTGGACGGGCGATTCCTTGAATTTAATTACCGGGTTACACGTACCCGCAATGAGGCAGACCAGCAGGTGTTTGATATTACAGACGGCGAAAAGGTGCTCAATGAGATGCTGACCAATATTTATCACAATACCCATGTGTCGCACCGCGGAGGCATCAACCTCATGATCAACGCCGAAAATTTCAACCTGACAATGGGTGGGTATGCCCAGTCAACCACCCTGGAGGGTGAGCTGACGATGCATGATCAATCTTTACGTGAGAACTTTTTTCACCTGCTGCCCCTGGCCCGTTTCAATTACCAGTTCACTTCATTCAGGCGGCTTTCGGTGGATCTCCAGGGCAGCGTCCAGGAACCCAGTATGCAGCAGCTTCAACCCATCGTGGATAACAGGGATCCGCTGAATATTTATGAGGGCAATCCCGACCTTGAGCCTTCTTACCGCAACCGGCTGAACATACGGTTCAATTCCTTCAATCCCCTGACCTCCTTCGGGTTTTTTGCTTTTGCTTCTGTAGATTATGTGAGGGATGCCATTACCAATGCCGTTCAGATGGATGATGCCGGTGTCAGAACTGTTATGCCGGTTAATACCGCCAACAACCTGAACCTTTCCGGAAATACCAATGTGAACTTCCAGCTGAATCGTATAAACAGCCGGGTGATGCTGGGAACTACCCTGACCCGCATGGAAAGCACCAATATCCTGAATGAACTTGAGCAGCGCATTACCAACAACACGATCAACGGCACCCTGCGTTACAGCTTCCGTCCGGCAGACAGTTTTGAGACCAACCTGTCTGCCTCTCTGAACCGGCAGTTGACGGCCTATGAATTCAGTACCCTGGAGCAGGCCTATCTGAATCAGACCTACGGGGCAGATGTGAACTGGCGCTTTTTTGAACACTACAGGATACAGGGAGAGCTTCGCTACCAGATCTATGAAGGACGAAGCAGCGAGTTCGACCAGAAGATTCCCATGCTTGAATTTGGTGTGTCCCGGCGCTTTCTCCAAAACAGTAGCGGTGAGCTGAAGCTCTCAGGATATAACCTGCTCAACAGGGATCTGGGTGTTTCCCAACGGGTTGATACCAACTTCCTTGAGCAACAGGTGACCAACTCCCTTGGCCGCTATTTCCTGCTTAGCTTCACCTATTCCCTGAACAGCAACCTGAATGTGTTTGAAGGTGCAGGACGGGGTGGTATGATGAGGATGCACAGGTAAAGATCTCTTGACAGTTTTCGTTACACATTCTACCCAGGTTTCAGGGACCCGGCAAAGACGGCAGGAGAAAGCCATTTGACACCCGGAGAAAAAACATTTACCATGAAAAAATGTTGGATATTTATATAATTTATTATATTGCAAGGTGAAAAATTAATTTGAGCAGTTCGCCCTAGTCTTATGGCCCGTAGTCACATCAACCAAGCGCTGAAAATCACCATCATTTACCTGGTTATTGGCTGGGTATGGATCGCTTTCTCTGACTACCTGCTTTTGTTGATTATTGATGATGTGGAAGCCATGCGAATGGCTCAGACCTATAAAGGGTGGTTTTATGTGCTAGCCACCGCTGTTCTTTTGTATTTTCTTGTGCTTCAATCTATTAAGAAAGAAACTGCCGTCAGGGAAAAATACCTCCGCTCGGTTGAAGAGGCATTGGAAAAAGCAGAGGAGAGCAACCGGTTAAAAACAAATTTCCTTAACAACCTCAGCCATGAGATCCGTACTCCGATGAACAGCATCATTGGATTCTCAGACTTGCTTAGAGATCCCTCAATCAGTGATGAAGAGAGAAGAAGGTTTATTGATCACCTGCAGATCAATTCACGTCACCTGTTGAGCAACATAACGGATATTATACATATTGCGAGTATTGAATCGGGTCAGGAAGTTCTTGCAAGGGACGAAATACATATACACAAACTGCTTGAAGAGGTGGAAAGGGAGTTTGCTGATATGGTGGACACTGCAAAGGTGTCTTTTTCGTGCAGGAAAGAACTGTCGGAAGATCAATCCATGCTTTATGCTGACCGCGAAAAAATGTATCTGGTATTATCTCACCTGATCCGCAATGCCGTCCGGTTTACCGAACAGGGCCGCATAGAGTGTTTGTGCCGGCTTGAAGGGGACAACCTGGTTTTCAGGGTATCTGATACTGGTCCGGGTATTGACCCGGCCCATCACGAGTTGATCTTTAAGCGTTTCTGGCAGGATGAAGTCCGAAAAGACAGGGTTTTGAAAGGTCTTGGTCTGGGGTTGTCCATAGTCAGAGAACTGGCAGAATTAATGGGAGGAGAAGTCGGGGTGACTTCTGAACCCGGCAAAGGGTCGGTTTTTACATTTGCAATTCCTTATCAGCCTGTAAATTCTAGCCGGGGAAATGATTCTTAAACCCATCAGCATACTTGTATGGGGCAGCAAAAAACAATTGCCGTACTGGTTGCAGAAGACGAATACAGCAATTTTCTGCTGATGAAAACCATACTGACCCTGCAAAACTATGAGGTCATCCATGCCCTTATGACCGATAGCAGGAAGGCTTTTGACGCGGGCTGCGACGATTATCTTTCCAAGCCTTTTAAATCGGCAGAGCTTCTGGAAAAAATAGATCAGCTTTTGGGCTCAACTTCTGGGGAATGATCATCGTTCTGGTAAGCCCTGTCCGGAGGTCTGTCAGTTAAGCCTTGTCCGGAGGTCTGTCAGCTTCGCTGGATTGCTGAGGGAAGCAGAGTGGCAGTCGTTACAGGGATACAAAAAAGGCGCTGATTTTCAGCGCCTTTTTCTTTGGTTGACCGACCAGGATTCGAACCTGGACAGACAGCTCCAAAAACTGTAGTGCTACCGTTACACCATCGGTCAATCCCTTTGGGAGGGCAAAATTAAAAATAAATTTTTTAAGTGCAATGTTTTTTGAAAAAAATCTTGACCGGATGTGTACTTGGCAGATGGAGCAATGCGTTATATGTAGTGCAGGCGCATGTTGTAAGATACTTGTTTTATGAACGGGCAAGATGTTAAAAATGTGCATTTGTGCCGCTTTTTTTCTTATTTTCGCATTCCGCCTGCAGGCAGGAACGATGTGTATAAGTTGCTCAAAGACAAATAAATCTTGATCTCAATGGATGATTTTTTGTATCGTAAACTGAATAATTATATCGGGTGGGGCTTATTTGCCTTTGCCACCCTGATGTTTATGCTGACTCTGGAGCCTACTGTAAGCTTTTGGGACGCCGGGGAACGCATTGCCGTATCTTATAAGTTGCAGATCGGTCACCCTCCTGGAGCTCCCCTGTACCAGATGCTGGCCAGGGTGTTTTCCATGTTCGCCCTCGGGGATGTGACCAAAGTGGCTTTCTGGATCAATGCCATGTCGGCTGTTGCCGGCGGGCTGGCCGTCATGTTTCTTTTCTGGACCATTACCATCCTGGCCCGCAAGCTGGTTGGTCAGGCTGCTGAAATGACTCTGGTCAGGGCTATAATGATTTTCGGAAGCGGGCTGATCGGGGCACTGACTCTAACCTTCAGTGATTCTTTCTGGTTTACGGCAGTAGAAGCAGAAGTATATGTGACATCGGTTTTTCTGACGGCATTTGTTTTCTGGGCCATCCTGCAGTGGGAGGCACGTGCCCATGAAAGGGACGCCCACCGATGGCTGGTGCTGATCTTTTACATTATCGGACTTTCCATCGGGGTTCACCTGCTCAACCTGCTTGCGATCCCTGCCATTGTGTTCGTCTATTATTTTAAGAAATATGAACCCACCCCAAAAGGGATTATTTTTACCGGATTGGTCGCAGTGGGTATTCTGTATTTTGTGCAATCCATCCTGATTCCCGGCCTTCTCAACCTGGACTGGCAGTTTGAGCGGTTTTTCGTCAACTCCATCGGGCTTCCCTTCCATAGCGGTACAATCATTTATTTCATTGTGCTGATTGCTGCCCTGGCCTATGCCCTTTATTATACGCATAAAAAGAAGCGGGTGGTGTGGAATACCATTTTTCTGTGTGTCACTTTTATCGTGATCGGTTATTCCTCGTTTTTTATGCTGGCCATCCGTTCCAATGCCCAGGTGCCCATCAATGAGAACGCCCCAAAAGACGCCCTGTCCATGAAGGCTTACCTGGGTCGTGAACAATACGGTGACTGGCCGCTGCTGCACGGGCCCTACTACAACGCCCCTGTGGTTGATATGGAGGACGGAAATCCCGTATGGGGTAAAAACCGCGAAGCCGGCCAGTACGAGATCATCAATCCACGTGAAGGGCTTGAACCTGTTTACGATCCGCAGTTTACAACCCTGTTCCCGAGGATGCACAGCAGCCGACCACAGCACGTTACAGGCTATGAAGACTGGGGCAATGTGAGTGGGCGCCCGGTGACCACAACTACGCACGACGGAACCACCGAAACCGTTAACCGTCCGACCTTTGGTGAAAACCTGCGATTTTTCTTTTCCTACCAGGTCGGACATATGTATGTCCGTTACCTGATGTGGAATTTCAGTGGCCGCCAGAATGATATCCAGGGGCACGGGAGCCCTGTTGAGGGAAACTGGATAACAGGGATCCCGTTTATTGACAACCTGCGCCTGGGGCCTCAGGATCTTCCTGAAAGCATGACTTCCAACCCCGGTTACAATCGCTACTATATGCTGCCTTTCCTGTTGGGGCTGCTTGGTTTTCTGTACCAGCTGAAAAGGCGACCCAATGACGCACTGGTTGTGGGGCTGCTGTTCTTTATGACAGGGCTGGCCATCATTATTTACCTGAACCAGACACCGTTTCAGCCCCGTGAAAGGGACTATTCCTATATCGGATCGTTTTATGCTTTCTCCATATGGGTGGGGCTTGGCGCCCTTGCCCTTGCTGACGGAGTGTTTCGGAAGCTTCGGGAACGGAAAGTAAACCTGGAAGGCCGGAAAGGCACGGCTGTGGTTGCTGCAATTACGGCTCTTAGCATGCTGGTTGTTCCGGTGAATATGGCCAGAGAAAACTGGGGGAGCAATGACCGTTCAGGTCGTTACGGCGCCCGGGATGTTGCTGTAAATTATCTTGAAACATGTGCGCCCAATGCCATTATTTTCACCAATGGCGACAACGATACATTTCCGCTTTGGTATGCACAGGAGGTGGAGGGAATTAGACCGGATATCAAGGTGGTGAATATGAGCCTGCTCAATACAGACTGGTATATTGACAATATGCTGCGCCGTAAAACCTATGAGGCCGATCCATTGCCTTTCAGTTTTGAGCCCAGGGAGTATCGCGACGGAACCAGGGATTACATTTATGTGGTTGAGCGTCTGGAAGGATACCAGAATGTGAGGCGGCTGATGGAGTTTGTCAGAGATGACAGCGATCGTACCCGTATACGAACCGGCCGGGGGATGGAGGATTATATTCCCTCCAACAGGTTCAGGTTGCCGGTTGACTCTGCAAAGGTCGTAGATAACGGCACAGTAGCCCCGGAAGATGCCCACCTGATCGTGGACGATGTGGAATGGGAACTGCCGGTTCAGGGGTTGAACAAAAACCACATGATGGCCCTGGATTTTCTGGCTGAAAATAACTGGGACAGGCCGGTGTATTTTGCCATAACCACTGGCAGTGAATCCTATATGGGTCTGGAAGACTATTTTCAGCTTGAGGGAATGGCTTACCGTCTGGTTCCAATTCGTACTGAAAGTGACCCCAATGAACCTGGCCGCATCAATACACGGATATTGCATGACAACCTCATGAATACATTTGAATGGGGCAATATGAATGATCCCTCCGTTTATCTCGATGAAGATCACCGCCGGATAACTGTGAGCTACCGTAACCTGTTTCAGCGGCTGGCCGGTGCTCTGCTGGATGAAGGGCAGGATGAGCGGGCCATTGAGGTGCTTGACCGGGCCATGGAGGTAATGCCGGAGTACAATATACCCTATAACTATTTTACCTTTCTGATTGCTGAAAACTATTACCGTGCAGGTGCTTACGACAAGGCCAATGAAATAACCAGCCGGATGGTTGACCTCCACGAAGAGAACCTTTCCTACTATTTCGCATTCAGGGGAGGCAGGGCGTCCATGGTAGATGGGAAAAAACAGGAAAGTCTTGCCATGATGCAGCGGATTGCCCACATAACGGATGATTACGGGCAGGAAGAGCTTGCAGAACGTTCAGGCCGGATCTTTGAAACTTATTATGACAGATGGTCCGGTGGGTTTTAGTTGGACCCGGGGTAAAGCTCTGAATCCTGTATAACCTGCTAAAAAACAGGGTGATTTTTTTCTTTTGAAATAATTTGTGTACCTTTGCATGGCAAAATTGATTTTTGCGGGCTAGGAAGGGGGCAGAAAGTCCCCTTCTTTATTAGGGTACACAGCTATGATCAATGAAGAAAACATTGCCGGAATTGTCAATGACTATCTGAAGGAAAGCGATCAATTCCTGGTGGCAGTCAAAGTCACTCCACAAAATAAAATCATGGTCTTTATTGATGGTGATTCCGGGGTCAGTATTGCTGATTGCGTGCAATTGAGCAGGCACATTGAGTCACTTCTTGACAGGGATGTATCGGATTTTGAATTGGATGTTTCTTCGGTTGGTGTTGGACACCCCCTGCAACTAACCCGTCAGTACAGGAACAACATCGGACGCCGCATTGAAGTGAAAGATTCGGAGGGGGAGAAGGTTTCAGGTAAACTGATTCAGGTAGATGAATATGGTGTTACCCTGGAAAAAGACAAACCCCGCAAAGGAAAAAAGAAACAAAAAGAACCCGAGACCGATGCCGGTAATACAGTATATGTGTCGTTTGAGCAGATACATGAGGCCAGGGTACAGGTATCTTTTAAATAAGGAAATTACCCGGGTACGGGTATTATAAAGTGATTATTATAAACAGTTAGTAAACAATGGAAACTATTAACCTGGTTGAGTCGTTTTCGGAATTTAAGGAATTCAAAAACATTGACCGCTCTACCATGATGCTGATCCTCGAGGATGTGTTTGGAAGTATGCTCGAGAAAAAATTCGGTTCGGCCGACAATTTTGACATCATTGTTAACATCGACAAGGGAGACCTTGAGGTATGGCACAACAGGGTGATTGTGGAAGACGGGCAGGTTGATGACGAGAATTCACAGATAGCCTATTCGGAAGCCATTAAAATTGAGCCGGATTTTGAAATTGGTGAGGAGGTTTCTGAACCTGTTAAAATGAGTGATTTCGGCCGGCGTGAGATTTTGGCCATCAGGCAAAATCTGGCTTCCAAGATCCTTGAGCTGGAAAAAGACAGTGTATATAAGAAATACCAGGACTCCATCGGGGATTTGATCACGGCGGAAGTATACCAGGTGTGGAAAAAGGAGATCCTGACCCTTGATGATGAAGATATTGAACTGATTTTGCCTAAAACTGAGCAGATCCCATCTGATTTCTATCGCAAGGGAGACACCCTTCGGGCAGTGGTATCGAGGGTGGAGATCAAAAACAACAATCCGCTCATTATCATTAGCCGGACCTCTCCGGTCTTTCTTGAACGTCTCTTTGAGCAAGAAGTTCCGGAAGTATATGATGGCCTGATCACCATCAAAAAAATTGTCAGGGTGCCAGGTGAACGTGCAAAGGTTGCCGTGGAGTCTTATGATGACCGCATTGATCCGGTTGGTGCCTGTGTAGGGATGAAGGGTTCAAGGATTCACGGCATTGTCCGGGAACTCCGGAACGAGAATATTGACGTGATCAACTACACCACCAATCCGAACCTCTATATTTCCAGGGCGCTAAGTCCGGCTAAAATAACTTCCATCACGATTGATGAGGAAAACAAGCGCGCTGAGGTTTACCTGAAACCAGACCAGGTTTCCCTGGCAATTGGTAAAGGCGGATTTAATATTAAGCTTGCCGGCCAGCTGACCGGGTATGAAATCGACGTATACAGGGAAACGGAAGTAGATGGAGAAGATGTTGATATTGAGGAGTTTGGAGACGAAATTGAAGGGTGGATCATTGAGGAGCTGAAAAGAATCGGGTGTGATACAGCCAAGAGCGTACTGAATCTTACGGTGGATGATCTTGTAAACCGAACAGATCTGGAGCAGGAAACCGTGGAAGAGGTGATGCGAATATTAAAAGCAGAGTTTGAATAAAATACCATAAATTTGCAGCGGTTTTGCCGGCTCCGCAAAACGATTGATAACAGAAATCTGTATATGACTGAAGGGACCAAAACACGAAGACTTAGTAAAGTAGCCAGGGAGTTTAACATCGGGCTTACCACCATTGTGGATTACCTCGGTAAGAAGGGGATCACAGTGAACAACAACCCGAATGCCAAAATCTCCCAGGAAGCTTATGAGCTCTTATTTCAGGAATTTCAAAGTGAGAAGACACTGAAAGAGGCTACCCGTAAAGCCGGTTTGAACATTATGAAGCGGGAAAGCATCTCCATTGACAAGGATGAGGAGGCTGCCAAAGAGGAAAAAAGCGAATCGAAAGAGGAAGAAGATGCCGGAGATGAATTGATGATCAAGGGGATGGAAGATGCCCCCGTTGAGAAAAAGGGAAAAACTGAAGAAAAGCCGGCTGAGGCTGAAGAAAAGGAAACCGAGGCAGACGAAACAGCTGACAGTGAAGGTGCAGAGGAATCCAGAACCACTGGTCCCAAGGTGCTTGGAAAACTCGATCCGGAAGAGCTGAAAGGGAAGCCAAAACAGGAGGAAACACCCGCTGAGGATACCGGCGGGAAAGAGAAAAAAGGCGACAAGGACAAGAAGGAGGAAAAGGTTCCGGAAGCACCTGAAAAGAAAGCACCCGCTGAAAAAGAGGCTGCAGATGAACCACCGGTAAAAGAACCGGAAGCAGATACCCCGGCAGAAGATAAGGAGTCTGAGAGTGAAGAAGCGGACAAAGGACTGAAGGTTGTGGGTAAAATCGATCTGGAAGAAAAGAAACCAGCCGGAAAGAAGACTGCGGAAAAGAAGGCCGAAAAGAAAGCGGAGAAAAAGACAAAGGATCAGGCAGAGGAGAAGGCAGGGGAAACTCCGCATGAGAAGGCTCCGGAAACTGAAGAAAAAACGGAAGGGCCGAAAACCGAAGGTAAAGAAACCACTGAGGAGCCTGCTGAACCATCCAGGGATCATTATCAGACCAAGTTTAAAAAACTGGAGGGGCCGACAATCCTTGGGAAAATGGATCTCCCTGACAAGAAGGAAACAGAGAAGAAACCCGTGGCATCTTCCTCTGACCCCGGAAAGGCTAAGAAACGGAAGCGTAAAAGAATCAAAAAGGACAAGCCGGCAGAAACACCGGCTGCCGCTCAGCAGGATAAAAAGGGCCGTCAGGATAGCCAGAAATCCCGTAAGAAAGGCAAAGCCCAACCCAAGCCTGAAGTTACCGAAGAGGAAATCTCGCGTCAGATTCGTGAAACCCTGGCAAATCTAAGTGGAAGCGGTAAATCCAAGGCCGCAAAACATCGCCGCATGAAGCGGGAGATTTTGCAGCAACAAAAAGAAAAAGAGCAGCAGGAGGAAGCAACCGAAAACAAGACACTGGAAGTGACGGAGTTTATTTCAGCTGCCGAGCTGGCCAGCCTGATGGATATATCAGTCAATGAAGTGATCTCCACCTGTATGTCGCTTGGTCTGTTTGTGTCGATCAATCAGCGGTTGGATGCTGAAACCATTACCATTGTTGCGGATGAATTTGGCTATGATGTTGAGTTTGTCAGTGCCGATTCGCAGGGAGCCATTGAAGAGGAGGAGGATGATCCGGCCGACTTGCATGACCGTGCGCCAATTGTCACCGTGATGGGTCATGTGGATCATGGTAAAACCTCTTTGCTTGACCACATTCGTCATGCCAACGTGATTGCCGGTGAGGCCGGAGGTATCACCCAGCATATCGGAGCCTACTCCGTAGAGCTTGACAACGGGAAAACAATTACATTTCTTGATACACCAGGTCACGAAGCGTTTACCGCCATGCGGGCCAGAGGTGCAAAAGTCACCGATGTGGCTATTATTGTGGTGGCTGCCGACGACAGTGTGATGCCACAGACCGTTGAGGCCATCAACCATGCCCAGGCAGCCGGGGTGCCTATTGTGATCGCCATCAATAAAATTGATAAGGAAAATGCCAATCCTGAAAAAGTCAAGGAAGAGCTGGCCAATATGAATATCCTGGTTGAAGACTGGGGTGGAAAGTTCCAGAGTCAGGAGATTTCAGCCAAACAGGGGCTGAATACAGAAAGCCTGCTGGAAAAGGTATTGCTGGAATCTGAGATGCTTGAACTGAAAGCCAATCCGAAGAAGAAGGCCTCGGGGACTGTCATTGAATCCTCGCTCGACAGGGGACGTGGTTATGTGTCAACGATCCTTGTACAGAATGGTACGCTTCAAATAGGTGATATTGTGGTGGCGGGTACCACACATGGTAAAGTGAAGGCCATGTTCAACGAAAGGGGGCATCGGATTGGTGAGGCAGGCCCTGCAACTCCGGTCCTGATCCTTGGTCTTGACGGTGCGCCCCAGGCGGGTGACATTTTCAATGTGATGGAAACGGAAAGTGAAGCCAAAAATATTACCAATAAGCGTCAGCAGCTTATCCGTGAACAGGGGCTGCGCACCCAGAAACATATTACCCTGGACGAAATCGGCAGAAGGATTGCAATCGGAGACTTCAAAGAGCTGAATGTTATTGTAAAAGGTGATGTGGATGGCTCCGTTGAAGCCCTCAGCGATTCTATCCTTAAGCTATCTACAGAAGAGATTCAGGTCAATATTATCCATAAGGCGGTCGGTCAGATCACTGAAGGTGATGTGCTGCTTGCCTCTGCCTCAAATGCCATTATTATCGGATTCCAGGTGCGTCCATCCATGGCCGCAAGGAAACTGGCTGAGCAGGAACAGATAGACATCCGCCTTTACAGTGTGATCTACAATGCGATCAATGAGCTCAAGTCGGCCATTGAGGGCATGCTTTCCCCCGAGATCGAAGAAAAGGTTGTCGCCAACCTTGAGGTAAGGGATGTGTTTAAAATTTCCAAGGTCGGTACTGTAGCGGGCTGCATGGTAATGGACGGAAAAATTCACAGGAATTCGGATATTCGCCTGATCCGCGATGGTATTGTGGTTTATACAGGCAAACTGGGCTCTCTGAAGCGTTATAAGGATGACGTGAAAGAGGTTGCATCTGGCTACGAATGTGGATTAAATATTGATCGCTTTAATGACATTAAGGTGGGAGATATTATTGAAGCATTTGAAACGGTTGAAATTGCACGTAAACTTGAGTAGTCATGATCAGTCTTTCAATCAAACACAAGCATATACTGCCATTTGTATCTGAGGATGAAATCCGGTTGTTTGAACAGGAGATTAAACTTCACCGCGATGCTATCTATAATAGAAGCGGTAAAGGAAGTGAATTTCTTGGTTGGGTAGACCTGCCGGAAAATACAGATTCAGGGCTGATTGAAAGCATTGAGTCGGATGCCCGTACCATCAGAGAACAATCCGATGCAGTGGTGGTTGTCGGGATAGGAGGATCCTATCTTGGTGCCCGGGCGGTGATTGAAGCCCTCTCGGCAAATTTTGACCACAGGAATAACGATGCAGGTCCTCAGGTCGTTTATGCCGGACACCACCTGGATGAGGATTACCTTTATGAACTTCTTCAGTGGCTTGATAACCGGTCTTACTCCGTTATCGTTATTTCCAAATCCGGCACAACCACTGAACCTGCCATTGCATTCAGGTTGCTGAGGAGGCATCTGGAGAAAAAGGTCGGCAAGGATGAAGCTGCCCGCCGGATTTTTGCCATTACGGATGCATCAAAAGGTGCACTTAAAAAACTTGCTGTTTCCCAGGGGTATGCCACCTATACAATCCCTGATGATGTCGGAGGCAGGTATTCGGTACTGACCCCTGTGGGTTTGCTTCCCATTGCGGTAGCCGGTCATGATATCAGGGAGCTGATGGAAGGTGCGGGTAGGATGGCTGCTCATTTGCGCAACCATGACACCCTTGACAGTAACCCATCTGCGCAATATGCAGTGATCAGGAATATATTGCTTAACAAGGGGATGTCAACGGAGATCATGGCATCTTATAACCCGGCAATGCAGTATATGATTGAATGGTGGAAGCAATTGTTCGGGGAGAGTGAGGGGAAAGAAGGAAAGGGGATCTTTCCGGCTGGTGTTATTTTTACCACAGACCTGCATTCCATGGGTCAGTATATCCAGGAAGGGCAAAGGCATTTGTTTGAAACTTTGCTGAACATTGGCCAACCGAAACATTCAATTGTAATTCCTGAAGACCCGGACGATGATGACGGACTGAATTATATTGCGGGGAAGCGGATCAGCGAAGTAAGCCGGATGGCTTCCGGTGGTACGGTGCTTGCCCATGTGGATGGCGGAGTGCCCAATATTGAGCTTTATCTTCCTGAACTCAATGCCGCCGGCCTTGGTGAAATAATCTATTTTTTTGAGATGGCCTGTGCGCTCAGTGGCTATATGCTTGGCGTGAATCCTTTTGATCAGCCCGGTGTGGAGGCTTATAAACGCAATATGTTTGCCCTGCTTGAAAAGCCTGGCTTTGAAGAAGAGGGGAAAGTATTGAAGAACAGGCTGTAAGACATTGCTCCCGACCCGTAAGCCATCACCTGTCCGTTAGCCATCTTTTGTCCTTAAGCCCCCACCTGTCCGTAAAGGCATTGCCTGATTTATAGGGTATCGTGCCTGACCTAACCCTGATTACTCCGGTTACATCACTTTAGTTTTGTTAAAACACGTTCTGCAAAGCGGTTCGTATGAATCCGTTGCCCCCATCATAACGAGATCTTCATTGGGCGTTGTTCTGTGAGAATATTGGGCCAGACTTCCGCATTTCACGCAGATTGCATGTACTTTGGTGATGTATTCGGCTGTGGCAAGCAGTGCAGGCATGGGGCCGAAAGGGTTTCCCTTGAAATCCATGTCAAGCCCGGCCACAATGACCCTGATCCCCATGTTGGCCAACTGATTGCAAACATTGGGCAATTCCGGGTCAAAAAACTGGGCTTCATCAACACCCACCACATCCACTTCCCCTGCCATCAGCATGATATTACTGGAAGCCGGTACCGGTGTGGACACAATTTCACTTGCATCGTGAGAAACAACTTTTTCCTCGTCATACCTGACATCCACACCTGGTTTGAATATCTCTGTTCTGAGTTTGGCAATACGCGCCCGGTTCAGCCTCCGGATCAGCTCCTCGGTTTTTCCCGAGAACATGCTGCCGCAGATCACCTCTATCCAGCCCCGGTTTTGTGACCGGTTCACATCATTTTCAAGAAACATCGGGATGCTTTTTCTTTTTACGCTAATTTGGCCCGGACGTGAATTTCACACATTGACACAAAAATAATCAATAACTTTACAACGTTTTGTCCCCGGATGAAAATTCAATGAAAACAATCCGTTTTATGAGCAGTAATGACTTAAAAGATAATATCGTACAACTTTTGGAGGAAGTGGCGGAAAGAGCCGGTTATATCAACCTCCGTCACCCTGAAAAAGAGGATCTTTCACTGGATATTGACCTTGTTAAAGATGACCTTCGGCGCCTGTACCGGCAATTTGAATTGCTGAAAAATGCCAACGGGGAAGCATCCGGATCATTTGGTGCACCTCCGGAAGCATCTCCCGCATCGCCAGAGGATTCTTCCCTCGCAACACCTGCAGCTTCTCCCGCAACGCCAAAAGCGCCGCCAGAAGCCCCTTCAGCACAGCCTGAAGCTCCGGCGGTTCCACCTGAAGCTCCGGCTGGTCCGCCTGAGACCCCTGGAACCCCATCCGAAACCTCCGCAGCTCAGCATGAGGCACCTTCACCCCAGTCGGAAGCCCCTTCAAAACAACCTGGGGCCCCTGGTGCCCCGCAGGAGACACCTCCCTCACCTCCGGAGGAAACAAACAGGGAGCTGGAAGATCAGGAGTCCGGGTCTGAGGAGCCTTCAACCAGCCAGCAACCATCAGGTTCTCCTTCGGCTCCACCACACAGCGAAAGACCCGGGAACATGGCGACTGAACGACCTGACGAAACTCCTGCATCATCAGATTCCCGGCCCGGAGCACAGGGGTCAGGTAAGAAAAAAGCGGTGATTGACCTGTTATCGGAATACGCCGGGCGAACCATTGGGGATCAGTACATGGAGGAAGACAATTCTGTGCATCAGCGGATCTCCAACCAGAAAGAAGATAAAAGTATCGGAACCCGGATGCAGCAGAAACCCATTGCCAGCCTGAAGGAGGCCATTGGGGTGAATGAGAAGTTTTTGTTCATCAATGAGCTGTTCAAGGGAAACATTCAGGCTTATAATGAGGCCATATCCCGCCTGAATGAAATGGATGATGCCAAGGCGGCATTTGACTACCTGAATGAATTGAGTATGGTTCATTCGTGGGATGCAAATCGTTCGGCTTCCACCATTGAAAAACTGGCCGACCTGGTTCATCGTCGCCATATGAGCAAATAACAATTTTTTCGGTATGTCAAAACTTTTTGTGGTGCCCACTCCGGTAGGAAACCTGGAGGACATGACTTACCGCGCTGTCCGTGTGCTCAGTGAGGCAGATTACCTGCTTACGGAAGACACCAGAGTCACGGGCCGGCTATTGCAGCATTACGGTATTTCTGTAAAAATGATTGCCCATCATCAGCACAATGAACACCGGTCGCTGCCTTCCCTGTTGGAAAAACTGCAGGCGGGGCTGACCCTTGCCCTGGCCAGTGATGCCGGTATGCCGGGTATTTCCGATCCTGGTTTTCTTCTGATCCGTGAGTGTATCCGTGAGGGGATAGCTGTTGAGTGCCTGCCTGGTCCGACCGCCTTTGTGCCTGCCCTGGTGGCCAGCGGGCTCCCCTGTGAACGGTTTTGTTTTGAGGGTTTTCTGCCTGTGAAAAAGGGAAGGAGGTCACGTCTTGAATCCCTGGCCGGAGAAAACCGTACCCTGGTTTTTTATGAGTCCCCGCACCGGCTTGTGAAAACGCTGTCGGCTTTTTCGGAGTGTTTCGGTGGTGATCGTCAGGCCTCTGTTTCACGCGAGATCAGCAAAATGCATGAGGAGCATGTGCGTGGAAGCCTGGATGAGCTGATCGGGGAGTTTTCATCAAGAAAGGCCGTGAAGGGTGAAATCACCATCGTGGTGGCCGGAGCAGGCTCCTGATCTTACGGTTCAGTCATTCAGCTTCAGTACTGCCATAAAAGCCTGCTGGGGCACTTCCACATTTCCAACCTGCCGCATCCGTTTCTTTCCTTTCTTCTGCTTTTCAAGCAGCTTTCTTTTCCGGGTAATGTCACCGCCATAGCATTTGGCTGTCACATCCTTTCTCAGGGCTTTTACAGTTTCTCTGGCAATGATTTTGGCGCCGATTCCTGCCTGTATGGCAATATCAAACTGTTGCCGCGGGATCAGTTCCCGTAGTTTGGTGCAGATCCGCTTGCCGAACTCGTAGGCATTGTCGCGGTGAATCAGTGCCGAAAGGGCATCCACATGGTCGCCGTTGAGCAGGATATCGAGTTTTACCAAACTTGAAGGATGATAACCGATGGGGTAATAATCAAATGAGGCGTACCCCCTGGAAATGGTTTTAAGCCGGTCATAGAAATCGAACACAATTTCCGCCAGCGGCATTTCAAAAGTTAACTCTACCCTGTCGGTAGTCAGGTAAACCTGGTTTTTGACCACCCCCCTCTTGTCCAGGCACAGCGACATTACCGGTCCGATAAACTCCGACTTGGTAATGATCTGTGCCTTGATAAAGGGTTCTTCGATATGGTCCAGTTCATTGGGCCCGGGCATTTCAGAGGGGTTGTTGACGACCCTGAACTCTCCATCTTTCGTGTAAGAGTGGTAGGATACGTTGGGAACGGTGGTGATTACCGTCATTTCAAACTCCCTTTCTAGCCTTTCCTGAACGATTTCCATATGCAGCATGCCCAAAAACCCGCATCGGAAGCCAAACCCGAGGGCTGCAGAAGATTCAGGCTCATAAGTCAGGGATGCATCGTTCAGTTGCAGCTTTTCCATGGCGGCCCGGAGTTCCTCAAAATCATCGGTGTCAACCGGATAGATCCCCGCAAACACCATGGGCTTTACGTTTTCAAAGCCCTTTACAGCCTCCCGGGTGGGACGGGATACGTGGGTTATGGTATCACCCACTTTGACCTCGCGGGCATCCTTGATCCCTGAAATGATATAACCCACATCACCTGCCGATATGGATTGTTTTTTGTGCTGGCTGATCTTCAGAATACCCACTTCATCAGCATGATATTGTTTGCCGGTTTGCATGAACTTAACGTGCTCTCCCTGGCTGATCTTCCCGTCATAAACCCTGAAATAGGCTACCACCCCGCGAAACGGGTTGTAAACGGAATCAAAAATAATGGCTTTGAGAGGGGCTTCCGGATCACCTTTAGGGGCGGGGATCCGCTCGATGATAGCACGCAGGACATCATCCACGCCCTCTCCGGTTTTACCACTTGCCCGAATGATCTCATCCGGATCACATCCGATGAGGTCTACGATCTGTTCAGAAACTTCGTCCGGCATGGCCCCGGGCAGGTCCATTTTGTTAAGCACGGGAATAATCACCAGATCATGCTCAAGGGCCAGGTAGAGGTTTGAAATGGTCTGGGCTTCTATTCCCTGTGATGCATCTACGATGAGCAATGCTCCTTCACAGGATTTGATGGATCGGGATACCTCATAACTGAAATCCACGTGTCCGGGTGTGTCAATGAGGTTCAGTACATACTTTTCCCCCTCGTGCTCGTGATCCATCTGAATTGCATGACTCTTTATGGTGATGCCGCGTTCCCTTTCCAGCTCCATGTTGTCCAGCATCTGGTCTTTGAAATCACGTGCAGTGATTGTATGGGTCATTTGCAGCAGGCGGTCGGCAAGCGTGCTTTTCCCATGGTCGATGTGGGCAATAATGGAAAAGTTTCTAATGTTTTTCATAGCCTGCAAAAATACAACGAAAATCGGTAACTACGATCATTTTGCGAGAGGTTTTATAATCCTTCCCTGCACATCCCATATTTTATTTATTTTTGACCTCCCGGTACTTCACCAAAATAAATCATCTGCTTTGTCGTATAGTGTAAGTGGAGTTTGTCTGATACCAAAGACCCTGTTCCTATGAAGCATCTTCTCTCCCGCTGTTTGCCCTTACTGATGATTATTTCCGTGGTGGGGGCTGAAAGCCTTTTTGCCGCTAATGATGCCCGGAAGTCACCGTTTTATGAAGCTTTTTCCGGATGGGATGCATTGGGTGAGGCAGAACCGGACTGTGACTCCCTGGTTGTATCGATTGAGGCCCCTGACGGATTGATGCATTGCCCGGAAACTGTGGGAGAAGTTTCCTTTTCGGGTACTGCAACCTATATGCAGGATGAGGTGGATTATGATCCCGAACACTTTTCATTTGTCTGGAATATAGGTGAGCAGGAGTATCATGGCAGCGAGATCAGTCATGAGTTCAGTGAACCCGGAGCCTACGCCATCAGGCTAACGGTAACGGACACCGAAACGGGTTGTGTGGCCGATGCCCTGGAGGTGTTGATGGTGGGGACATATCCCACTTTTACCGGAACCACCATTTCGGCAGATACCGTTTGCGCTGATGAAATGTTTACCCTTTACGGGGTGGCCAACCCCACTGTCTGGACTGGCTTCCCTACGATCGTGACGGAAGACCCTCCTTTTTTTGTGGAAGGGGGAGGCATTTATGAATCCAGCCTGGAATTTGATGTGTTTGCTGAAGGGGTTGAAGTATTGTCGGCTGATGACTTTGATCGCATCTGTGTCAATGTTGAGCATGTGGATCAGTCAAATTTAAGATTCGAGCTGGAATCCCCCGATGGCATTGTAACCGAATTGAAAGGTTATGGCGGAGTGACCGCCAATTTTGGAGAACCGGTTGTCTGGGAGGATGATATACCGGGCACCGGTTATCAGTACTGTTTTTCCCCTTCACCCCAGTTTGGACGGATGGATGAGACCAGTCCGCAATACCATGAATATACAGACAATGCCGGCAACTATTATTTCAATGCAGCGCATCTTCCGGCAGGTACTTATACCCCCGACGAAAGCCTGAATAACTTTGCCGGCAGTTCGTTGAATGGTACCTGGACCCTTCGGGTGGAAGACGAAACCCAAGGTGAGACAGGTCATGTTTTTGGCTGGAGCCTCTTCTTTGATGAAAGTTTTTATCCGGACTCCCTGATTTTTACACCCGAAATTGTGGATTATCAATGGTACCGGGATGGTTCTCCGATAGAGGGAAACCCGGCAGGAGTATCAGTATCGGAAAAGGGAGATCATCAATTCCTGCTTGAGGTCACCGATAATTTTGGGTGTACTTATGATACCACGGTTACTGTAAATGTGTTGCCACTGCCCGAAGCAGAAATCATTTCAGAACTTGAGATCCCTGTTTGTGAAGGGGATTCCACCATGCTTTCGGTTCAGCCGCTGAACAGTGACGGCATTGACTGGGTGTATCAATGGCAGGTGGGCGGGCAGGATATGCCCGACCGTACCTACGATACCCTGATGGTGAAAACCCCGGGCACCTACACGGTGATGATTGAGGATACGGTAACCGGATGCATGGGCTTTTTTGACAAAACAGTCAGTGAACAAAACTGTGACCTGACAATCCCCAATGTTTTTACACCCAATGCAGACGGGATCAATGATGAGTTCGAAATCCTTAATCTTGAGCATTACCCCGGGGCGCAGATCGTGATCTACAACCGATGGGGTGAAAAGGTGTTTGAACATAATGATTATTACAACAATTGGTGGGACGGAAGCAATGTGCCGGACGGTGTTTATTTTTACGTGCTTAGATATTCACGTATGGGTGAAACCCGGTATGCGGAAGGCTCTGTTACCATAATCCGCTGACAGGAGATCCCCTCCTGTTTTTTCATGATTAATTTTTGTGTTTTAAAGGAATACATTAATTTTGGGCCTTTTGGAAATTCAGAATAATTGCATTAATCTAATCCAACTAAACGTATGACAACAGAAAAGGACTTTCAAGAGGGCGACCAGGAGACCGGAAAAGAACCGGCTGCAAGTGCGCCTGATACCAGGATGCAGCGTATCCTGAACAAGATTGAGGTTGTGGGGAACAAGCTGCCCCAGCCTGTAACCTTGTTTGCCATCCTGATCGGGGTGGTCCTGATTCTTTCTCTGATTTTCGGAACAATGGGCCTGAGTGCCGAACACCCTTCTCCGGATGTGGAGGAACCAATTGAAGCTGTGAACCTGCTGAATGCAGAGGGTATCCAGAAAATCATGACCTCCATGGTGGAGGTGTTTGCTACTTTTCCCCCGCTCGGGCTGGTTCTGGTGGTAATGCTGGGTATCGGCGTTGCTGAGCGGAGTGGGCTGATCGCCATTGCATTGCGTGTTTTTGTGGCCAAGGTGCCCAACAGATTGATCACTTTCTCCATTGTTGTTGCAGGTATGGTAAGTTCTGTAGCTGCCGATGCCGGGTATGTGGTGCTGATCCCCCTTGGGGCGGCAATATTTAAAGGGATGGGGAGGCATCCGATGGCTGGTCTTGCCGCAGCTTTTGCCGGCGTTTCCGGAGGTTTTGGTGCCAACTTCCTGCCAACCGGCCTGGATCCCATGATCGCTGCATTTACCCAGTCGGCTGCAACAATTATGGATCCGGAATACACCGTAAACCCGCTTTCCAATTATTACCTGATGGCTGCTTCCGTACCCCTGGTCGGACTGGCAGGGATGTGGGTTACCGAAAAAATTATTGTTCCGCGTCTTGGAGCCTATGAAGGGACGGACGATGAGGAGTATAACAGCGAGTTTACACCACTGGAGAAAAAGGGGCTGAAGTGGGCAGGCTGGACGGTGTTTGCCATACTGGCACTGATCGCAGCAGCAATTATTCCCTCAAACGGCGTGCTCCGTGCAGCCGATGGCAGCCTGAATCCGTTTTATGACTCCATTGTTCCGCTGATGTTTATCCTGTTCTTCCTGGCTGGTTTGGTGTACGGCTTGAAGGCACAAACAATCAAGGGCGACAAGGATATATCAAAGATGACTTCCGAAGCAATGGGTACCATGGGAGGCTATATCGTGCTGGCATTTGTGGCTGCCCACCTGGTGCAGTTCTTTATCTGGTCGAACCTTGGTTCCATATTGGCCATATCGGGAGCATCAGGGCTTCAGAGTATCGGGTTTACCGGAATTCCCCTCTTGGTGGCGTTTATCCTTGTGTCTTCCTTTATTAACCTGATTATCGGAAGTGCCTCGGCCAAGTGGGCCATCCTGGCACCCATTTTTGTGCCAATGCTCATGCTGATGGGGTATTCTCCGGAAACAACCCAGGCGGCATACAGGATCGGTGATTCGTACTCCAATATCCTGACCCCGCTGTTGCCCTATTTCCCGCTTGTAATCGTGTTTGCGCAGAAATATGCGAAAAACATTGGAATTGGTACGATCATCTCAGTGATGCTGCCCTATGCGATCGCTTTTATGATCGTCAGGATCCCCATGTTTATTGCCTGGCTGATGCTTAATATCCCACTGGGTATTGAAGGACCGATCTATTACCCGTAATTTTTCAGAATTGCTGATTATTTAAGCCCCGACCCCCATGTCGGGGCTTTTTTTTATTTTTGTGTATGAGTCTTGAGGATCAGCAGTCGCACTGGAGGTGGCGTAACGATGCGGTTGAAGCCATTGCCCGAAGATTGGATATGGCAGGTTTCGGCGTGAAGGCACTTTATCTGATTGGCAGTGTAAAGACCGGGCAGGCCGGCCCGTGCTCCGACATTGACCTGCTGGCGCATTGTATAAATGATGATGGCAGGCAGGAGTTGCTGGCAGCCTGGTGCAACGGATGCGGGCAGGCCCTTGCAGTGATCAATGAGCGAAAAACAGGGTATTCTGTTAAGGGCAGCCTGATTGACCTGCATATTATCACTGATGCAGATATTGCCAGGGGATCACCTTTTGCAGCCATGCTTGAATCGATTGACAACCCGGCCAGATTGTTAAGAAAATGCGAGGGGAAATGAATGACCTGTATTTTTTTGTTTCTGATATGCATGGCCATGTTTCCCGTTACGAAAAGCTTTTCGCTCAGATCGGGAACAAACGTCCGGGGGCTGTATTTCTGGGGGGTGATTTGTTGCCTGCATCCCTGCGCTACAAAGCAGGGAAAAAAGCCGCTCCTGTGGATTTTGTGAACGGTTTCCTGGCGCCTTCCTTTCAGGCCCTGAAGCAGCATCTTGGGAAAGATTACCCCGAGGTATTTCTGATCCTGGGAAATGATGATCCCAGGAGCGAGGAGGACTCCCTTTTGAAACACGAAAAGGATGGTCTCTGGCATTATATGCATATGAGAAAAAAAACTTTTCACGGGTTTACAGTGTACGGGTACTCCATGGTTCCTCCCACCCCTTTTTTGCTGAAAGACTGGGAAAGGTACGATGTGTCGGCATACGTGGATCCCGGATGTGTGCATCCGGACCAAGGTTACAGGACGGTTCCTGCTGACGCGGATATTTCGTTCTCAACCATCAAAAAAGACCTGGAACTGCTTGCCGGCGATGATGACCTGTCCAATGCCTTATTTTTATTTCACGCTCCACCTTATGACTCATACCTTGACCGGGCCGGCCTGGACGGGGTTAAGGTGGATCATGTGCCTGTGGATGTGCATGTGGGAAGCATTGCCATTAAGGAGTTTATCATTGAACGCAAACCGCTGCTTACCATGCATGGGCACATACATGAATCACACCAGATCACGGGTAACTGGAAACAAAACATTTCCGGAACATTAGCCTGCTCCGCAGCCTTTGAACGGCCGGGCCTCGCACTCGTGGAGTTTACCCGTAAGTGCAATATGCGTGCAACACGAACCATTCTCTGAAAATAAGATTTATGCAAAAAGATAAAATCATCAGGAACTATCTGAACACCTGTAAACTGATCCACCGGCACCGGCTTGCCGATGCAATTGTGCTGTTGCGTCAGCTGGTAGATGAGAGCGGGAAAGAATACATCAGGGAAGAACTGGAAGAACTTACGGGCACTTATGCCCGCCTCCTGAAAAACGCCGTTTCCGGTATCAGCGATCCTGAACGTGACCAGGTGTATCACTACCTGATGCGGGCATTGCTTGAGATGGCCGACAGTTTACGGGAAATGCTCTTGCTGCGGATCGGGGCAAACCACACCTATCAGATGAAGCAAACCCTCGAAGGGTTGCAGCTACCGGAAGGTCAGGAGGCCATGCACATCCTTGAAAGTGTTGGGTTTGACGGGGAGTTGTCTTCCCTTTTGGAAGATACCCGGGTTGGGGAGTCCGGACACAGCGACGAAAGGAAAAAAACCCTGGAGAAAATTTTTCAGGTGATCTGGCTGGCAGATAAGTATAAAGAGGAAGAGATTGGTTTGCTGCAATCCATCTGTGATTCAGAGTTGCTTCCGTGGTATGATAAATCTTTGGTGGTTAGTGCCTTGTCTATCAGTTTGCTGCGCTGCTTTGACGTAAACAAATTTGTTTTGCTTTTTCGTTTTGCGGAAAAGCAGGAAGCTTTTGTGCGTGAAAGGGCAATGACAGGTTTATTTATCAACAGCCTGAAGTATAACGACAGGTTCCCCCTGTACCCTGTTCTGAGGCAAAAAATCCGGAGGCTGAAGTCACTGCCAATGATCGGGCAGCATTTGGAGGCCATTCTTGTCCAGTTCATCAAGTCTCGCGAAACAGAAAAAGTCAGAAAAAAATGGGAAGAGGAGATCCTCCCTGAGATCATGAAAATGCGGCCGCAGATTGAAAAGAAGCTGGATCTGAATAACATTTTTTCAGAAACCCAGGAAGAGGAAAAAAATCCGGACTGGGAGACCATGTTCGAAGACGCCCCGGATTTACTGGACAAGCTGCAGGAGTTGACTGAAATGCAGATGGACGGGATGGATGTATTTATCAGTGCTTTTTCACGTTTAAAGCATTTTCCTTTTTTTCGGGGGGTAAGTAACTGGTTTGTGCCGTTTTATGCAGAGAATCCAGCCATTCAACCCATGGTAAAGGATGCGGATAAGGGCCTGGATCTGACCCCTCTGCTTGAGAAGCTGGAGCAGACCTATTTTATGTGCAACTCCGATAAATATTCATTCTGCCTGAATCTGTCAATGGTGCCTGATCAGCAAAAGAGCATGATGATGAATATGCTGAACTCCGAAATGGAAAATATTTCAGAGCTGGAAAAGGATCAGGATATCCTTGACGGGATGGCCAGAAGCAAGAGTGTATATACCCAGTATTTTCAGGACTTATATCGCTTCCATAAATTGCATCCGTGGCGAAAGGAGTTTGACGATATATTTGAACTGGACCTGGATCTGTATGAAAATCATTTCATAAGTGACCTGCTTGCTGAAGCCAAAACCATCAGGAATATTGCTGAAGTTTTGTTTGATAAGGGGTTCTATGAGGATGCACTGCGCGTTTTTTTGTCCATTCTTGAAAAAGACAAAAACAACATTGAACTCTTTGAGAAAATTGCATTCTGTTATGAAAAGACCGGTGATTTTGAGAAAGCGCTGGATTATTATCAGCGTGCAGATCTGATCGAATCCGGACGGCTCTGGATATTGAAAAAAATGGCTTTTTGCTGTAAATACCTGAACCGTTGGGAGGATGCGCTGAACCATTACCGGCAGGCCGAGGCACTTGATCCGGAAAATCTGAAGCTGCAGGCCGATATTGGTCAGTGCCTGATACACCTTGAAAAATACCAGGATGCACTCGACTGTTATTTTAAGGTGGAGGTGCTGGCTCCTGAAAACCATAAAATTCGCCGTCCGCTGGCATGGTGCTCCTTCCTCCTTGGGAAGTTTGACACTGCCCGCGACTACCTTGAGCGATTGCTGACAGGTGAGCAGGGAAACCATTACGATATGATGAACCTGGGGCATGTTTGTTGGTGTCAGGGGGATTCGGATGCAGCATTTCGCCATTACCTGGACAGTATTCTTACCTGGAAAAGCATCAGGGACTTTGAGGCTTCATTCAACGAAGACCGTAAGCATTTAATGGCTCACGGGATGCAGGAAATGGAACTGAACCTGATGATGGATTATCTGAAACTGGAAGTAAGGAGCCGGAAAAACCGGGACAAATGATTTTTTTTGACCCTGACGCAGCGTTGGCTTCTTTTTTTTCGTCTTCTTATTAGAAGTCGCACGGAAAGATTGACTGCGATCTCGTTGCGTTCTTTTCTTATTGAATGAATACAATGCCATTAATCGCTTCCCGGGGGTTTTAACCGGGCGTTTTTCTCCTTTTTTTATATCGTTCTTTTTTAGGTTTTGTATTATCGTTTCAGGGGATACGGAAGTGGTCGCTTTACGCCTCGAAAGTTTCACCATCGATCGAGGAAACCCAATCACCACCATTAACCAACAACAACTAACCAGGCGGCCACTTCCCTGAAACGTTTTTTCTTCGGCTTGTTTCCCTATAAATACATGCAAAAAAAACTCCCGTTTGAGCGACATTTAACCAGTCCTCAAACGGGTTGTTTTTTTTTAATAAGCCGGTAAAAATCTGAAGGTCAACTGCCTAAATGGATCTGGAGGTTTTGATAAAAGACCGGATATTTTTTATCTTTGTCTTATAAAACACTCCAGGGTGGATGTAATAAAAAAAATATTAAAGGGGTGCCTGCAATCCCGGAAGGTGGATCAGTATCGGCTTTACGCGATGTATTCACGTAAGATGTACGGGATCTGCCTGCGCTATGCGGCCAGTACGGATGAGGCGCAGGATATATTACAGGAAGGCTTTATCAAGGTATATAAAAACCTGGCATCATATACCGGGAAGGGAAGCCTGGAAGGTTGGATCAAAAGGATTTTTGTCAATACTGCCATTGAAAAGTACAGAGAGCGGATTTACCATCTGTCTGTGGAAGAGGTTGTCGATGATGGCGAATTTGTTCATGAAAATAAGGGGGTTGGGGCACTGAATGTCAGGGATATTCTGAATGTTGTGCAGCAACTGCCCGTTCAATACAGAATGGTGTTTAACCTGTATGCCCTTGAAGGTTATAGTCATAAGGAGATTGCCGAAGCACTTGATGTCTCCGAATCAACGGCCCGTTCAAATCTGGCGAGGGCACGACGGATTTTAAAACATAAACTGAATAAGGAATTTGAAGTAATTCTGCAGGCAATTTAGGCCATAAACCAGTCATAAAGTGAATCAGGAATATATTGACAGAAAGTTTCGGGAAAAGCTGGAGGGGCTGGAAGTGAATCCCCCCGTTGAGGCATGGCTCGCTATCTCTGAGTCCATCAAAAAGCCTTCCCGCAGTGGCGTTGCCCCGGTTGTCTTTCGTGTGGCTGCCACTGTTGCAGTGCTTATTGTCAGTTTATTATCACTGAATTTTCTATTTCTGAACAGGTCAGGTCAGGACACTGAGATTGCTGACTGGTCTGTGCAGGACACCCCCCTGTTCGACCTGCAACCGGATCGTGTGACTGCTCCTGGTGAGCAAAGGGAAGAAGCGCGGCCATCAACGCTTGCCGGTTTTCCCGGTACCGCTGTTCAGGCAGGTCAGCTTTCGCCTGCAAGGGCATCATTCTCTGATCCCGGAAGAATGACTGCGCGGCCAGGTGTCTATCTTGACAGAGCTTCTTTAACCCTTTTTCCATTCCCGGAACCTAACAGAGGAACAGGTGGTGGGGAAGCGTTTGAATCCGGAAGTGAAATTCTGAGTGGAAGCTCCGACATTCAAGTTCTTGCCGCTGCAACTGATGGCGGCAGTGTGGGTAACAATATAAGATTCGGGGCCCATTTTGCCCCGCAATACAATTTTCGCATTTTACGGGGAACCAATGGAATGTCTTTCAGTGACATCCCCTTTCAGTCGCTGGAGGAGCAGATCCTGACCTATTCTGCCGGACTGGATGCTTTTTTTGAGCTTTCTCCCCGCTGGACCTTGCAGGCCGGGATCAGCTATATGAATATGGGGCAGTATGTTAAGGATATCATGTCTTATCAGCATCCCTCCCGCATGCCTCTTTTTGCCGGTCATGGGGGGTCGGTAAACCACCCACAAACCATTATTACCTCGCAGGGGAATATTCGCCTTTCCGACCCACATCTTTATTTTTCTGACCAGCAGTCATACCGGGTACTGACCAACCGTCATGCGATGGAAGGCACCGATGTCCAATCCCTGTCTGAATCCCGGGAGGGAGTCACACAGGTTTTCCGTTTTGTGGAAATTCCCGTGGTATTCCGGTATGCGCTTTACGAAGGAGGAAATGTCGGATTACGTCTTAAGGGAGGTGTTTCAGCGAGCTACCTGCTGAATAATGATGTGTTTCTTGGAGATGACATGATGCAGAACCCCATCGGCAAAACCGACGGTCTGAGGAAATTCAATTTCTCTGCCATTGGCGGTATTGCCATGGATATTCCGCTTACCGGAAACCTGACCTTCCACCTCGAACCCACCGGGCAACTTTTCGTCAGCCCGATCGTGGGTGAAGGGGTGATGACGGGATACGCTTACCCCTACGGTTTTTCCTTGCAGACCGGGATTTCCTATGGCTTCTGATACGTTCTCCTGATACTTCCCCTGATTACTACGGCTAAAGTTTTCCTTTTCCGCGAACCTGCTTCCTTTTCCGAAATATATTATCAACAGGCTTTATGCAGAGTTGGTGCCGGGAAGACAGGACGTTATTGCTTCCCTACCGGCATCAGGTAAAGTACATTGTACTGATCTCCCAGCTGGAGGATGTCTTCGACCTCATCGTCATCGTAAGCTCCGATTACCACAGTCCCAAGATCCAGGGCTGCTGCCTGCAGGTGGACATTCTGTGAAGCGTGACCTATTTCATTATGAACATACCTGATGCCCCTGTCTCCATACCTTTCAGTGGTCCTTTCAAAGACTGCGCCAAAAACCAGCACAATGCCCCCGTCAAGGATCATGGACTGGCTCATGCTTGCCTGGTAAAGAGGTTCTGCCAAATCGGCCTCGCGCATCAATTCCAGGTGATGCTCATCGGGGTGGTAATGGTAGAGGCCCCTTTCCAAATCGTCCACATCATTGACTACCAGAAACATTTCCAGTGGGAAGGTTGCACCCGCCGAGGGAGCGGTTCGGAACCCCCGCTCATTGGTGATGCCCTGGGCTGACCAAAGCAGTTGAGAAACCTCTGAAAGCGTCAATGGTTCTTCCGTGTAGGAACGAACTGAGCGGCGAAGGGTCAGGGCTTCTTCCAGGCTCATGTCCCCGTCAGTAACGGGCTGCGGGAGCTCAATGGTACTTCCGGGCTGTACATGCATGGTTTCGCTGAATTTTGTGGTTTCATTACTATGGGCTTCAGGTGTGAGGCTTCTTGAACCTATCGTAAACACAATGGCTGCTATGCCCAACAAGCCGAAAATGATGGCAATGGTTGTGATTTTTTTCATGGGAGCTGGTGTTTGGTATACGTTTTCGTTACAATACATAAGCAGGTCAGCATTTGGCTGAGCCTTTTATGATAATAAGACGTGCAGTTGTTGACTGTACATGGGCATTTAAATATATTTGCAGGGCTGTCTGTGTGCCGGAAGCAGAATCCCTGCGTGCCCGAAATATACAAAAAATCCGTTACCTTTGCCACCGAAATTTGAGGTGGATCGGGTGCCGGGTTTAGAAAGGCGGCACGGCATAATATGATGTGTTTGTTAACTTGTTTGTTATATGGATAAAATAGATAAACACCCCATTCTGGACGTAACAGATCAGGAAAAAGTCTACTTTCAATACAAGGGGCGTACTGTAGAAGGCGAAAAAGGATATACCATTGCAGCTGCTTTACACCGGGCGGGCTATCCGGTGCACAGCCACAGCGTAAAAAACCGGGACAGGAGCCTGGAGTGTGGCATTGGCAAGTGCGGTGCATGTGAAATGCTTGTTGACGGTGAGGTAAAACGAATCTGCATTACGCTTGCTGATAAAGTGCAAACGGTAGCCGAGATCCCCCGGGATTATGTGCCCGCGCCTTCTGTTTTTGTGAAGGCCGGCGGCATCAGGGTTTACAAGACACAAGTGGTTATCGTTGGCGCCGGACCTGCCGGTTTGGCCACCAGGGAGCTTCTCAGCGAACATGGCATCAGCAACATTGTGGTCGACAACAATGCAGAGATCGGCGGGCAGTTTAATATGCAGACCCACCAGTTCTTCTTTTTTGAGAAAGAGAAAAAATACGGCGGGATGCGCGGGTTTGAGATATCCAAAACCCTTGCAGGTGAAAGTCATGAAGGTATCATGCTTGACTGTACGGTTTGGGATATTTTTGAACCCCACCGGGTGGCTGTAAAAAACCTGAAGACTCAGGAGATTTTTTACATTGACTGCGAACATTTTGTGGTTGCCACCGGCGCTGTGCCTTTCCTGCCCACATTCCATAATGATGACATCCCGGGGGTTTATACAGCAGCAGTCGTGCAGAAGATGATGAATACGGAGCTGACCCTGCTGGGGAAAAATATTCTGACGGTGGGTGCAGGAAATATTGGTTACCTGGTCAGCTATCAGCTTACTCAGGCAGGGGCGCGTGTGAAAGCCATCGTCGAGGGGATGCCCCATGAAGGAGGCTTCCCTGTTCAGGCCAACAGGGTGCGCAGGCTGGGAATCCCGGTTATGCTTTCCCATATGATTCTGGAAGCCCTTCCCAATCGAAAAGGAGACGGGGTGGCTGGTGCCGTTGTGGCGGAATCAGAGAACTTTAAACCAATACCCGGCACAGAGAAGGTGATCCGGGGCATTGATGCCATCAATATTTGCACCGGGCTAATCCCCGATGATACATTGCTGGAAAAAGGCAGGGAAATGTTCGGGCGCAAGTGTTATGGTGCGGGTGATGCCATCCGGATCGGTGAAGGAACCAGTGCGGTACTGCGTGGCAAGCAGGTGGCCTATGAAATCCTGGAGAACATGAAGCAACGCTTCAGCTATGATGACTACCTGCTTGTTTCCAAGGAGTATATTGACTCTCAGCAGCATCCGATACAGGTGCTTGATGAGCCTTTTATGCCGGATGAGGCAAGGATGGAGAAACCTTTTGTGGTTATTGACTGCCTGCATGGCTTTGCCTGCAACCCCTGCGCTTTTGCCTGCAAATACGGCGCCATTACAAAATCATCCACCAGCACAGTGCCGCATATTGACTTTGAAAAATGTGTGGGTTGCATGGACTGCGTCTATCAATGCCCGGGTCTGGCCATTTTCGGCTATAACCTGAAGAAAGGTATCTTTTTTCTCCCGATTGAGTTTGACAGGGAAGAAGGGGAGGAGATTTACCTGGTGGACAACAATGCCAATATTCTTGGTGAAGGGGTTATCCAGAAGGTGTTGCGCAAAAAGAACCTAACCCATATTGCCCGGGTAAAAGCCTGGGAAATGACAAGGGAGCAACAGCTCAGGGTCAGGGGGTTTGTGGTAAAAAATGAATACCCGGAACCGTTGGACATCCAGCCGCACAAGGGAGATCTGGCCGGAGATATATACATGTGTCATTGCGATGATGTAGTTCTGGATGATGTGCTCAAGGTGATCGGTGACCGCAAATTTATTTCTGTGGACGAGGTTAAACATACCACCCACCTTGGGATGGGCCCCTGCCGTGGCAAGCGATGCCTGTTGCGCCTGCGGCAAAACCTCAGGCCGATGGGGATAGAGCTGGTCGGCGGATCTACTCCCAGGGCACCCATGTCGAACCAGGTAACCATCGGAGAGTTGTATCCTTCGCCTGTCCATGACAAGATAGAAACCAATACTGTGTACAAACCCCGCCGGGTCATTGAAGTACCGGCCCTGGTTGCCGGGGGCGGCATTGGCGGGAGTGCCCTTTTCCGCTTTCTTGCAGAGGAGCAATATGAGCCCGTTTTGCTGAATTACGGCTTCGGGTCCTCATGGAGGAATATTGCCGGTGGCCGCCCCGCTTTCAGTTTACCTGAACTGACTGACATTGCCAGGCACAACCTGGAGTTGTTCAGGGAGCTGGAGGAAAAGGGAGATACTGATTTCAGGCAGATCAACTACATTACATTTGCCCATGACGAGGCCATGTACAGGGCACTTGAAGACTCCATGAGCTGGCAGGATGCCCGCATGGTTAGCCCGAAGGACTTTAAAAAGGAAATATCCCCTTATTTCAATGATTCAAACAATAAATACCTGGCTGCCCTGAAAACCAGTGAATGCTGGCAGGCCACTCCGGGCAAGGTGATTGAAACGCTTCGACAGCTTGGGATCAACCGTGGCGGAAAGGTGATGGAGAATTCCGAACTGATTGATGTACTGCGCGACGGGGACACGTATAAAGCCGTGGTGCGCACCCATGAAGGAGAGTTTGTTGAGTACCACACCCCGCTGTTTATTAACGCCCTTGGTGACAAGGGAGATTACTTTGCCCGTAAAATGGGTATTGAAACGGGTCTGTATCCTGTAAAGCACCAGGCATTCATAACCCGCCGGCTGCCAATGCTCGGCATTGACGGAAACCCTATGAATATGCTGATCGACCGGCGTCGCTACAAAGGTTTCACAGCAGTTTACGGGCAGCAGCTTGCAGATACCGGGCAGGTCATTGGCTGTGCTTCACCTGAAGTTGAACCCAATGAAACCGATAAAGACGTAAAGACCAACTCCAGAGATTTTTCGGAAATAGTGTCGGAGGTTTTTGTGGACTGGATTCCTGAAATATCTTCCGTGGGGTTTCAGGCCCTTTGGGCAGGTTACTATATTGAACCCAAAATGATCATCGATGTGGAGAAGGGTCTTTTCCTTGGTTTGCGCGGACAGGGCTTTATGCTGGGGCAGTATCTGGCTAAGCTTTATGTAGATAGCCTGACAGGTAAAGAAGTACCGTCTTACTTCAGGCGCCTGAACCTAGAAGGAGACGGACTGCTCGAGAAAGCATTCAAGTAATCCGGATAAAAGCTTTTTTTTTACGGACATTCGTCTTATCTTTGCAAACTTTATTAAACAGGACAGGCTGTTGGAAGAACTGAAGCCATACAATATTGGGTTTGCGGGGTTGTCGCAGGGAACTCACCGGTTTTCTTACGAGATCGGAGATGATTTTTTTGCCTGCTTTGAGCGGTCGGAAATTGTCCGTGGCCGGATATCACTCGACCTGATCATGGAAAAGGAAAGTGACATGCTGGTCATTGATTATGAATTTAAGGGCTGGGTGGAGCTTGATTGCGACGTTTGCCTTCAACCATACCGTCAGCCTGTTGAGGACGATCACCGGATGTACGTAAAATTCGGTGATGGTTTTACAGAGCAGTCTGAAGATGTGGTTGTGATTCCTTATGAGACCGGCCATTTCGATATTTCACATTATGTGTATGAGTACATCCACCTGGATCTTCCCATCAAGCGTGCCCATTCCGGAGACGAACAGGAGGATTCAGGATGTGACAAAGATATGCTGGACAAGGTTGCCAGGCATTCTGTCGATCTCAAGACCGGCAACACCCTTGAGTCCCTGGCTGCATCCTCACAGGAAGCCCTGAAAAAGCTTCGTTTTGACAAGAATAATTAGTTCACT
>PWGY01000050.1 GCA_003554665.1 Bacteroidales bacterium | reverse complement strand
TCTTCCCGCCTGGGAGTAGAGCTGACAGGCCCGGAAGTGTTTGGGGCGGCCCTGGGCCTCCGCCTTGAAGGGGACTTTCTTGGTACTTCGGGAGGGTTGCATCACATGGCCGGTTACGTCATGCCTATTTGTCTCTGGAGTGGTCAGAAACAGCATTGCTGGCAGGCCAGTACTGGCACCCCATGTTTGTGACCGGATGTTTTCCCAATACGGTTTCCTATGCGGGTGGTGTGCCGTTTCATGGTCTGAACAGGGCCCCGCAGCTCCGGGTTTCCTGGAGTCGGGGAGGCTTACGGCTTTTTGCTGCGGCTTTGACTCAAAGCGACTTTCCCTCTCTCGGACCCGGGGGGAGCAGTTCTTTGTACATTCGTAACAGCGGAATTCCGGAAACACTTGCCAGGTTGAGTTATCAAAATGAAAGCGTATTGGTGGGCACCACCGTCGGATACCAGTTTCTCCGCCCCAGAGAGGTCACTTCCGAAGGCTTCAGGACCACCGAAATGATGCATGGCCTGCAGGGAAATGTCTTTGCGGTTTTTACCGGCAGCTCAGCCACATTGAAAGCCCAGGTGAATTACGGTGAAAACAACAGTCACCTGGTTATGCTTGGGGGATATGGAGAAAGTGAATTACTGGATCCGGAAAGGGGGATTTACGCTTACACCGGGATTCGTTCAATTTCCACCTGGCTGGACGCGGAAGGGGGAGGGGAAGCCTGGAAATACGGACTCTTTGCCGGATATGCTGAAAACCTGGGTGCTTCTGAGAGCATTACAGGGGAAGTCTGGGCCCGGGGCAGCAACATTGCGTACATGTACAGGGTGGCACCAAGGATGGTGTACCTTTCCGGCGCGACTTCCCTGGGGTTTGAACTCGTTTTCGATATGGCCGCATACGGAGAACCTGACGGGCAGTTCCGTTTTGAAGAAAAGGAAGATGTGAATAACATCCGCGGTGTTGTATCGCTTAAGCATGTTTTTTGACAGCTCAGCAGATAAAAAATTTGTTTGGTTTCAAAAAACGCTACATTAGCATACGTAATCATATTTTTTAACTTAAAATAACAGTATTATGGCAGGAGTGAACAAAGTGATCTTACTGGGGAACCTGGGCAAGGATCCGGAGATCAATACCCTTGAAAGCGGGGTAAAAGTGGCTCGCTTCCCGTTGGCGACCAATGATTATTATAAGGGCCGTGACGGGGAAAAGGTGGAAAAGACCGAATGGCACCAGGTGGTTTTATGGCGAAACAAAGCAGAACTGGCCGAAAAATACCTTACCAAGGGAAGCCAGGTTTACATTGAGGGTCGTATCCAGACCCGTGAATGGGAAGACAAGGAAGGAAACAAAAGGTATACCACGGAAATTGTCGGTCTTGTGATGAACTTTGTCGGAGGCAAACCAGGCCAGGTCGGTGGCCATGAGCCGGCAGGGGGTAGCAATACGGAGCCCCCGGCCGATAATACGCCACCGGAGGAAGATGATCTTCCGTTTTAAGGGACGGGGTTTCCGTGGCGGACTTCCGGGTCACCGGACTGAGCCGCCGGATCTGACAATAAACAGCAGAACTTTTCATGCCGGAAAGTTCTGCTGTTATTTAAAAACCTTACATTTGCAAAAAAAGTTTTTCTGCCATGAAAAACACTGTTTCTGCAGAACCCCTGCGCGCCCAGCAGCGGGTTTTTATTCTTGATGTATTGCGCGGATTCGCCTTGCTTGGAATCCTGATGGTCAATATGCCTGTCTTCAATTCGCCCATGGCCACATTAATTGGTGACATGAGTCTTTGGACGGATCCTGTCAATATGGTTGTCCGGTGGGTAATAGATTTTTTCTTCCATGGAAAGTTTTATGTGCTTTTTTCTTTGCTTTTCGGCATCGGATTTCATTATTTCATGCGGAAAGCCGAGGAAGCGGGTGCCGGTATCATCACTCTTTTCCGGCGTCGGCTGCTCATATTATTGTTGATCGGAGCATTGCATGTTATTCTGTTATGGTATGGGGACATTCTGGTGATTTATGCGTTGTTCGGGTTCATTATGACATGGTTTCGCAATAAATCAGACCGGTTTTTGCTGATCTGGGCCATTGTATTTTTGCTCATTCCTCTTGCTTTTACAGGCTTGCTTTATGGAGCAGTCAATATGGCAAAGGGGATTCCGGAAGTGGCTTCGGAACTGGAAGCAGGATTCAGGGAGAGTGAGCAGCAGTTCATGGCGCTGGCCGACCGGGCCATGCACGTTTATTCATCGGGCAGCTTTTCCGAGATTATTCTGATGCGCCTGACTGAATACTCTTATGTGCTGGGTGGCATATTTACCTTTTTCCCGACTATCCTTTCCATGTTCCTGCTTGGTGTTTTTGCCGCCCGGAAAGGCTACCTTGAAAACGTTTCTGAATATCTGCCTTTTTTCAAAAAATTGTGCATCGTTTCATTGCCCTTTGCGATTGCCGGCAACTGGCTGATTGCTACTTATGCCCCACTGGCAAGTCATATTGAACCCAGCAGTGAGCTGTTGATCATGCAAATGGGGTTTTCCGCCGGAGGACCGGCAACAGCATTTGTGTACATCAGTTTGTTTGTATTCTGGCTTCGTTGCGGATGTGGTCAGTGGCTTGTCCGCAAGCTCGCCATGGCCGGTCGAATGGCGTTGACCAACTACCTGACCCAGTCGATCATCTGTACCACCATTTTCTATAGTTACGGTTTGGGGCTTTACGGCAAAGTGAATTTTATATACGGGATATTGCTTACAATGGCCATTTTTGTGATACAGCTTGCCTGGAGTGACTATTGGCTCAGGCATTTCCGGTTCGGGCCTTTTGAGTGGGCCTGGCGGTCTTTGACCTATGGCAACATACAGCCCATAAAAAAGAAATAATCCTGCAGCCTTTAACTGTCAGGTATTCTTTTTTTACTTCTGTTCGTTTTGGAAGTCTTCCAGAAAACGGAAAACCATCCTGTCAAACTTTTTCTTGTCTTCATGATGGAAAACCACCCTGATGGGTAAACAATATACCGGAATTCCCTCGAGCTCTTTACGAAGCTGCCGGCTTTCCATCCGCATTGCATCTTTTTCTGTGGTCACCACAATTTTTGAGTGGCTGATGGTTTCGAGAAAAGCTTTTCTGAGTTTCTTCAGGTCTTTTTCCCTGAACTGATGGTGGTCAGGATAGCGATGTACAATCAGGTCTTTGCACCTCCTTTTAAGCCTTTCCTGCAGAGACTCCGGGTTGGCAATGCCTGTGAGGAGAAAAATTGTTTTGATATTTCCCGATGGAAAATCGGGAGTTTCGGGGGTCATCGGAATGAAACGCTGATATCCCAATCTGGAAAAATAGATGTTCTTTAGTTTGTAGCGTTGCAGTTGCTGAAGGAAAAAACGCCGGTCGAGCGGGGAAAACACTTTGGGGGTTTTGGTCACCACCAGGGCATCTGCTCTTTTTGCCCTTCGCTTGGCCTCCCTTAGGTTTCCCACCGGAAGAAGAAAGTTTCGGAAAAAAGGGTTGTAATAGCCGGTAAGCAGGAGGTTGAGCCCCGGATTTACATATCTGTGCTGAAATGCATCATCCAGAATGATTAGATTAATTTCCGGGTACTCCCTCATGATGCGCTCGATTCCTTTCTTTCGTTTTTCCTGGACGGCGACCACGATATCAGGATATTTCTTGTGGATTTGCAATGGTTCGTCGCCGATATCGTGAACGGTTGAATCCGGCCCTGCCATAACAAAGCCTTTGGTTTTGCGCTTGTACCCCCGGCTCAGGACAGCAATGCGGTATTTGTCTTTGAGCAGGCACACCAGGTATTCAACATGGGGGGTTTTCCCGGCACCTCCGGCGCTGAGATTCCCCACACTGATTACTGGTATCGGAAACGATTTTGAAGGGAGAATTCCTGCATCAAATAGCATGTTGCGAAACCAGATTGCCGCCCCATAGAGCAATGCAAACGGAAGAAGCAGTATACGAAGCCATTCCATAGGCTCAAAGTTATGAAATATCAGGCTACTCGAAATGCCAGAGCGCTATTTTATTATACAATTCCTGCAGCGTTGATGCCATTGCCTGTAAAAGTGCATTTCTTCGGTATGAGAAAAAGCTTATATTTGAGGTTAATGATCGTTTTTATGCATCATAAGCCGAAGAATCATGCAGCTCAAAGAACTGTTAAAAGTATTTGAAGAGGTTGCGCCTCTGTCATTGCAGGAGTCATACGATAATTCCGGGATACAACTTGGCTCTCCGGATCAGGAGGTGACCCGGGCCCTTGTGTGCCTTGATGTAACCCCCGCAGTGCTTCGTGAGGCCATTAAGAAGAAATGTGATCTGATAATCAGCCACCATCCCCTTATTTTTGAAGGCATAAAACGTGTTAGCGGAAAAACTGCCACTGAGCAGGTGCTTTTAGAAGCAATCAGGAACAACGTGGCCATTCTTTCCCTGCATACAAACCTGGATAATGTGAAAGGCGGGGTAAACTCCCGGCTTGCAGAGAAACTCGGTCTGGAGCGATTGAAAATTCTCAGGCCTGCCAGGGGGGTGTTGAAAAAACTGGTCACATTTTGCCCGGGTGATTATGCCGATGAGGTACGTGCCGCTCTTTTTAAAGCCGGGGCCGGTCAGATCGGTGATTACGACTGTTGCAGCTATAACCTTGAAGGTAAAGGCTCTTTCAGGGCAGGAGAGAACAGCAATCCATTTGTGGGCAACCTCCGGGAATTGCATTTTGAAGAGGAGACCCGCATTGAGACCATCTTTCCGGGTTACCTGCAGCCTGATGTGCTCGCGGCAATGAAGAGTGCCCACCCTTACGAAGAAGTTGCCTATGATGTGTACCCCATCGACAATCAGTTTGATCAGGCAGGATCCGGAATGATCGGGGAATTAAAAACTCCGATGCGGGCAGATGAATTTCTCGCAATGGTGAAGAAAAAGCTGGGCGTGGCTTTTGTCCGTCATTCGCCTCCGGTTGATGATCCGGTTCAGGTGATTGCCCTGTGTGGGGGAAGCGGTGCGTTTTTGCTTCCGGATGCAATACAGGCAGGTGCTCAGGCCTTTGTAACCGGAGATGTGAAATATCACCAGTTTTTGGATGTGGCAGGTAAATTGCTGCTGGTTGATGCCGGACATTATGAAACTGAGCAACATACCAAAGAATTATTGGTTGATATTGTTAAGGAAAAAATGATTAACTTTGCACTCCTTATTTCGGAAACCAACACCAACCCGGTAAGGTATTTTTAGTTCATTGCCTATCAATTATAAAAGATACTGACGCATATGGCCAAAAGTCCCAAGTCTACCAAAAAGAAAAAAGAAAAAGCACCGGAAACGACTATCATCCCCAGTACCGGGAAAGAGGTATCGCCTGTAGAAAATCCTGAAACCCTTACCGAAGAAAGCATTGAGAAAACTGTAAAGAACAAACTGATTGCCCTTTACAGTGTACAGAACATTGATACAAATATCGACAAGCTTCGCATTGTCAGGGGGGAGCTGCCTTTGGAGGTGCAGGATCTGGAAGATGAGATCGCAGGCCTTGAGACGAGGGTGGAAAAGTTCAACAATGAGATTCAGGAACTGGAAACCGAAATATCCAACAAAAAAATTTCCGCACAGGAGAGTCTTGAGCTGATTAAGAAGTATGAGGCCCAGCAACAGAATGTTCGCAACAACCGGGAATTTGACTCACTGTCAAAAGAGATTGAGTACCAAAGCCTGGAAATGCAGCTTGCCGAAAAGAAGATGAAGGAGTTTGCCGCTGATGTGGAAACCAAGAAAGAAATGGTGGGGCTTGTAGAAACAGAACTGGAGGAGCGCAAAAAAGATCTGGAGGACAAAAAGGCCGAACTCAATGATATTGTGGCGGAGACGGAAAAGGACGAAGCCGAGATGCTTGAGAAGTCGGAGCAGCTAAAAGCTAAGATTGATGAAAGATTGTTAACCGCCTATCAGCGTATTCGCGAAAATGCCCGCAACGGACTTGCTGTTGTTCCCGTGGAACGTGATGCCTGCGGTGGGTGCTTCAATAAAATACCTCCCCAGCGCCATCTGGACATTCGTTTGCACAAAAAGATCATTGTTTGTGAGTATTGCGGAAGGATTCTTGTTGACGATGAGGTTAAAAGCAGTGTCCAACAATAAGGGTTGTTGCTGCTGATAACGAAATAAAAGTATTGTAGCCAAAAAAACCGGACCTTTTCAGATCCGGTTTTTTTTATGCAGTTGCAGGCAGCTGCCGCTTAAAACCTCCAGCCAAATGTCAGGCGGAAGTTACCTGCGGTAAACTCCCTTTCCACGGGAGCCAGTCCGTCCAGCTGGTAGAGGTAGTAATCTTCTTCGTAAAAACTGTGAGTGTACGAAAAGTCAATGAAGTAGCTTTGCTCCCGCAGGCCGATGCCTCCGGATATGAGTGACCTTTGTCCGTCGTTTACACCTGCAGCGTAAGGGCTGGTGTAATGACCATAGCCCGCCCGCAGGATAAGCGGATGGAAACGTAACTCTCCCCCAAGCCTGATGCCATGCTGGGCTGTGAAAGAATTGCGTATTGTGCGGTTTTCTTCGTTGAATGAATAGTCGCCGCTGCGAAGCCTTGCATCGGAATAATCAGTATACTCATAATCCAGGCTGACGAGCCCCCTTGTGCCAAAAACCAGTCCAAGGCTACCCATGGCTTTCAGCGGAGTATTCAGCTCGTAATCAAATTGGCCCTCAGGGGAGGATGAAGTGGGTGTGTCATAGTCGAGATTCAGATCTGAGCGCATGCTGGCGGTGTAACGGTCACTAAGGTCAAAGAAAGTGGGTGAGTGAAAGGCACCTCCCAGCCGGATCATGTCGGTGACACGGACAATGGCCCCAACCTTGAAATTGTAGCCGTTTCCTTCGGTGCGAAGGTTTGTCGTGTAGGCCAGGGAGTTGAAAACGTCGCTTCTGTTTTGGGTGTCTTCTTCTGTATAACGGCTTTCTTCTTCATAGCTGACTGTGGGAAACCCAAATGTTGCGCCAACGTAAACCCTGTCGTTGTAATTCCCACCAAGAGATAATACAAATTCCCGCATGGAACCGGATGCATTGGTTTCCTGACGCTGCATCACTCCACCGTCGGGCATGTCCACAAAAAACCCGTCATCATCCTCTCCCAGCAGCCAGGTGTCCCAGGCAAGGCCTGTGGAAAAGTCGCTGAGGTTTTCCACACTTCCTTCCCGGTTGGCCTGTTCCATCATGCTGGTCATGAACGAACTGCTGTTGTTGAACCCTTCGGCCATCCAGCGGTCATTGAAGTTATTGTGCCTGTTGACTCCGAACCCCATATTGATAAACTGCCAGCCGCCTTCTTCCTTATTGCCGACGGGAAATGCAAAGACGACCCCCACATTGCCAAGATTCAGGTCGTATTTCATGTCATCCATGGGGGTGTCAAAGTACCGCGTATTAACCTGACTGTAATTCAATGAGGGAGAAATGGTAAACTCTGACCCCCTGTAAATGGCGATACCGGCAGGATTGAGGCCCAGGGAAGAGAAATCGCCGCCCAGTGCACCAAAAGCAGATCCTGTGCTGGCAAACCTGGCGGTGCCTCCGGGTATGAGTTGAGAATATCTGAGTGCATCTGTTTCATTCTGAGCTGATGCAAAAGGGATGGTCATGACCCCGATGATCAGCATAATAACCAGTCTTTTCATAATTTGTATGGTATGTGTCTGATACATGTTTAAAAAAACCCCCGGCAAAATTCGGATTAATGGGGTGCCGGGGGTGAGATGGAATAATCGGAGGATTCGTCAGTCCGTGGTGTTACCTGTTCCTTCCGCTTGAGGAAGACCTGCTGCTCGATGAGCTGGATGAGGAAGACCTGGAACTGGAAGAACTGCGGGTTGCCGAACTGGATGATGACGACCTGGAGGGTGGTGAAACCCTTGTGGGCCGGGAAGATCTGCTCGGACTAGTCGTTGACCTGCTGGGGCTGCTTGACCTTGATGGTGAAGTGGTTGTGCGGGTCGGCTGAGTCCGTGTCGGAGTATAACTGGGTCGACCACGTTCCGTGCGTGTGGGCTGTGTCGCTTCCCTGCTGCCTGAGGTCCTCGAAGGTGTGTTTTGCACCCCTGCCGGCCTGCTCCTCTGGGTCCCGCTCTGCTGGTAGCTGGGTGCGGTGTATGTACGCGGCAACCTGTACGTTCTGTCGCTAAGTTCAGAAGTTTGCTGCCTTGTCACAGATGAGCGTTCAGGGCGTGTGTACCGTTCTGATTCCTGACCTTCGCTACTGATCCTTTCAGGCCTGCTGTATTGGCCTTCATCGGAGGAGGTCCTTTCAGTACGCGAAGCCTCTGCGGTTTCCGTACTTTGCCTTTCGGTTGCCTGGGATCTTGTACGTCCCTGCGCAGTGGCCTGTGAAGCAGTTTCAGGCCTGCGTTCGCTCCTTGCTTCCCTTGCAATGCTTTCGCCGGCATCGGCAAGTATCTCCCTTCTTCCGGAGTCATCGCGGCGCGTCCGGTTTTCAAAAACTTCGGCAAATGTCTGTTCGCCGCGGCCGCCGGCGGATCGTCCGACAGTGCTTCCTCCGCCACTGCGGTGCCCGTAATGATAGGAGCTTCCGTCAAAGCTGTTGTACATGTAGTTGTAGTGGCTGTATCCGTAATACCCGCTATGGAATCCGCCATACATATAGCCGTGGTGAAATCCTGCGAAGTAGCCGGTCTGGTAGCCTCTCCAGAATCGGTTATGGCTGTACCATCCGCCACCCCAGAATGGATCGTGTCCATACCACCTGGAATAATAACCCGGAAAATAGAATGGTGCTGCACCATAGCCCAGGTGAATGCTTACTCCGTAGTGATAAGGCACATGGGTGTAGTAATACATGTTGGTAAAAAACGGATCGTAATACCCGAAACTTCCGTATGCTCCGTAAGGACGATGGAATCGCCTGATCCTGGAAGCATAGGAATAATCATAATAGTCACCGTAAAAATGTTGATTTACAATGGCACCTCCTTCTTCACCATAATAGTGGGAGGTGTCATCAGCGTAATACTCTTCGGCAGCCTCGTAGGTGGCTTCCTGGGCAGTCTGACCCGATACAGGCCTGGCTTCCTCTTCTTCTGCTTCTTCTACAATTTCAGTTTTCCGGCCCTGCTGATTGTTGTCGGCAAGCTGATCTGCCTGTGATGCACCGGTTCTGACTACCTGAGGTGAGTAATAGATGTCATCTATGACACCGGCGGTCTGGTAGGTTGAGGAACAACCGGCCAGTACGACTGCCAGTACCATTCCGAATAATTTCATTAGT
>PWGY01000066.1 GCA_003554665.1 Bacteroidales bacterium | reverse complement strand
ATATGCTGGGCCGAATTTTCTGTAAGCCTGTAATAATGCCAGGAGGGTCTTTCTTCGTCCTGTCCGATGTATTCGAACTCCAGGTCGAAATCATCATAAAAACGGTCTGAAGCTACGGAGGATCGTTCGCGGGGAAAGTTTTCCTCATGCATCTTGAAGGCCGTGGTCATATGTTGTGCCTCCCTGATCATTGCCACCGGGATATCTCCTACAAATACAACCCCTTCGAGTGTGGGATCGGCATCGTGCAAGGCTTGTATTTCACGACGGACATGAGAAGGGTTCTCCCACTGATCTGCCATGATGTAGGTAGAAAGCAATTCCGTTGATTCAAGCATGTCGCGGTAGGCGTACACTGCCTCATTCGCCTGCTGATAGGTATTTTGGTCAATAACTATGGCAAAAGCTGCATCATGCCTGCGGGTTGGCTCCGTAAGGTGGGTTTGCGCCTGCCCCGGGTGAAGGCTGACTGAAAGGAGAAAAAAACTGAATAATAATATTTTAATGGGCATAACGATATATGGTTAATTTTAAACGGCTGAATTGCCAGGTAGACGGTCACTTGCCATTGCAGGACAATGCTTCTGATGGGGTGGCCGGCAACGAAAAAAAGTGCCAGGTTGCGGTTTTTCCCCACCTGGCATTTTTTGTCCGGATTATCTTATGAATCGTAGGCTTTGATCCGGTTGAGCGTTTTCAGGGCTTCCTGGCGGATTTGGTCATCTTCCAGTTCGTTGTCTTTGATACGGCGACACATTTCTTTGATCATCGCCTTGTTGTAAGAATGCGTGAACCAGCCGAGGGCTTCGATCATCCGGAGCCGCAGTTCTTTGTCATCACGTGAGTTCAATGCAATTTCCACGTAGGCGGGTACATTAAAGTGGTAATTGTAGTTTCTCAGGGTTCTGACCTCAAACAACCGGCTGCTGGTTTCCTCACCGGTATCCCGGATAACATCCAGGTCGCTGAGTACCCGTCCGTCGGCAAGCCGGGAAAGTATATCTTTGAGTTCTTCTTTGTGATACAGGGTAGATGCTTCATATTGCTGATCAATCTCCCTGCGAATCACTTCCTTGTTCATGAAGGCAGCGGCATTCCGGGCATTGAAAAGAACCCGCCTGGAAGCGGCATCCTCAAATTGCACACTGATCAGCGCGGGTACCAGTTCGTCGCGGCCGGTTTCTCCGATCATTTTTACGGCATGGCGGCGAATCAGCTCATAGGGGTCGCTGACGGCCAGTTCCAGAACCTGGTGGAAATGTTCCCCGTCATAATTGTACAGCAGACTCAGAGATTGCATTCTTACACTTTTGTATGGGGAGTTTTTGTAAGTATCCAGTAAAAGCCCGGCCATGTCAGTATAGTTGTTATGATGCAGCATTTTCAATGCCAGCGACTGAATGGACGGATCCTGATGATCCAATGCATTTTCCCAGGTCCTTGTGTGGTTTTTGCTGAGAGTGATCTTTTTGTTCCAGTCTGTTGTGCCGGCACTGTGGAAATAGTGCGTGGGGTCACCGATTATATGGCTTTCCAGTTCATTCTGAAACCTTGCCCAGTGGCCGATACGTACCCCTTTGTCCAGCAATCCGATGAGCTGTATGGGCCAGTTATCCTGAATTACGTTGACAGAGTTTCCAATCCCGGCAATGGTTTTTCCATCACTGAATACATAGCTTCCTGCGATATACTCATCCTGATGAAAGGATCCGTTAAAGCATGCATCGAACTTCATGACACGTGCATTGGGTGTAATCTGTTCAATGTCCTGGATGTATATATCCAGGCTGGCGCTGAAGATGCTGTCCTGCTTTGTGATTTCAGGATCCATTGCTCCGTCAAACCAGGCCCGGGGTACCCCGTGTCTGTCCATAAAACTCCGGATGGTGGCCTCCGGGTCATTTCCCCTGCGGTGAGCATCCCTGAGCCTGTTGCGCAGAAAACGCCTGACGTTTTCAATGGAAGGGCCGATGCTGCTTACATTGGGCCATCCGTCAAGATACTGAACTGTTGCAGAGCCATGGTTCGACATGATGGCCAGGTCAAGTTCCGGGCGTTGAATTTCACTGAGCAGCTGTTCTTTGCTGTAGTCACGCATGTGAGTGTACAGGTAGGTATAAGAGTGTCCGGGTGTTGAAAGATGGGGGAGTTGCTCGCGATAGGCCATCCGTTCACCTGCCCATGCCACCAGGCACTCAGAGTTATACCCGTGACCCGCATAGGTGGTCACATGTTCCAGCGGGTTTTCCTGCCGGCGTTCTGTAACCACTTTTTCAAGGTACTGGCGGATCTGTTCATAAGGATCCCGGCCATTTTTTGGTGGCCTGATCCTGCCGCTGTAAATGTTCGTGGAAATTTTCTGGGCGGAGCTGGGATCCAGGGAGTAATAGTGGTAAAGTGGCTGGTCTTCGTCCTGTTCAAGATAGTTGAACTTCAGGTCAAAATCATCATAGAAGCGATCTGAAGGTACTGAAGATCGTTCGTAAGGGAAGCGTTCCTGATCCATTTTGAATGCAGAGGTAAGGTGCTGGGCATCGCGGATCATCGGAATTGGAATATCGCCGATCAGAACGGTTCCTTCCAGCGGGGGTGTGGCGTCTTTATAGATGTTATGTAATTCTTCCCTGATCTCATCAGGATTTTTCCAGTTTCTTGCCAGCAGATGGGTGTGCAGCCCTTCCGACTCAAGCAGCTCCCTGTAAGCATCTACAGCTTCGCTGGTTTGTTCGTAGGAGGCTAAATCAATGACAATGGCCACAGCCGTTTTCTCATTCCTCAGATTGCAGGAATTCATCCCCAATGCAATAACAGCAAGCAAAATGCTGCTGATTATGGCTGAACTCCATGTATACCGTTTCATTCTTGACAGTTTTTTTGGTTTGTGTTTTTTGTGATGCAGCTTTTCTGTTTTTTTCTGGATCCTCGGGAGTTTAGTCATGATATAAATAATTGTGACGGGCATCAGTATATCATGCCCAAAGAAATTTTCAGGTAGTTTCTTGCTGTATCTTTGTACAGCGGTGAGATATCCGAACTGGCCAGATCATGGCGTTTGGCCTCAAGGCTAAAATAAAACGGGCTGTTGACGGTGTTGCCGATATTGAAGCTATAGGTCGCGTTGATGCCAAAGATTGCATAATTGGTTGTGTGATAGTAGAAGTCCGGGATGGTTACATTGTCAGTGATATCAGAACGATCTCCGTCAAGCAGTTCATGATGAATGGACAGATCTTCGTCTATTGACATGTTGTACCCTGCCGTCACCCCCATGTGCAGATTGTTACCTGCGAGGGTGAAGTTTTTTTCCCCGTTCAGCAGCAGCCTGAGATCCGCAAATTTTTTGGATGAAAGGGGTAGCAGGTACCGTATGTCGTCGCTTATTAAGCTGGCATTCAGGCCTGCCATCCAATCATAGTCGTTATTGGTCTTTGTTCTGTAAAACCGGTAGTCTATTCCTGTATGAATGTGATCTGCCCGGTACCTGGTGGATGTGGCAAAGGTGATCCACTGTTCGAGGCTGTTGTCGTACGACTGGCTATGTTCGATGCCGGTAAACTCTGTCAGGTTGAAGGTGCCCGTTATCCGGTGTAATGTGGAAGCACCAGTCAGCTTTAAACGTACAGAGGTTTCCAGGGTCATTTCTTCGAGTTCGCCCCCGTGCTGTATGATCGAAGAACCGTCACTGACTTCCTCATTGTAAAAACGAATGTCTGCATCAGCGATCAAACTACCCCTGTTTAATGTTAAGGCATAATTGATACCTCCTCCGAATCCGGTTCCCTCATAGGAACGGGAATAACCCCTCATAAAGCCCCGGCGAAACTCTCCCACACCACGCATTTTATACCAGCGATGCTGAAAATCGTGATTTACCAGTGTAATACTGATGTCTTCACTTCGATTGCTGATATAGCCAGTAATCCCGAGGTCGGAGTTGTTGCCGACAGGGAAAAGCAGACCAGGTTTGGCATGGATACTTTGTGTGTGATTCACCGGCCGTGGATCATTTTGCCTGGCACCTGTATAGAGCTCATAGTGCGCCTCAATTCCGGCATAAAATAACCCGAACAACCTTCCGCTTGCAGCGGTGAAATTCAGATTATAATACTGTTTTGACCAATCGCCTCCCTCCACATCGGAGAAAATATAAGGGGTGCCCCTGAAAGGATCCATCACATTGCCCCACTGCCTGTCTTTTTCCTCAAAGCTGTGAAAGGTGAACTCTCCCCGAAAGGTCATTTCTCCCAGTGACTGATACCTTTCGGTGGTGAAACCGAAGGTGTTGACCCGCGATGCATCCTGGGGCCGGTAAAAATCTCCTTCATCAATATTGTAGGTAAAGTAGCTGTTTCCCAGGTTGTGCATATTGGTCAGGGATAAGCCTGCCGGGTTGGAAGCGCCCTCCCAGTTGTTGTACTCCTTAAGGTATTCCATCCAGTGCGGCGAACCGGGCAGGACGTCAGGTTCTGCCTCCTGGCAACTCGCGTTAAACGGGAAGGTCAGCGGGGTCAGGAATACCATAATCAGTGGTAATTTCAAACATTTATCTCTTAATGCCATGGCGTCAGGTGATTTTTTAGAACCGGGGGTTTTCATATTGTTGCCCGGGGCAGAGGCACTTTGCTTAGTGCCTCCGCCATCAGGCATCCGCTTAAACAGCGGTTACATGAAAAAGTATATGAATCAAAAGACCTTGGCGTTGGGGTTTCCAGGACCTCAAAATCTTCCGAGGAGTTGTTGGTGTCTTGCAATACGTGTCTTCCATCAATGATGTTGGAAGTTTTTCTGCGAATGCTTTCCCCCACATAAGTGCCGCTGCACCAAATCATTCCGCTGTCCACACTGGCGGGCAGGCGCTTAAAGGGGAGGCTCTCTTCGTCCCGTCCGGCTTCCACACCGTCAATAATGTACTCTACGGGCAGTTGTATGTATTCAAAATCAGAAGCTGAACCGGGTTGTGGCATTCTCTCCAGGGCTTCAAAATCATCAACGCGGAAAATCACTGGTGCGGGTCCGAAAACGGATGCAAGAAAATAAAACATGGATCCGTGATGCAGCATCTCCATGTTTGGTACGCCTGCGTTGTTTACATCGCGGGTGTCTTCACGGTCAACAAAGGTTTCAAAGTCTGCAATTGAGCCTGCATAGGGTGTTTCCGGGTTGCCATTGGGGTCTTCCCGGTGGTTTGTTCCGTTCTGGGAGATGATGATGCTCTCACCCGGCTCAATGGGATGGTCTTCACCGCTGCCGGGCACGCGCCATGCGCTGCTCAGGTATACATGATCCGGATCGTCACTCCAGCCCTCGATGCTTTGTGTGGCCGCTGCCGGATGTGTTGTGGCCAGAATCAGACCGTCTGCATATACCGTTTCGGTGGAGTTGTTGTAGATTTCATAGAACTGGTCCAGGAAATACACCCCGCCTTCAGGTGTGCGTGAGCCGGTATAATAGATTTCCTTGAATACCAGATCACCGGCCTGGCCTCCAGCCAGTTCAATGGTCACGTCAATCGGGTCAGTTCCCGAAACCATAATATCGGAAGCGCTTCCGGCCAGAATAATCTCCTCGGCGATGCCGGTTTGTTCTTCTGCCTCTTCCGGTGAAAGGGTCAGACTGGCTGCAAGGCTGTATGTGCCGGGAGCCAGTTCGGTAAATACGGCAGAACCATTGCTGTCAGTGGTAAGGCTGGTGGTGCTTTGGGTCTGCATGTCGGTCAGTTCCACCGTAGCTCCGGCCGCGTGCGTGTCAGCATATAATTCCGGGTATTCCACATTTACACGGAGATCCGTGGTTTCTACCGTGTCGTCTTCGCATCCCCACAGGCCTATTACGGCCGCAAGAATGACTAAAATGCTTAGCTTTTTCATGTTTTTAGTTTTTTGTTAATAGGTGTGATTAATTGAGTTAAAAGGGGCTAAAATCTAATGTACATCTCTGTTCCGAAGAATATTTGCGGGTTTCGTCTGTCATGGCGATTGGTTCTTTCGTTATAATGCAGGGGCCGGTGCATGAACATATTGTTGGCATAAAAGGCAAAGCCGAAACCCTCGCGGATATCTTTAGAGAGCCGGAGGTTGAACAACCAAAGCGGCGGGTAGTCGAGCGTGGTCCGGTGGTATTCCGGTACGCTTCTGCGGATGTCGCTGTATTGGGGTTCCATGGCCTGCTGCCTGTTAAGGTCAACCCACTGTCCGTCTTTGCCGATATAGGCAATGGGCGGCTGAATAGCCCTTTCATTGGGCGTTCCCACGTTGATCATCTCGTAATCATCGTAGCCGAGTGACTTGGTTTGCTCGATCCAAATGGTTTGTACCGTAAGGGATACCAGAAACTGGAATTCCGGGATGTTATGCACAACCCGCAGTGCAGTGTTGAACCTGGTATTTTCTGTGCCACGGCCACCCGGGAATACGGCCACCCTGTCGGGCCGGGGCATGGATGGGTTGATCCAGTAGTTATATCCTGTGTTGTATCTCCGTGTGTTGATATAGGCACCGTTCAGGCTGAAGCTTGTGCGGATGGCACTGATCCTGCCTAAATCCAGATCCAGTTCTACCCCACGGTTGATCGTCCTTTGCTTGTTCATCGGCCGGTTATAAGTGGCAATGAAAGTATCCTGCCTGACAGGCTCCGGTTTCAGGATGGGGGGTTCTCCCTCCGGAAACTCTGCTGCCTCATAAATATCCAATGGAATAAACTCCAGTTGATTATAAAAACTGTACCCATTGGTATGGTTTTCTTTAAAGGCGGTAAGGTTTACCCTCCGGTTGTTTTTTTCATATCCGAGCCCGATCTCCTGCTTGGTGTTTTGTGCAATTTTTAAATCAGGATTCTCGGTATCAAAAACCCTGGTGGTGACGATAATGAGTCGTTCATCCGGATTTTCCGCATAATGGTTGAAATTCACCAGGTCAAAATAGGCCTGATTTGGATACAGGTGCACCAGGGTGGGCGATTTTGCAGTCAACCCGTACCCTCCGTGCAGTTTCAGGTTGTTCAGAACTTCATACGAGGCATTGATGCGGGGTCCGAGAAAGGTGCCGAACTCCCCCCGGAAAGGACTTTCCGGCTGTACATTGTCAAAGCGCAGACCGAGCTGGACAGCGAGTTCCCTGTCGTTGACATATCCGTTGATGTTGTTTTCCAGGTAAAAGGCAAGCTGGTTAAGCATTGGGATGTCCGCATAGGACCGGGGTCTGGAGGCCCGGTTGTCTCCCATTCTCGGGGGCCTTGTTACATCATACACCCTGCCGTCTCCGTAATTTCCATCGGTGCGCCACTCTACCCCCATCATGAAACGGTTGTTCAGGCCGAATATGGTGCGGTGAAAACTGTTGGAAACGCGGGCAAAAATATTGAGGGGTTTCCCGTCTATGGTTACCTGGCTCAGGTATTCACTGGGGACAATGGACGCGGCCATAGTCGTATCCTGCCTGGCGAAGGATAGAGGATACACATATCCGCTAAGTAATTGCTGATTGAAGGCTTCCTGGTGGGTGTAGCTGACAGAAGCATTGTACCGGAGGTTTTGTGCAAACCTTGTATCAAGGCTCCAGCGTCCCGTGGTGTTGAATCGGAATCCTCTGTCCTGGGAATACCTTTCACGTTGATAACGCAGGTCGTCGGGATCCTGCCGGCTTTCATCCAGTGTGGTGAACCCCGAAAGGGTGGTGGTGGAATTCAGGTTGTTATCAAAGAATCTGTTAGAGTAAGTCAGTTGTGCGGTAAGCCGGTCATACCCTCTGTATTCCATTCGCTGGTCGTTGATGGATTCCAGGTAGTCAATGTCTACATTCAGGCTTCCTGCATTGTCGCCCAGATCAAACCCTTTCCCAAGGTTCACCTGGGTGATGCGGGGGTTTACCCTGACCCTTGCCTGGTATGGTGTCCGGCCGGCACGGGTTTCCACAATCAAGGCTCCTGAGGTCAGGTCACCGTGCTCTACCGAGGGGATGCCCCGGATCACCGTGACCGATTCAATGTTTTCGGTTGAAATTTGCCGCAAGTCGATACCACCTCCGGAAACAGTACCCGCATAGCCGCTGCTGCCGCTGAATGCCGGATTGCTGGCCTGCAGGTTTGCATTGTTTGACAAAGGGGATCCATCCACAATGATTGATGTACCAAGGGCGTTTAATTTGTCTTCGCCCACCTGGCGCAGCGCGATCTGGTTGGCCTGGCTGAGATCCGGGTTGTCTGCCAGTTGGCCTGGGATAAGCTGCAGAATGTCTCCGAGGCTACTGGCCTGCAGGTGTTCAATGGCAGATCTGGAAATGTCCGAGGAAGATGAAAGGCCGGAACGGCTGCTGCGGGCGGTTACCTGAACCTCCTCCAGGCTCAGTGAGGAGCGCTCCATTTCAATGAGTATTTCGTGTTCGCCGTATTCGTCGATCTTCAGCTCTTTAAAGACCTCCACCATTCCAAGGCTCTGGGCATTGATGGTGATATTTCCCAGGGGAACTCCTTCGAAAGTAAACCGGCCTTCCTTGTCGGTAATGCTGAACCGACCGAGTTCATTAATGATCAATGCAACAGCCTCCATCGGTTCTTGGCTTTCTTTTTCCACTACCCGGCCGGTGATCTTTGCTTGCTGCGGGGGTTCCTCCTGTGCAAACAGGGAACCCGGGCTCAGGCTTATTGCTGCAAGCCATAAGAGCAGTGGAAGTGTAAGCGGGGTGATTCTTTTTGTCATTTTTATCCAGTTATGGTGTTGTATACACGCATTAATGAAAGAGACGCCTGCCGTTGATTAGTGGGCGCAAAAATAAATAAATCCGGACATTGTTTTTAATAAATCCAAATAAAAACAACATGCATTTCGACTCTGCTTGCAAATATTGTGACTTAAAAATTGATTTTATAGACGGAAAATGGTTGTTTGAATAAGCCTGTTTTCCCCCTGTTTTCGGGGGTTTTGTAAAAATCCGACAGTCAGGCGTTTAGGGCTTCCGGATTCGGGGCCGGTTTAGTGAAACATCCCGAAGCTCCTGTGTGATATGACAAGCAGGCGATTTGTTAAATTATTGTTATGGCCGGAAATAACTGGTTAATGAACTGAAAACAGTGTTTTTAAGGGGGGTGTCTGCCTTGCTTGTTTAATGATTTTTGGGGTATTGTACAGGCTTTCTCAGGGTGCGGGTATGTGTTTTACTGCAGGGTCTTTTATGTTCCCTGTCAGGGAGTTATTAATCCATGCTGAATGGCGTACATCACAAGGCTGGGTGAATTTTTTACCCCTGTTTTTACAATGAGGTTCCGGCGATGTCCGTCAACGGTATGGGTGCTGATGCACAATTTTTCAGCGATTT
>PWGY01000257.1 GCA_003554665.1 Bacteroidales bacterium | reverse complement strand
TGGTGTGATGACCGCTGTTGTGTGGCCGTGGGGCAACTTCGTTGACCAGTACCCGGCCCGTTGAATCGATGAAGAGTTCCACAGCCAGCAGCCCTTCCAGGTTCAGCAGATCTATGATTTTCCCGGAAAAAGCAATGGCCTTTTCGGATTGTTCAGCTGTTACAGAAGAGGGGCAGATAATCTTGTCCACAAGATTTGCGTTGGGGTCAAAAACCATTTCGACAACCGGAAAGGATTTAATTTCGCCTGCTTTGTTTCGTCCGGTAATCACGGAGATTTCTTTTTCGATCTCTACTTTTTCTTCAATGACCGATGCTCCCGGAAGTAGTTTGTTCAATTCGTTCTTATTGTTGATCACTGCCACTCCTCGTCCGTCGTATCCGCCTCTTCTTAGTTTTTGCACAAATGGGAAGCTTACTTCTCCTTTTTCAATCCCATCCAGAATGGCATCTTTCGAATCGTAAAGCTTAAATGAGGCAGTGGGGATCCCGTTCTTTTCATAGAATTCTTTCTGCAAGCCTTTGTCTTGAATCAACTCCAGGATTTCCGGATCGGGAACAATTTTTACGCCTTCTGTTTTGAGCCTTTTCAGGGCTTCAATGTTGATGTTTTCGAGTTCGTATGTCAGTATGTCCACCAGTTTGCCAAATTGATACACGGAATCAAAATCCAGGTGGTGTCCGTTTACATAATGCGAGGCAATCTTTCCTGCAGGACAATTTTCTTCAGCATCCAGCACATAAGTCATGATGTCCCACTTGCTCGCTTCCTGGATCAGCATTTTCCCAAGCTGTCCGCCCGCAATGATCCCCAGTTTCAAATTTGATGTAACCAATCTCTCCATGTTGAATCTTCCTTTTTCAGTTTATGAATTGCCGCTTAAAATTAGAAATAATCCGGCCGTTAATGACAATTTTGATGGAATTTTCTCATAATGGGGCTCTCACCAGTGTTCTGCGGAATGGACTTACGACGGCTTGCTGGCAACTTGCACCTCTCTGTATTCCTGTAGCTTATACTTGCAGCAGGAATATTCATCTCTGAGCTTCATTAACATTGCGTTGGTGTGGAATCCGGGAACAATGGTTGTCCTGAACTGGTAATCAATTCCGGATCTTTTCAGAACTCCGGCTGATTTTTTGATTTTTATCAGCAGTTCCGGGTCTTTTATGGCACAGATATGCTGATAGTGTTTTAAATCAAAGATGGTTTTTATGTCCATGGCTACAAAGTCTGTTAAATTTGATTTTATCAGATCCTCCAAAAGTTCCGGTGTCGATCCGTTTGTGTCCAGTTTAACTGAATAGCCCATTTTTTTAATTCCGGTGATAAAACTTTTCAGGTCGTGCTGCAATGTGGGCTCTCCCCCTGATATCACCACTCCGTCGAGCCAGTTCACCCTTGACGACAGGTAGTCAAAAATTTCATTTTCCGGGAGGTCCTCAGTTTGCTCAAGCAGATTTGGGTAAACCAGTTCAGGATTATGACAATACCGGCATCTGAAATTGCACCCTTTTGTAAATATAACAGCAGTGATCTTTCCTTCCCAATCAATAAAGCTTTGTTTCTCAAATCCACCTATTCTCATAACGGATCCTCCTGCGCCTGGATTTTTCCATAATCTGCGGCAGGGTGGCTGCGTTCAGTTTTTTTGATATCAAATGGTTTCCTGTCACTGAATTCCTGTTGCTTGCCGTTGTTCCATTGATTGACAGGTCGCATATAACCTACAATGCGACTGTAAACCTCGCAGGATGACTCGCAATCAGGGCATTTGAAGTGTTCGCCCGAAATGTACCCATGCGACGGGCATATGCTGAAGGTCGGTGAAATGGTAATGTAGGGCAGGTGGAAAGAGCTGGTGATTTTGCGGATCAGGTTTTTTGCCGAAGGGCCGGTCATGTTTTTCTCTCCGGTGAATAAATGCAGTACAGTTCCACCCGTGTACCTGGTCTGAAGATCATCCTGCAATGTCAGTACTTCAAAGATATCATCAGAAAAGTTCACCGGCAAGTGGGTTGAATTGGTGTAGTAAGGAGCAGCTCCATTTTTGCGGGCATGATGATTGGCGGTAATGATATCGGGGTGCTGTATGGTATCAATCTTTGCAAAACGGTATGCGGTACTCTCTGCCGGGCTTGCTTCCAGGTTATATATGTTCCCGGTTTCGGCCTGGAAATCTTCAAGTACGTCCCTCATGAAGTCCATGATTTTTAATGCAAATTGCCTGCTTTCGGGGCTGGCAATATTGTTTCCCAGGAAATTCATACAACATTCGTTCATCCCGTTAATTCCAATGGTCGAAAAATGGTTTTTCCAGTAACATTTATGCCGCGCATAAACCTGCCGCAAATAAAACTTCGAATATGGGTAAAGCCCTTTTTCTGTGTAGTTTTCTATGGTTTTTCGTTTGATTTCGAGGCTGTCTTTTGCAAGCGTCATATGGTGGTGTAACCGCTGAAGGAGGTTTTCTTCGGATGAGGCTTCATAGCCAAGTTTTGCAAGATTAATGGTGACCACCCCAACCGACCCGGTAAGGGGATTGGAAGCAAACAATCCACCGCCACGCTTGTTGAGCTCGCGTTTGTCTAACCGGAGCCGGCAACACATACTGCGCACGTCGTCGGGTTTCATGTCGGAGTTCACAAAGTTGGAAAAATAGGGGATCCCGTATTTTGCTGTCATTTCCCAGATGCCTGCATACGAAGGGTTATCCCAGTCAAACTCAGGTGTAATATTATAAGTTGGTATTGGGAAAGAGAACAAGCTTCCATTGGCATCTCCCTGCAGCATAACTTCTGCGAAGGCTTTATTGAGCATTGTCATTTCGTGCTGGTATTCGCCATAGACTTCATCCAGGGTTTGGCCTCCCCAGACAACAGCTTCGTTTTTTAAAAATTCTGGTATGACCAGATCCATGGTAATATTGGTAAATGGCGTTTGAAATCCAACCCTGGTGGGGATATTGATGTTAAATAGGAATTCCTGCATGCATTGCTGAACCTGATCATAGGAAAGGTTATCTTTTCGGATGTAAGGGGCAAGAAAGGTGTCGAAGTTAGAAAATGCCTGCGCCCCGGCTGCTTCTCCCTGCATTGTGTAAAAAAAATTCACAATCTGACCCAGTGCGGTTCGGAAATGCCTGGCAGGTTTGCTCTCTGCCTTTCCCAATACTCCTTTAAATCCTGACAACAGCAGATCTTTCAGGTCCCAGCCAACACAGTAAACACTTAAAAACCCCAGATCGTGTATATGCAGATACCCCTTTTTATGGGCCCAGGAGATATTGTCCGGGTACAATTTTGTGAGCCAGTATTGTGAAGTAATCAGCGTGGAGATATGCTGGTTAAGGCCTTGCAGCGAGTAGGCGGAATTGGCGCTTTCTTTTATCCGCCAGTCGTGCATTCCCAGGTAATCGTCCATTGCATCGATATTCCCCAGGAGTTCTTTGGCATTTCTGGATTGTTCTCTTTGTTTCCGGTAAAGCAAATAAGCTTTCAGGAGTTCAAAGCTTTCTTTGTTAAACAGTGCATTTTCTACCACGTCCTGTACCTGCTCAACCGTAGGGGTTTTTGCTTGTTTGTTCTGAATGAGTTTGTTCTTAACTTCAATGCTTAATTCTTTTGCGTTTGATCTGTTTGGCTTGCCAATGGCACGCATGGCTTTAAAAATTGCATGTTCAATTTTTTCAATCTGAAATGCTTCAGCAACACCATTGCGCTTTACAATTTTTTTCAAAGGGAGTTCACCATTCATTATGTTATGAATTAAAGGTTAATAAATGGTAACCTGCGGGAGTAAAAAAGAATGATTACAGAAGTAATGTATCTCTCGCCTTTCACCCGAAAGCTACGATATTATTTGTTCGGCAGGTCTTCTGACTTGTTCCGGTTTTACCGCCTTCCCGTCCCGCTTAATCAGGACAGTGGCAGGGGTGATAAAACTTTTTTGGAACTTACAGCTACGGGGATAGTTCCTGATTTTCACAGGATTCCCTTTTAATCGATAAGAACCGAATCCAAATACAAAGAAAGGTGGAATTGTAATTGAAAAGTGGTGTTTTGTGAATTGTTTATTAACAGGGTTTTCAACAACCTTTGTTTACGCTAAGGGTGGTGAATGTCCCGGGTTTTTGCGGGGGATATACGGACCAGGTACAACCGTTTCCCTATCATATGAATGCATGAGAAGCCGTTGAAGTTTTATTTCAACGCATTGGTAATCTGGCTGTAAAGTCTGTCTGTCATACTGGGCCTGAGCGCATTGGGTTCAACCATTTCCCCCTGTGCATTTACGATCATATAGGTTGGTAACCCTCCCCTGAATCCCATTTCCATTAAATCCTGCCGGAGTGAGGGGTTTATTCTTACATGATATCCCTGTAAATTTTCATCCCTTATGGTGTGTATCAATTTGGCTTCATCCTCGGCGCGGTCAAAATTGATGTAAACCATCTCCATCCCCACTGTTTCAAGAAATGCCTTAAGCGGTTCGTTGTATTCAAATTCTGTCAGGCATGGAGCGCACCAGGTGGCCCAGGCGTCAATCAGAAAGGGGCGCCCCGACATGATTTCAACCAGTTGATCAAATGATTCCACTGGTACTTCCCGGTCGAGGATCACAATATGATCCGGCATGATCCATTTATCCCTGATGTATTCCTCCCAGGCTTCCGGTTCAAAGCGCTCCATTAGAATTTCCTTCAGGGATGCTGCAGACAGGTCATTGGCTATCACCGTACCGGTTTCATCCACAAGGTAATTTCCATCCCTGAAAAGCATCTGAGCGTAAGAGATTTTCTGCTCAGGAAGGTCCGCATCAAGTTCCACAAGATTGGGCCATGGAAATTGTTCCTCATTGAGCCAGTTCAGCCACCTTTCTTTGCTTGACTCCGGAACAATGGTCACTATTTCCAGCCCATATTCCCTGTATTTCTCATAAACAGGCAGTAAACTTCTTGTGTTTCTTGTGGTATTTCCGCACCAGCTGCCAGATTTTTCCACAAATGTCCATTGGCCTTCTGACAGAGAAGAAAAATCAATCAGATTTCCTTCCCTGTCAGGCAGCCGGAAGTCCATTGCTTTTTTTCCCACAGCATTGATGTGATCTTTTTTTCCCATCCAGATGGAGTGTAGCTCAATGAATTCCCGGGAGTTTCTCAGGTTCTCATCCTTTACACTTTGAACAAATTCACCAAGCTTATCGATGGGCATGAAATTATCAAAACTTTCCCAGGAACTTAACAGGCTGACAGGGTGAAAATTATCCGCATTTTCAATCATCCAGTCTCCAATCTCCTTACGAGACTCCTCTGCAAGAAAAACCTCGGCAGGGAAAAGTTCATTTGTTTTTTGCTGAAGCTCATACCTGGCAATGTTATAATCACCTTTCAGTACGGAAGATCCCTGACTTAATGAATCCCAATGGAGTTCAAGAATAATCTCTCCGGGTTCGATCACGATCTGGAAACCACTTCCCAGGCTCAGATCTTTGAATATCATGGAACTGTACATGTTTGGCGAAGAACCACAATACTCAAATGAATGGTCCTCAAATGTGACCAAAACCTCATCACCCAGCCTCAGGCTTTCGAAAAAATAAAACTCGCCGGATTCCTTGCCGGTAACGGTTCCGCTTAGGGTAAAATCAAAGGTTTCAGGTTGTCTGTTACAGCCAGAGGCAATGATCAGGACGGCTATGAGCAGGGTAATTCTTTTCATGGTTGTAAAGTTTGTTTCTGGTAAGTGACAATGCCTGAATGGCCTTGACTCTGTTGATCCGCAGTTTGTCTGGCTTAGAATTATGTCCGGCGATTTCTTGTATCTTAATCTGGTAAATATACGAGATAAATCTAAATATCAATGAGTTTCATGGATTTTTTTGAAAACCATAAACCACTCAGGATCGTTGCCGGTGGGATTGTGATCCACAGCTGCTTTTAAAGGGCCGGCCGGCTGGGCCTGTGCGGAGGCGACCCGGCCGTAGATTTTAGCAGCCACAAAGCCGGCAGCCTTGGATCACAACCCCACAAGGCAACAACCCCTTTTTCTTTTTTCCGTATCTTTGTGGTTCTCAAACCGGATCTAAAAATCAGCCTGTATGATGGCCAAAGGAAGGGAATCAAAACCGCATATCGGGATCTTCGGACGCCGCAACAATGGCAAAAGTTCCCTGATCAATGCCCTGGCGCAGCAGGATATAGCTATCGTATCGGATGTGCCGGGCACCACCACAGATCCTGTGCGAAAGTCGATGGAGATTTTCGGCATCGGGCCCGCGATTTTGGTGGATACGGCCGGTATCGATGACAGTGGTGAGCTGGGCCGGAAGCGCGTGAACCGTTCCCTGGCCGCGCTGAAAACGGTGGATCTGGCCATTTTGCTGATCACCGGCAATGAGTTTGAAGAGGAAGAAGAAAGAATGGTGAAGGCCTTCAGAAGGCATGAGCTGCCTTTTATTGTGGTGCACAATAAATCGGATATTCAGCCCCCCCGTTCGGATCTGATAACGCATATCAGGGAGAGATACGGGGCTGAGGTGCTGTCTTTCTGTGCCATTGATCCCAAAAACCTGGAAGACCTGATTGAGGCCATCCGTAAGGGGATGCCCAAAACGGCCTATATGTCGGATTCTTTGCTGGGCGACCTGATTGGCCGGGATGATCTGGTGGTACTGGTTACCCCGATCGACAACGAGGCTCCGGAAGGAAGGCTGATCCTGCCTCAGGTACAGGCAATCCGCGACATCATTGACAATGATGCGGTGTCGGTGGTGGTGAAGGAAACGGAGCTGGAAACGCTGCTTAGCCGCTTGCAGCCGCGTCCAAAAATGGTGATCACCGACAGCCAGATGTTCAAAAAGGTGGATGCCATTGTTCCCAAAGACATCCCGCTGACGGGGTTCAGCATTATGCTTGCCCGTCATAAGGGAGATTTTGTGAACTACCTGCAAGGAACACCAAAAATCGATGAACTCAAAGACGGCGACCGGGTTTTATTACTGGAGTCCTGCACCCACCAGGTGGCTTGTGACGACATCGGGCGGTTCAAAATTCCGGAGTGGATGAGGCGGCATACAGGTAAAGACCTGGAGTTTGACGTGGTGGCGGGGCTTAATGAGTTGCCCCGGGCGATAACGGATTATGCCCTGGTGATTCAATGCGGAGGTTGTATGATCACCCGCCGCCAATTGGTCGGGCGATTGCAGCCGGCCACAGAAGCCGGCGTACCCGTAACCAATTACGGCATGGCCATCGCCTGGCTCCACGGTATATACCAGCGCGCCATCACGCCATTCACAAACCAACAACCGAAGGGGCCTCAGCCCCAACCAACTAACAACACTAAATAACCAACAACCAAATAACCAACAACCAAATAACCAACAACCAAATAACCAACAACCAACAACCGGAGGGCCGAAGGCCCGACCAACCAACAACCGGAGGGGGCGCAGCCCCGACAAACCAACAACCAGGGGTGCGAAGCACCCGTTAACCGGAGAGTGCGAAGCACTCGACAAACCATACAACCATGTCCATAAAGGAAATCCTGAATAAATCCACTTTCACCAAATCCGACCTGGTCACCCTGCTGTCGGCCGGCGAGGAAGAACGCAAACTCCTATTTGCCAAAGCGGTGGAGGTGAAGGAAGAGTTTGTGGGCAACAAGGTTTTCTACAGGGGGCTGATCGAATTTTCCAATCTTTGCGGCAAGAACTGTTATTACTGCGGCATCCGCGCGGGTAATAAAGACACCCACCGCTATGAGGTCACTGAAGAGGAGGTGCTCGAAGCAGCGCGCTATGCATGGGAAAACCGTTTTGGCAGCCTGGTGATCCAGGCCGGTGAACGAAGCGGGGCCAATTTCGTGCAGCGTATTGAAGACCTGGTCAGGAAAATCAAACAGATGAGCAACGGTGAACTGGGGATTACCCTGTCATTGGGCGAGCAAACCGAAGAGACCTACCGCCGCTGGTTTGAGGCGGGTGCCCATCGTTATCTGCTCCGTATCGAGGTGAGCAATCCTGATCTTTATTATCGGTTTCATCCCAAAGATAAGGTCCATGATTATAAGGAGCGCCTGAATGCCCTTTACCTGCTCAGGAAGGTGGGCTATCAGGTGGGGTCCGGGGTGATGATCGGCCTGCCTTTCCAGACAATGGAGGATCTGGCCGACGACCTGCTTTTTTTCCGGGAGCATGACATCGATATGGTGGGGATGGGCCCTTACATTGAACACGAGCATACCCCGATGTATGCACACAAAGACAGGCTGATGCCTAAAACGGACCGTTTCTATCTCAGCTTAAAGATGGTGGCGGCCCTGCGCATCATGATGAAAGACATCAATATTGCGGCCACAACGGCCATGCAGGCACTGGATCCCATGGGACGGGAAAAGTCGATCAAGGTGGGGGCCAACATCATTATGCCCAACCTGACACCCTCACGATACAGGGAAGATTACCTGCTGTATGAAGACAAGCCCTGTACCGACGAAGATGCCGAAGACTGCAAGCGCTGCCTGGAGGCACGCATCCACATGGCCGGAGGGAAGATCGGTTATGACGAATGGGGTGATTCGAAGCATTTTTACAAAAGAAATAAAGAGTGAAAATCATGAAAAGATCAACAATTTATTCTTCTACGGTGTTAAATAATTAGCAACTTTGCTGATACGTTATCCTGGACAATTAGACACATTCCGGCAGATCAAATTACTACCGGAATGAACCAAGCAGCATGGTGAGCAAAACATCCGAAAAGAACATTTCAACTTAAAGATTTTGAAATATGAGGCATGCAGATGAAGTAAAAAGACCTGACAAAGAGGTTCTCCCCATTACCGAAGATGTAAAATGGGTTGGTGTGATCGATTACGATATTGTGACTTTTGACGTGGTGATGACCACCGAATACGGTACCACGTACAATTCTTATTTTATCAATGCGGACAAGAAAGCCCTGGTGGAAACCTCCAAGGAAAAGTACTGGGATGTATACCTGGAAAAACTCCGGAAGGTGACTGACCCGTCGGAAATCGAATATATTATTCTGAATCATACCGAACCGGATCACAGCGGCAACCTGGCCAACATGCTTGAAGTGGCTCCCGGTGCAACTGTGGTGGGTACCCGCCTCGCCATTAACTACCTGAAAGATTTTCTGGGTCGTGATTTTAAGCATATGGTGGTCAAAGACGGCGACACCCTTGACCTGGGCAACAAAACCCTTCGGTTCATCGGGGCAGCCAACCTGCATTGGCCTGACAGCATGTACACCTACCTGGAAGAAGACAAACTGCTGTTTACCTGCGATTCATTTGGATGCCA
>PWGY01000284.1 GCA_003554665.1 Bacteroidales bacterium | reverse complement strand
GAACCGCTGTAAATGGTTTTGCAGACCACCGCCTAGCCACTCGGCCACGAGACCTTTTGTTTAAAGTGCTGCAAAGATAATGATATCGGCAAAACCCACAAAATAAATTTGACCCGGTTCACCCCTCTTCCCCAACCAAAAAAATTGATCAGTTCCAGTTTTCTCCGCTTATCATCTAACTTTAACTGTTTTACCATTCGATAAAAAAACAAAAGATCAGCGCAGACCCAAAGGGCTAGGTGCGCCTTTCCATTTCAAGGCTCACAGATTGCATTGCACCGCCCATTGGAGGATTCATCTTGGATACCTTCAGCTTTATATGACGTATTTCAGGAAAACCCTCTTCCAGGGCATCCAGGATCTGCCTGCCCAGATGCTCCAGCAAGTGCGACTTATTGGTCATTTTTGCTTTTACAGTTTCATACACTGCCTGATAATTAACAGTATCTTTCAGACTATCCGATTTTTCTGCTTGCAAAGTGTCTACCTCGACAGACAGGTTCACAATGAAGCGGTTTCCGATTACCTGCTCTTCCTTAAAGCAACCGTGATAGGCATAAAACTCCATGCCTTCCAGCAAAATAATTGACATAATCAACGAATCTTTGAATGATCAAAAGTACATATTTTCACCCCAAAAAGGGCATTTTTTTGTACTTTTGCCTTTTGAAACCAACAACCGGAGGGCCGACAGGCCCGACAAACCGGAGGCGCGAAGCGCCGACTAACTAACAACCGGAGGCGCGCAGCGCCGACCAACCGGAGTGGCGAAGCCACGACTAACCAGAGGGGGCGCAGCCCCCGACAAAACAACTAACATGAAAGATACCAACACTCCCCCTGCCACATCACTGAATTTCATTGAACAGATCATTGAAAAAGACCTGCAGGAAGGAACTACCGGCGGTCGGGTTCATACCCGTTTCCCCCCGGAACCCAATGGCTATCTTCATATCGGACACGCAAAATCCATTTGCCTGAACTTCGGGCTTGCTGAAAAATACAACGGAAAATGCAACCTGCGGTTTGATGACACCAATCCCACCAAGGAGAACATCGAATATGTCAATTCCATCAGGGCTGATGTAAAATGGCTGGGGTTTGACTGGGAAGACAGGGAGTTTTATGCCTCCGATTATTTTGAAAAACTTTATGAGCTGGCTGTTTACCTGATCAGGAAAGGCAAGGCTTTTGTTTGTGATATGACCGTGGAGGAAATGGCTGCCGGCCGCGGAACACCCACAGTGCCAGGAAAAGAAAGTCCATGGCGCAACCGCAGCCCGGAAGAGAATCTGGACCTGTTTGCCCGGATGCGCAATGGAGAGTTCGCCGATGGTTCAAAGGTGCTGCGCGCCAAAATTGATATGTCGTCACCGAATATGCACATGCGCGATCCGGTCATGTATCGCATCATGCGCGCAAACCACCATCGTACAGGGGACAAGTGGTGCATTTACCCCATGTACGACTGGGCACATGGCCAAAGCGATTACCTGGAAAGCATCACCCATTCGGTATGCACACTGGAGTTTGAGGTACACAGACCTCTCTATGACTGGTTCCTGGATAACCTGGACATACAGAAGAACCGCCCCCGGCAATTTGAGTTTGCACGGCTGAACCTGAATTACACCGTTATGAGCAAGCGTAAGCTGCTTGAATTGGTTGAAGGTGGTTATGTTAATGGCTGGGATGATCCGCGCATGCCCACCGTTTCGGGTTTACGCCGCAGAGGCTACACCCCTGCATCCATCCGCACATTCTCAGAGAAAGTCGGGGTTGCAAAAAGGGAAAATGTGATTGATATGGCCCTGCTGGAATACTGCATCAGGGAGGATCTCAACAAAAATGCACCTCGCGTGATGGGGGTGCTTGATCCGGTAAAGCTGGTCATTGATAATTATCCGGATGACCTTGTAGAAGAGCTGGAGGCCACCCGGAACCCCGAAAATCCGGAGGAGGGTCACCGCATTGTTCCATTCAGCAAGAACCTGTACATTGAAAGGAAAGACTTTATGGAAGATCCGCCGAAAAAATTCTTCCGTCTTTCACCGGGTAAAGAGGTCAGGCTAAAATACGCATACATCATTCGCTGCGAGAGAGTGGAGAAGGACGAGGCAGGCAATATAACGGAGATCCATTGTACGTATGACCCTCAAACCAAAAGCGGTGAGGGCAGCACTAAAAAAGTAAAGGGAACTTTGCACTGGGTAAGTGCCGATCATTGCCTGAATGCTGAATTGCGCCTGTACGACAGGCTGTTTGAGGTGCCTGACCCGGATGATGTAGCCGAGGGGGGCAGTTTCAAAGATTCACTAAATCCTGAGTCACTGCAGGTGATCAATGGATTGATTGAACCATCGGTTAAAGATGGAGTGGCAGGACAGCGATACCAGTTCGAAAGAACCGGTTATTTTTGCATAGATGCCGACAGCAGTCCGGAAAAACTCGTGTTCAACCGGACTGTAACACTGAGAGACTCCTGGGCGAAGATGCAGGGAAAATAATACAGTCAGGTGAAGCACCTTTTACCCCATTATTTTAAAATACCAGGTCTGATACTGGTTTTTGCCGGTGCAGCACTGACATATTACTGGCTCCATTATGATTTCAGAATCATGGTTCCGGTTTTTGCCGTTTTAAGCATGCACTTCGGTATCGATTGGTTTACTTCTTTCAGAACCAATATTGCTGATGAGATTATCATGCTTAGCCTGCTCACCGGTTTTATCATGTTGGCTTTTTCCAAAGAAAAACACGAAGATCCCTCTGTATACCATAAATTAAGAAAGAATGCCATGTTCAGGGCAGTCTTTCTTAATACAGTGATTATGGGTTTTGCCGTGGTCTTTTTCTATGGTAGGGCTTTCACAATTATGCTGCTAATCAATACCTTTCTGGTATTTATTATCTATCTGCTTTTGTTTTACCGGGCCTTGATAAAACACAGGACAGATATCCGGAAAATGCCGGATCAATAAGGGTAAAGAGCCTTATTGGGTTGAAGGAAAGACCCAGTACTCTTCCCCATCCTTGGCATCCGTAAATTTAATGGCTACCAGGCCAAACCTGTGATTGGCATAGTAAGTGGTTTTCTCCAGATCCCCTTCACGTGTGGGCTCCTCCACTTCTATTACCCTGATCAGCATCCCCCTCCATGAAAAATCTTCGTTTTCCGACACACTGACAACTTCTCTGCGGCGGGAAGTTCCTCCCATGGAGTAAGTGTCACCAACCTTTGCATCGTAGTGAACAATTACCCCGGGATAGGCAGGTCCGGAAATGAACTCTATCCCCTCAGTGGTAATCTTTGCCTTTAACTCATCAACCACCACATTTTCACCGTCTATTTCAACCCCCGGACGATTCGACATGGCATTCCTTACACGATGATCCCCTACTCTTCCTTCTATCCGGTATGTGGAGACCCCGTCTTCCACCGCCTCAACTTCAGCCGTACCGAACACATCCCACATCCCGCTAACCACCATGGAAATTCTGGTGCCGATCTGGCCCTGTTCTGTGACTTCTCCCCTGATTACCGGATCATCTTCGTCTTTGCTGCATGAGAACAACAGTGGAGCAACCAAAAAAACGATTAAAAATCTAACAGGTAAGTTTTTCATAATAAGTGCTTTAAATAACAAGCAATTTAACAAAACAACACCAAACGCTATCTTCGAACAAACAAAAAACATTTTTTCATCGATTAAAGATAATACAAATCTTTAAAAAACAAAAATAACAGCGAAACTCCAGAGTGAGACACCGCCATCACAAATACATCGGGAAAAAAGCCAGAAAAAAACCAAGGATGCTGATTCCCGCATCAGCAGGGATCAAAGCCGAGAGAGGCAACCACCTCTGCAAATACGCGATACTTCCCAGGCTACGTAAAACGATTTGTAACACAAAGAAAGCAAAGACCGGAATGCTGTGAATGTTGGTTCCGGCCGCCGCCTCAAGGTCTCCCCTCACTATGTGGGAGAACCCGCGAGACAATCCGCAAGACACACAGGACTCACCGGTTATTGAAGTATATACACAGGGTATCGGATGTGCTCCCGTTTCCGGAGAAAAAACAACCGAATAAAAAACAACAGCCAGAAAGGCAGCGCCAATGAAAAAATTGACCCACAAATAGGGATGTGAAAACAGCCGATTAAATTTCAGCCTCATCCATCACCTCTTCATATTTTTTATGAATCTCCTCAAATCGTTGCTTTTGCTCTTCCGTCAGCCTGGGCCCGACACGAATCAGGGTTGCAGCCAGGGAGGCCGCACGGACAGAAACCTGTGAATACAGGATCAGATCGCGCGGCCGGTCATGTTCTGCCTGACGCACCAGATCGGCCAACTCTTTCACCACCTCTTCATATTCGGTGATGACTTTCTCAAATTCTTCATCTGAAATTTCTTCCCCAAATTCATATACCTCGGGATCAAAATCCTCCATGTCACCAAACGTCCTTTCCAACTCGGCACCAAGGTGCCTGAAAGACTCCTCAAGCCTGCGAAGGTCTTCGCGTTCAGTCCGTTCAACAACCCTTTCAACGCGTTCAGTAAAACGTTTGGTGTCTCGCGAAATCCCACCAATAACAATACCCCATATTGCGGCAATACTAGTTGCCAGTATAGACACCACAAGGGCTGCAATAATAAGGCCCTTTGCTCCATTTCCCTGATTGGCCTGAATCAGCCCCACCACACTCAGAACAATTGCGATGGCCCCGGGGCCAATGGCAACAACCCCCACACAAGGGATAAAAGCCAGGATAAGGGCAAGCAACCCTACCACAAGACCGGCTATGCCAAAACCCTGCCCGGCATTGGTTCTGGCATTGTTTACAACTTTTTGTTGTTCTTCCATGATTTTAAAATTAATATGAATAATCAGGCCACAAGGCCAAAATTAAAACCAATGCCATCCAGTCCGGAAAACCTGCACAGAATGCACCGTTGGGGAAAACAAATCAAGTACTGTAAAAAAGATCAGCGTACAAAGCTACCAAATAAACACCTTAATTTGTTCTACAAACAAATTTATTAATTTTTTTAATGCAAAAAAAATATCGACCCCAATCACTTCTTCATCTAAAAATTTCATATCCATTTCAGCAATAACAGACTTCGTCCTAAAACACAGAAAACCCGTCAGGACACCCAATCGCTTCTACATAACAGAGCTTTATAGCCTGCAAAGCCAGGTTCAGAAGGGGTTTTAAGAAAAAATATAAAAAATTTTCCCTATATTTGCGGGTTCACGAAGGCCTTTAAAACATAAATAATTTGTGGGCTTTTTCGCGGATTAGTGCGCTCCGGGACATATCGCCGCAAGATGTGTCCCGCGTTAATTTTTTAACCAGCTAATGCTTTTACCCATGGGACTTCCTTTTCAGGTATTCATTCTTGGTCTGCTGACCGTTTTTGTAGTGCTGCTGGTGGTGGTTTACACCGGCAGGGTGATCATTTGGTTCGTAAACCGCTTTTTCGAACCTGCGCCGGCACAAACTCCGGTTAGAGCAGCCGGTCCGGGGGTAATAAAAAAGGGCCGCGTTGCCGCTATTTCAGCTGCAGTTCATATTGTGACCCGCGGTAAAGGCAAAGCAGTAAAAATTGAAAAACTTTGACCCTGCATCAATTCAGACATTCGTAATATTCACCTAAACGATATATCATGCAAAAAATAAAATTCTCCTTAGTTTACCGGGATATGTGGCAATCTTCAGGCAAGTATGTGCCCCGCGTTGATCAGCTTAAAGCGATTGCCCCCCACATTATCGAAATGGGTTGTTTTGACCGCATCGAGACCAATGGCGGCGGATTCGAACAGATCAACCTGCTGTTTGGCGAAAACCCCAATAAAGCCCTGCGGGAGTGGACCAAACCATTCAAAGAGGCAGGGATAGAAACACATATGCTGGATCGTTCTCTGAATGCCCTGCGCATGCGTCCTGTTCCGGCTGACGTTCGCAAACTGATGTACAAAGTCAAAAAGGCGCAGGGAACAGATATTACACGGATTTTCTGCGGTATGAATGACCCCCGCAATATCATCGACTCCATCCGTTATGCAAAGGAAGCGGGGATGAAGACCCAGGCTGCACTGAGTATTACTTTTTCAGAGGTCCACACGGTGGAATACTTCACTGACCTGGCCTTGAAAGTCATTGAAGGAGGAGCTGATGAGATCTGCCTGAAAGATATGGCAGGGATTGGCCGGCCGGTATGGCTTGGGAAAATCGTAAAAAACATCAAAGACAAGCATCCTGATATCCCTGTACAGTATCACTCTCACTCCGGTCCCGGATTTGCCATGGCTTCAATCCTGGAAGTTGTTCGTGCAGGTGCGGAGTATATCGATGTCGGTATGGAGCCCCTCTCATGGGGCACCGGGCATGTTGACCTTCTTGCTGTGCAGGCCATGCTTGAAGATGCAGGCTATGATGTGTCTGATGTAAATATGGATGCGTACATGAAGGTACGCAAGATCAATCAGGAGTTCATGAAGGACTTCCTTGGGTATTATATCAATCCCACCAACCGCATCATGAACTCCCTTCTGATCTCTTCCGGGCTTCCGGGGGGAATGATGGGTTCACTGATGGATGACCTGGAAAAGAACCTGATTGATCTGAACCGTTGGAATAAAAAGAACAATAAGCCCGAACTTACCGAGGATGAGCTCCTGGTAAAACTGTTCCAGGAAGTGGAATTCATCTGGCCAAAACTGGGCTATCCGCCACTTGTAACTCCTTTTAGCCAGTATGTTAAAAATGTGGCTGTCATGAATGTAAGCCAAATTATGAAGGGCGGAGAGCGCTGGCAGATGATCCCTGACAATGTTTGGGATATGCTGACCGGTAAACTTGGGCAGCTTCCCGGTAAACTTGCTCCGGAAATCGTGGAACTTGCCAAAAAAGAAGGAAAAGAATTCTTCACCGGCAACCCACAGGAACTATACCCCGACAAACTGGATGAATTCCGCAAGGAAATGGATGAAAATGGCTGGGAGTACGGAGAAGACGATGAGGAACTTTTCGAATTGGCCATGCACCCGGAACAATACCGCAACTATAAGTCAGGAGCTGCCAGGGAGGCCTTTGAAAAAGACCTGGCAAGGCGCAAGAAGGAAGGCGGAGGTCTTTACAGAGGGTCAGAAGCAACAAAAGCACCTGAAAAGGCAGCACCTGCCCCTGAAAAACCCGGCTCAATGACCATTGAAGTTGATGGTGAAAAATACAAAGTCAGGGTTTCCTATGACGACGTCAGCAGTGAAAGCAACGCTGAAAAGGGAAATAATTCCGGAGAAAACCAGAACCCCGGACAGGGCAACAAGGCCCGGGGCGGCGAGATGGAAGAGATCCCCTCCCCGCTGTCCGGCAACTTCTACCTTACCAAAGAGTTATCCGAAAAGCCCATCAAAGTCGGAGACACAGTAAAGAAGGGTGATGTACTTGGCTATATTGAAGCCATGAAAACATACAACACCATTCGCAGCGATAAAGACGGAAAAGTTGCAGAAATAATTCAGGATAACGGCACAGAGGTGTTTGAGGACGATGTATTGTTTCTCCTGGAAACTGAAAGATAGAAATGGGCGCTTTGGAAAAATTATTCGAAATCACTGCCTTCGGAGAGTTGGTAACCCAACCCGGAGCCATTCTGATGTTGATCATCGGTGTCTTTTTACTCTTTTTAGGTATTCGCAAAAAGTATGAGCCGTTGCTGCTCGTTCCCATTGGATTCGGGGTCATTCTGGCCAACCTGCCTGGTGCCGGAATGGGTATTGTGCCCGAAGAGTCGGTTCGCTTCGATGACGGACGTTACATGAACCTGATTGAAGTGGCCGGTGAATACGGCATTATGAATTTCCTCTACTATATGCTGATCAAAACAGGATTCCTTCCTCCCATCATCTTTCTCGGTGTGGGAGCCCTGACCGATTTCGGCCCCATGTTGCGGAACCTTCGGCTTTCCTTATTTGGCGCAGCAGCACAGGTGGGAATTTTTTCCGTTTTCTTTGTGGCCATCGCCGTGGGTTTTACAGCGCAGGAGGCAGGAGCCCTCGGCATCATAGGGGGCGGAGACGGACCTACGGCCATTTACATTTCAATCCTGCTGGCTCCTCACATGCTCGGACCGATCGCCATTGCAGCTTATTCTTACATGGCACTTGTACCGGTAATCATTCCACCGATTGCAAAAACCATGTGCAGCAGCAAAGAATTGTCCATCAATATGAAAGCCATGGATAAACAATATCCTTCCGGACAGGTGATAAAAAACATGACAGCGGTTAAAATTGCCTTCCCCATTGTGCTGGGGATCATTGTGGCGTTTTTTGTGCCGACAGCCGTACCGCTGCTGGGGATGCTGATGTTCGGGAACCTCGTCAAGGAGATCGGAGTAGCCACCGGAAGATTGTCCGAAGCTGCCACAGGCCCCATCATGAATACAGCCACCATTTTCCTGGGGCTCTCAGTGGGAGCAACCATGACATCGGCAACATTCCTGGACATTCGTACACTGGGAATTATTTTTGGTGGACTTGTGGCTTTTGCCGTATCAGTTGCCGGAGGGATTCTTGCTGTAAAAACATACAACCTGTTTGCCACAAAAAAAATCAACCCACTGATCGGAGCTACCGGACTCAGTGCAGTTCCCATGGCTTCACGGGTGGCCAATGAGATCGCTGTCAAATACGATTCAAACAATCACCTCCTGCAGTACTGTATGGCCAGTAACATTTCAGGTGTGATCGGTTCAGCAGTTGCAGCCGGTGTGCTGATTGCATTTCTCGGATAGCAGCCTGAGCTAAGCCCGCGCAGCCATATGGTTTCGGACGGGTTCAGCATGCGGACTTACAATATTTTCAGGATAGCCAACTGTGCATCCGGGTTCGTACGGAACCCGGATACACAGTCCTTTCTGTTTCGGGTCACCTTGCCCGGAGGCAGGGAGGACTGATCATACATGCAGGACGGACTGATCAGGAAGGCTGATCATACATGGAGATATATTCCCAGGTGTTCCCGCAGTGCTCCAGGAAGCGTAGAAAATCTGCATACTTCATCACAATGGAGGCAGTATTGATACATGGGTGAAAACTGATGGATTCGGAATGCTTCAGTTCTTCATCAAGAAACAAATGGACGTGTTGATCCGCATCATTGATCAAACCCAAAGGGGTCACCGATCCCGGGGTAAGACCAAGATATTTTTTCAGCCGTTTGGGCGATGCGAAAGTCAGCTTACCTTGTTTCAGACGCAGTTCCAGGTCTTTGATATTCAGCTCCTGCCGGTGATCAAGCACCACCAGATAATGTCTATTGCCTTTGTGATTCCGGAAAAACAGGTTTTTACAATGGGTGGCATCCAGATCTTTCCAGTACCTGGCAGCTTCTTCCACAGTGGGGGCAGCCGGATGGGCGTAGTAATCAAAAGAAATAT
>PWGY01000260.1 GCA_003554665.1 Bacteroidales bacterium | reverse complement strand
TTTGCCCTCAAGAATTGTGGGAATGACTTGCTCCTGAACAGGGGTTGCCTCTTCAAAACGCATGGCTTCAATGCCATTCATTACCCGTTGATCCAGTCCGAATTGTGTAAATTTCAAAATAGTACAGTTTATTTGTTTATCGTGGTTTCACCTGAATGGTCAATCGATGCTGATTTCACCTTCGATTGGTTCCTTCTGCCCCAACTGATTGATGTTTTCAGCAGTTTAGGCATGAGGGTTACTTTTCCCGGATCAGGCCAGCTTGCCCTTCATTTATTTGAGGGGAAACGCTGCAGTAAAACTTCCATAATTTTCTGAAGCTCTGCGGCTTCTTCTCCGGCCTTTTGATCAAAATCCTCTCCCGATGAGGCGTACAGAATCCCACGGGAACTGTTCACCAGTATACCCACATCTTTATTCATTGCAACGGATGCAATTGCCTCCAGGTCACCCCCCTGTGCTCCAACTCCCGGGATCAGAAAAAAATGATCAGGGACCATCTGCCTGATTGAGCCGAGCATAGCGGCTTTAGTTGCTCCCACCACAAACATCATGTTTTCAGGTGATCCCCAGTCCAGGCATTTGTTCATTACAACCTCGTAAAGTTTTTTACCAGCATTGGGATAATCTGTCGCAACAGCTTCATCACCACCCGCAGATAATACCTGAAAATCAGCAGCACCCGAATTGGATGTAAGAGCAAGGATCACCCCCCATTTCCCCGGGTATGATAAAAAAGGCCTGAGGGAATCATGTCCCATGTAAGGGCTGACAGTAACCGCATCAAAAGGCATAGACTCAAGAAAGGTTCGTGCATAAGCTGTCGAGGAATTCCCGATATCAGCCCTTTTGGCGTCGGCGATGGTAAAAACGGGGCCGGCCTGATGCCCTGCAATATATTCAATGGTTTTTTCAAGACTTTCCCAACCTTTACTTCCATGCATTTCGTAAAATGCTAAATTGGGCTTGAAGGCAACGGCTTTTCCAATGGTGGAATCAATGATCCTTCTGTTAAAATCAAACAAAGGATCATCAGATTTTTTTCGGATACAATCCGGAATCCGTTCCATATCGGGATCCAGACCGACACATAAAAAAGATTTTTTTCTTCGTATCAGTGCTGTCAGTTCTGACCTGGTCATCATGATTCTGTTTCTGAGGAAACACCCTCCTTAAGTTTTTCTGCGTTTTCAGCAACCTGCAATGCATCAATGATTTCCTGGATGCTACCGTCCATAACAGCTGAAAGATTATATAAAGTCAACCCGATCCGGTGTTCTGTCACCCTTCCCTGCGGGAAGTTATAAGTGCGGATTTTTGCAGAACGGTCACCGCTTGAAACCATGGTTTTTCTTTTGGATGCGATTTCATCCAGGTATTTTTTGTACTCCATGTCAAAAATCCGGCTACGCAAAACTTTCATGGCTTTTTCCATGTTCTTGATCTGTGATTTTTGATCCTGACAGCTAACTACAATACCAGTGGGAATGTGTGTAAGGCGTACAGCAGAATAGGTGGTATTGACCGACTGTCCTCCCGGGCCGGAAGAACAAAAGGTCTCCTTCTTAATGTCACTGGTCTTCAGATCAATGTCAAATTCATCGGCTTCCGGCAAAACAGCTACAGTTGCAGCAGAAGTGTGCACCCTGCCCTGGGTTTCGGTCTGGGGTACCCTTTGGACCCTGTGGACACCTGATTCATATTTCAACACACCGTAAGCTCCCTCACCAGTGACATTGAAAATAACTTCCTTAAAGCCACCGGAAGTCCCTTCGTTCATCTCCACCAGCTCGGTCTTCCAGCGCCGGCCTTCACAGAACTTGGTATACATACGGTAAAGGTCACCGGCAAAAATGGCTGCTTCATCTCCACCGGTACCGGCACGGATCTCAACAATTGCGTTTTTATCATCCTGTGGATCTTTGGGAACCAGCAATACACGGATTTCCTCCTCCAGGTTTTCCTTGCGTTCTTCCAGGGTCTCAAGCTCTTTGCGGGCCATTTCCCGAAACTCCTGATCCTTTTCACTGGACAGCAGATCCCGGGCTGATGCAATATTGTCAATGATGTTTTTATACTCTTTATGGGCTTCAACAATGGGTTCAAGGTCTTTGTATTCCTTGTTGAGCTTAATATAGCGTTTCATGTCGGCAATGACCTCAGGATCTGTGATCAATTGCGCAACCTCGTTGTGTCGCTCCTTGATTGCTTCAAGTTTCTCCAATAACATACAGGCTACTATTTATTTAAGCGAGCAAAGGTACAAAAATTCAAGGCCAATTAAAATCATGCATATACATATTCCCCCCCGGCATCCCTGATGGTGAGCTGCTTTGATTTTGCGTCCATTACCTCTCCTACAATTTTTGCTCTCAACTTAAAAGCGTCACAAATGGAGATGATATCAGGGGCAACCTCCTTCTTCACATAAAACTCAAGACGATGCCCCATATTGAACACCTGATACATCTCTTTCGGGGCAGTGCCGGAGACTTTGCCGATATAACGGAACAGTGGGGGTGGCTCAAACAGACGGTCTTTTACCACATGCTGGTTATCAAGAAAGTGGAGAACTTTTGTCTGGCCACCTCCGCTGCAATGAATCATTCCGTGGATGTGAGATTTCATTTGCTCAAAAACCTGTTTAACCACCGGGGCATAAGTTCTGGTGGGGCTTAATACCATTCGGCCGGTATCAAGGGGAGCTTCCTCCATGGGATCGGTAAGCAAGGCTTTACCAGTATACACCACCTCATCATCCAGGCTATTGTCAAAACTTTCCGGAAACCTCTCTGCATACAAATGGTGAAATACATCATGACGTGCGGAAGTCAGCCCGTTGCTTCCTATCCCGCTGTTATAATCATCCTCATAGGAAGTCTGCCCATCGGATGCCAGACCAACGATTACGTCTCCCGGAGCAATTTTTTCGTTGGCAATGATTTCATTACGGGGAGCCCTTGCTGTCACCGTGGAGTCAACAATCACAGTTTGTACAAGATCACCCACATCTGCCGTTTCCCCTCCTGTAAGGATCATTTCCACACCCAGTTCATTCATTTGGTCCAGAAAAGCAGCGGTGCCCTGGATAATGGCTGAAATAACCTCTCCCGGTATTCTCTTTTTGTTTCTTCCGATGGTGGAAGAAACCAGCATATTACCAGTAATACCGGCGCACAGCATATCATCCAGGTTCATGACAACGGCATCCTGGGCAATGCCTTTCCATACTGACAGATCGCCGGTTTCTTTCCAGTACATATAGGCCAGCGAACTTTTGGTTCCCGCTCCGTCAGCATGCATCACATTGCACCATTGCGGATCGCCCCCAAGAAAGTCGGGAACTACTTTGCAAAAAGCATTGGAAAAAAGCCCTTTATCAAGATTCTGAATGGCCCTGTGCACCTCTTCCTTGGACGAAGACACTCCTCGTTTGTTATACTTCATCTGAAAATCAAGTTATATTCACCAACAGACCGCAGCCAATACTACCTGTCTTGCGATCGTCCGTCATTTTCCCCGTTCTCTTCCGGAGCCTCCTGATCCGGATCTTCTTCCTCCGGTGGCTCGTAGTCTTCGCGCAGCACCCTGAATTCTGTACGTCTGTTCATCTGATGCGCCGCATCCTGTATTTCCTCAGAAGGAAGTTCTTCAATATAATCCGCGTTAAGCTCCGTGCCTGCCTCGAACAGATATCCTTCACGCTCCACATCACGCTCCAGCACTCTGGGTTCCCGCATTCCATAGCCGACTGCCTCCAGCCTTTCAGGATCAATCCCCTGGTCTACGAGGTAGTCTACAACAGCCTGTGCCCTTCTGTAAGACAGGGTATCATTGTATTCATGGGATCCACGGCTATCGGTATGAGAGGCAAGTTCAATGACAAAATTCGGGTTGTCATTCATCGTGCGCACCAGTCCGTTCAATGAATCTTTAAACTGTTCCTGTAACTCCCAACTATCAAATTCATAAAGGATTTCTGGCAATTCAATGGCAGTTTCCGGGATGGGAGCAAGGCCAATATCCACAATAAACTCGCGATTCTCCTCCACATCCAGCGTAGATTGTTCGCCCCTGCCGGCAAAATACCCGGTTTTATTCACCACGATTTCGTATCGGGTATCTTCCCGTACCATGGAAGGGTCAAAAACGTACCTGCCTTCATTGTCTGAGTGCACACTGCGCAATGACCCGTCTGAACCAATAAGCTGGACTTCTGCATCGGGAACATAAGTCTGGGTGCTGTCATCCTTAACCACCCCGGTAATATAAAGTTCCAGGGGAGGTACAATGAAATAATAAATATCGAAAGCCCCGGTGCGACCACGGTTTGACGAAAAAAAACCCTCTTCTTCGCCGGGTTTGAAAATAATCCCAAAATCATCTGCAGAGCTATTCACAGGTTTCCCCAAATTCTCCGGCTCGCTCCATCCGTCGGGAGAATATGTTGTTTTGAAAATATCGAGTCCGCCCATTCCGGGATGACCATCCGAAGCAAAAAACAATGTTCCATCGTCTCTGACATAAGGAAACATTTCATTGCCGCGGGTATTAACAGGCTCGCCGAGGTTTCTTGGCGAACCGAAATCATCGCCCTGCCGGTTGCGACTGGCAACCCATATATCCCTGTCACCGATACTTCCGGGAAGGTCAGCAGAAAAATACAATTCGAGACCATCCGGGCTGATTGCGGGGTGGCCCACTGTAACCAGACTATCATTGGTCAGATTGACTTCCCGGGGGGAACCCCATCCGGAACCATCCCTGCTGGCCCGGTAGATCCGGCACCCCACATCTGCTCCGTCGCTTCTGGTACATCTTGTAAAAAACATTTCCGTTGCATCCAGGGTGACTGAAGGAGCCCCCTCATTGAATTCGGTGTTGATTGGGCCTTCATCCAGCAATGCCGGCCGGTTCCAGTCCCCTGCCCTGTCTTGCTGTGAAACAAAAAATGAGGTAGGCTGATTACCCGTCCACGGATCTTCATGATCACCAAGGGCATTGTCTCTGGAGGAGGCGAAAATCAGGGTACTTCCCCTGTGGTCACCGAAGGCAGCTGTATAATCATCCTGACGTGAATTAAGCACCCTGACATCATTCACTTCGTACTGGCTCGGTTTATCCTTAAGTTCCACAGCCAGTTCAGCAGAAGCAATTCCGCGCGGTCCGCGCCAGTCATCCGGCTCCAGTTCTGTGAACTCCCGGTAATGCTCCATTGCCTCTTCATACTTCTCATTCATCATCATGGCATCCGCAAGGAAAAGCAATGCCTCCGGGTCCTCATATCCTGCCCTGACCGCCCTGTTAAACCATGCCTCAGCCATACGGTGCTGATTGGTATACCGGTAACAAAGGGCAACCTTATACATAAGCCGGGTAGCCTCTTCGCGGTCATTGCGCCTGACACGGTCATACGCTCTTCTGTAAAGATCAATCGCCTCATGGTACTGACGAAGTTCAAAAGCTTTTTCGGCTCTTTCCACCCGCCTGTCCTGAGCAGACAAATCATTCATGCCGCCTGCAGCAATCAGTAAAACCAACATCAGAGTCAGCCTGGAAAGCGAAAACATATTCTGGAGAACCATTTATATTAATCAATCAAGTTGAAAATTTCTGATATTGAAACGGCGTATCAGTTAATTAATTGTGATGATTCAGGGGTGTTTTGAGCCGCTGTCATCTTTATTTTTTCCGTAAGGATAAGGAAGGTCATCCTCTTCCTGGCCTGCAGAGGTACCGGATTTGGAAACTTCCTGTTCATTGCCGTTTGACTCATCTGAGCGACCTTCGTCTTTGGGTTTATCCTTTGTTGCCAGTTCATTGCCGGTGTCAGGCTGACTCCCTTTATAATCCTTTTTGGAGTCAGCTTCTCCTGGTTTTTTTACAGAGTCCGGCCGGTTCTCCAGATTGGAACGCATTTCCCGGGCTTCCTTTTCAATATCCGAAGAGTACCTGTGAATTTCCGTATTGATCTCCCTTTGGACTTTCTTTACTTCACGCATCCCGCGTCCTATCATTCTGGCCATTTCCGGAATTTTACCCGGACCGAACAGCAACAGGACAATCAATAGCAGGATCAGGATCTCCCCGCCGCTGATCCCAAAAAGTAAAATATCAGGATGTACCATTACCACTCATCTTACAATGACAAAAATAATGCTTTTCCGGCAAGATTCAGGTAAAAAGCCGGGGACTGAGAAAAGATACTCCATTAACTTATTTAAATTCGTATTTTTATCTCCCTAAAAAAAAAGATATGCTTCCTTTTCAAAAGAAACTTACCAATACTTTCTACGCCTTGCTGAGTCTTCCGGCCACAGCGATGGGATTCGGTCTGGCTGTACAGATCGCGGCCCTTAGCTGGTTGTTGAGCACAAAATATGGCCTGGAAATCAGCGATATCGGACTTGTGTGGGCCACTGGCCCTCTGGCCGGTATCATTGGTCAGGTGGTTGTTGGTATTATCAGCGACAACGTATGGATAATGAACGGCCGCCGCCGGGCTTTTATCCTGGTGGGCGGGGTTCTTGCAGCACTGGGTTTGCTTGCCCTGCCAAATATCGGGATTATTCAGGCAGGAATGGGGCTGGATGGTGTTCTTGGAATCGCGATCGTTGTGTCCCTGAGCATTGACCTGGCCATCAACATCAGCTTCAACCCCACAAGGGCAATAATTGCCGACGTGACCCCGGAAGGACGCCCCAGAACAAAAGGTTATACCTGGATGCAGACTGTTTCAGGAACTTTCGGAGTACTTGCCTACCTGATCGGAGCCATCTGGGGCAACTATGTTCTGATCTATTTTGGTGTGGTGCTGGTATTCCTGTTTTCTGTTATTCCGCCGTTTTTCATAAAGGAACCAAGGTTTCTGGGACAATACGGCAAAGACGATGATGAAGCAGCAGCTGCCAGTAAGGCGGAAGCCGATAATAATAAGAACAACGTAAACGAGGCCTCTCTTTATGAGATCATGAAGACCATCCTCCCGCTCTGGGGATTTCTGTTATACGCCTTCTATGGTATTTTCAGAAGACTTGGGCTTTTCCCGGATATTCCATATTACGGACTTGAAATTTTTTGTTCACTCCTGACCATTGTGGTGGTATTAATCACCATGACAAAAAAGGAACACGGAATTTCCAGGGAAAAAGACGGGCTGATTGGCTTCAGAAAAGTACTTGCGGCACATTCATTTACCTGGATCGGCGTCCAGACCATGTTCATTTACCTGTTTGCTTTTGTACGATTTCGCGTGCCTGAACTTGCAGATGTGGACATCGACCCGGAGCTCCTTCTTGAAAACGGTGCCCTGGAATCGGCAAGACTCCAGGAAATTGATGACACCATCGGACGAATTGTCAACTGGAGTTTTTTCTCTCTCAATCTTGTGGCTGCCATTATCCCTGTCCTGATCCTGGAGCCCCTGGCTGCCCGTTTCGGAAGAGTCAGAACACATGCCGTAAGCATCACCATCATGGCATTTGGCTATTTAAGCATTCTTCAGTTCGGATATGCCCCTGCAGTCATCTATATGCTGATGGCAATTGTGGGTATCGGCTGGGCAGCCACCATCAGTCTTCCCTTTGCCATCATGTCACAGAAAATTTCGCAGTCACGGATGGGTTTATACATGGGGTTGTTTAACCTTTCGGTTGTACTGCCCCAGTTTGTCTCAAGTTTTGGGGTTGGAGAACTCGTCCAGGAGGCAGAAAACAAAGGGGTTATTTTTATTGTGAGTGCACTTACCGTTGGAATTTCCGCCTTGCTTTGGTTCTTTGTAAGAGAACCCAAAGATGTTTTTACCGAAAACCCTGTTCTTGCCGAAGAAGAGCAAACAGAATAGGCGCTGATAACCCGTGACGATGCCAGGCCATCCGGCAACTCATCACTTCTGCGGGATTGCCTGGTTGTGTTTTTTATTGTGTATTTTTGCAAAAACTTAAAGGATGACAAAAACATCAGAAACCCGGAGTGGGGAAATCATTCAATTGCTTAAATCCGAGGTGGTTCCTGCCCTGGGATGTACCGAACCCATTGCCGTTGCCCTTGCAGTGGCAAAAGCCCGGGAAATACTTGGAGAAAAGCCGGCAAAGGCAGAAGTATTGGTAAGCCCTAATATTCTGAAAAACGGGATGGGAGTCGGTGTACCCGGAACAGGCCTGACAGGCCTTCCAATTGCTGCTGCACTTGGTGCAGTTTATGGCCGGTCTGCAGACTGTCTGGAACTGCTCAAGGGGGTGTCTCCTGAAGCCATATCCGAAGCAAATGAATTTTTAACACAGGGAAAAATTTCCATTGATGTATGCAACAATGATCATAAATTATATATAGAAGCCTCCTGCTACAGTCAGCAAGGCAGCCAGGCCAAAGCAATCATCACCACCCGCCATTCAAATATCTCAAAGGTTACCCTTGATGATGAGATCGTGGAGTGCTCTTTGGCAGAAGAAAAGAGTGCGGATAAGGCCAAAGCTCCCTCGCCTGAATTAACAATCAGCGACATATTTGATTTCGCCATGGAGGCTCCCGTTGAAAGAATTGAATTCATCCTGGAGTCTGCAGAAATGAACACCCGCGTAGCAAAAGAAGGGCTGGAGAACGATTATGGCCTGATGGTCAGTAAATCCATCAGGAAACAAATCGACCAGGGCATCCTTTCGGATGACATCATCAACAACGCCATGATGCTTACTTCAGCTGCCTGCGATGCCCGCATGGCAGGCTGTACCCTGCCGGTCATGAGTAACTCCGGAAGCGGGAACCAGGGGCTCACTGCTACCCTGCCCATTGTGGCAGCCACAGAAAAGCTTCAGTCGGATCATGAAAGTAAAATCCGGGCATTGGTATTGTCTCACCTGATCGCCATCCACATCAAAAAGTACCTCGGACGCCTCTCAGCATTATGCGGGTGCGTTGTATCATCAGCCGCTGCCGGTTGTGGCATCAGTTATCTGCTGGGCGGAGGGAAAAAAGAAACTATTTATACCATCAAAAATATGGTGGGCAGTGTAACCGGTATGATTTGCGACGGTGCAAAGGGAGGATGCACCCTTAAGGTCAGTTCCGGGGTGGCATCCGCCATACAAGCCGCCTTACTGGCCATCGACGGAATCGTTATTTCTTCCAATGACGGTATCATTGACGATGACATAGAGAAAACCATTCAGAACCTCGGGAAAGTGGGTGCCAGGGGGATGAGTCAAACCGACGAACTGTTGCTGCAGATCATGGCAGCCAAAGTAACAGGATCAGTTCAGACCACCTCCTGAAGAAAGCCCCGGCTCCCCAGGTCTCTTCAATAAAAATACCGTTTGTTTATCGCATCCACAAAATAAAAACCGCAACTACTTAATTAAAAGTAATTGCGGTTCTGCTTTGTCGGGGTGAGAAGACTCGAACTTCCGACCCCTTGCACCCCATGCAAGTGCGCTAGCCAACTGCGCCACACCCCGATTTTGCTTTGCAAAAGTAACACA
>PWGY01000162.1 GCA_003554665.1 Bacteroidales bacterium | reverse complement strand
TACTGCTGGCAGGAAGGCTGCCTCCGTAGTGCTCCGCCACTTCCCTGGCGGCCCGGTGAAGGTTTCTCGCCCTGGAATAGTACCCGAGACCCTGCCAAATCCGTAAAACCTGCTCCTCCGTTGCTGCAGCCAGCTGAAACACATCCGGAAATCTTTCCAGGAAACGCAGGTAATATGAAAGCCCCTGATCCATGCGGGTTTGCTGAAGAATGACTTCAGAGATCCATATATGGTAAGGATCACGGGTATCCCTCCAGGGAAGCGACCTGCCGTTCAGGTCATACCAGCGAATAAGACGGGAAGAAAAATCCATAAGCAGCTGAAAAATTGGTCAGTAAATTTTCGGACTGGCACTCTAACCGGTTGATGTAAAAATAATTAATTTGTTTCCTTGTGATCCGGAAAAAGTTTATCTTTGCAACCCTGAAACAGGAAAAAACAGTATAATTCGCTTATAACCAAAAAGTAAACATTATGACTAAAGCTGAAATCGTAACGGAAATTGCCGCCAAAACCGGCATCGAAAAGAAGGATGTTCAGGCCACTGTGGAAGCTTTCATGAACTCCGTGAAAAATTCACTGGTGAAAGGGGAGAACGTCTATCTGCGTGGTTTTGGCAGCTTCATCATCAAGGAGCGGGCTGAAAAGACCGGAAGAAATATTTCCAAAAATACAACCATTATCATTCCTGCACATTGCATCCCTTCTTTTAAACCAGCGAAAGAATTTGTCAGCGAAGTTAAGGCGTCTGTAAACCCATCTTAATCCGGATGTTGTTCGGCAGCCAAAGTAAAAACCATTAACACATCAAATATATGCCAAGCGGAAAAAAGAGAAAAAGGCACAAGATGTCAACCCACAAGCGCAAGAAGCGTCTGCGCAAAAACAGGCATAAGAAGAAATAACGCAATCACGGGGGCGCCTCCTGCCCCCGTATTACTTTTTTGCCTTTTATTACATAATGCCTGCAGGGTATTATGTAATTTTATTTTGACAAGCCGGTGAATTTCGGCTTTTGTATCCTCTCACCCATGAATCTGTAATGGAATGTGAACTAATTAATTGACTTCAACTGTGAACAAAGAATTAATCATTGATTCCGGCACAACAGAAGTTGTTATTTCTTTGCTCGAAGACAAACGACTGGTGGAACTCCACCGCGAGCGAAAGAATAACAGTTTCTCAGTTGGCGACATTTACCTCGGTAAGGTAAAAAAGATCATTTCCGGGTTAAATGCCGCCTTTGTTGATGTAGGGTATGAGAAGGATGCTTTCTTACACTACCTGGATCTGGGAAGCCAGATCAACAGTCTGAACAAGTACACCAAACTGGCCATGGCCGGCAAAACCAAAGTTCTGGCCATGGAAAACTTTCACCTGGAAAAAGACATTGAGAAAACAGGGAAGATCACCAATGTGTTGACCTCCAACCACCCTGTGCTTGTTCAGATCGCCAAAGAACCCATTTCGACCAAAGGCCCCAGGATTACCAGTGAGATCTCGCTGGCAGGCAGATACCTGGTACTGGTGCCATTCTCCGACCGGATCTCTGTATCACAGAAGATTCAGAACTCCGAAGAAAAAAGCAGGCTCAAGCGCCTGGTGCAAAGCATCAAACCCAAAAATTTCGGTGTGATTATACGCACAGTGGCAGAGGGCAAAATGGTAGCCGACCTGGACGCCGATCTGAACAACCTTATAAGTAAGTGGTACAGTATTGCTGAAAAGCTTGCTTATACCAAGCCACCCCGCATCATTCTGGGTGAAATGGCCCGCTCCTCTGCCATGCTTCGTGATTTTCTGAACGAATCGTTCAACAACATCCATGTAAACGATCCTGCTGTATTCGAGGAGCTCAGGGAGTACATCAAAACAATCGCCCCCGACAAGCTTGACATCCTGAAACTTTACAAGGGCAAAGCCCCGATTTTTGATCACTTTGGTGTTGAAAAACAGATCAAAGGCTCTTTTGGCAAAGTCGTTTCAGTGAAAAGTGGTGCTTACCTGGTCATTGAACATACCGAAGCCCTCCATGTCATTGACGTGAATAGTGGTCAGCGGATGAAAAGTGACAACAGCCAGGAAGACAATGCGCTTGACGTAAACCTGGAAGCGGCAGCTGAAATTGCAAGGCAACTCAGGCTCCGCGATATGGGCGGAATTATTGTGGTGGATTTCATTGATATGATACAATCTGCCAACCGAAGGAAGCTTTACGAGCGGATGAAGGAGGAGATGAAAAAAGACAGGGCCAAGCACAACATCCTTCCGCCAAGCAAGTTCGGCCTTGTGCAAATCACACGCCAGCGGGTGAGAACAGAAACCAGCGTGGAGACACTGGAAAAATGCCCGGCATGCGGTGGAACAGGCAAGGTGAAGCCCAGCATTATCCTGATTGATGAGATTGAAAGCAACCTGCGTTACCTGATCAGGGAGCAGAACGAAACTTCCCTTACCCTGAGGGCACATCCCTTCATCGTATCATATCTTACCAAAGGGCTTTTGTCGATCAGGATGAAATGGTTCTTAAAGTACAGGCAGTGGATTAAAGTTTATCCTTCCACATCCTATCATTTTCTTGAATACCGGTTTTTCAATAAACTGGAGGATGAAATTAAGTTTTGACCACAGCCAGGTGGATGTAGTCAAACAGGGCATACATGACCCCGGATAAGTATACAGAAAAGGCCAGGAAATATTGCGCATACCGCGAAAGGTGCAGCAGCGAAGTAAAAACCCGCCTCCGGCAAATGGGAGCCGGGGAAGATGTATGCCAGCAGGTCATTACACAACTGGAAGAAGATGGGTTTCTGGATGATCTGCGTTTTGCCAAGCTGTATGCGCGGGGAAAGTTTCTGAATAACCAGTGGGGCAAAATCAAAATCAGGGCCGGTTTACTGGCACGGGGTATTGATGAAGGGTCGGCCACGAAAGCTTTGGCTGAAACAGACCCTCAGCAATACTCGGATACGCTTCGAACCATTCTGAAAAAAAAGCTCCGGAGCATCCGCGAAAAAAAACAGACCAATGCGGAAGAAAGGGCAGCGGCTTTTGCCATTCAAAAGGGGTATGAACCCGATCTGGTCTGGCAATCGCTCAAAGAGTTGACCCAATAACTGTTTCAAATAAATTTCAGCAAAATGACCCATAACGAACACGTAAAAGATATCGATAAGAGGCTTGATGCCTTGAGGAGGTTTCTTTGACATTGACGGGAAGAAAAACCAGGTCAATGACCTTCAGAAACTTACAGAATCACCTGACTTTTGGGATGATCCCAAAAAAGCAGAACAAACCCTGAGAAAAATAAGCGGCATCAATAAGTGGATTGAGGCCTATGAGGAGGCCTGCCGGAAAGCGGCAGACCTGAAGGTGCTCGTTGAATTTTTCCAGGAAGGGGAAGGCTCGGAAGAAGAGCTGAATGCCCAGTTCAATGAAACAATGGCCCTGCTTGAAGACCTTGAGCTGAAAAAAATGCTCAACAAAGAAGAGGACCACCTGAGTGCCATTATAACCATCAATGCAGGCGCGGGTGGCACGGAAAGCCAGGACTGGGCCGAAATGCTCATGCGGATGTATCTGCGGTGGGGAGAAAGAAATCAGTACAAGACCAAAGTACTGGATATACAGGAAGGAGAAACCGCCGGGATCAAAAGTGCATCCATTGAGTTCGATGGCGACAATGCTTTCGGTTACCTGAAAGGAGAGAGTGGTGTTCACCGGCTGGTCAGACTTTCACCATTTGACGCCAACAACAAAAGACATACCTCATTCGCCTCTGTTTACGCTTACCCGGTGGTGGATGATAACATTATGATTGAGATCAACCCGGCTGACCTGAGCTGGGACACCTTCAGATCCAGCGGGCCAGGGGGGCAAAATGTGAACAAGATCGAGAGTGCCGTTCGGGTAAGACACGCACCAAGCGGCCTTGTGGTGGAATGCCAGGAAACAAGGTCTCAGGGGCAGAACAGGGAAAAAGCCCTGACCATGCTGAAGTCACAGTTATACGAAATTGAACTGAGAAAGAAGCGGGAAAAAATTGACGATATTGAAGACAGCAAGAAAAAAATAGAATGGGGTTCCCAGATTCGTAACTATGTGTTCCATCCCTATAAGATGGTAAAGGACCTTCGAACCAACGTGGAAACCTCCAATGTGCAAAATGTGATGGATGGCGAAATCGATGATTTTATCAAGGCCTACCTCATAGAATTTGCCTGAACACCCACCACATAAAACCACAAATAACCGATATCCATAGGGTAAAAGAGCTCGCTCATCGTCTTTTTTTATCAAAAGAAAGTTATTGCTTTTTGTATCAAACAGTTATGCCGGGTTGGTTAATAACTTTCCGTTTTTGTTAATAATAAGCGGTAAAAAATCAGGTTTTTGTTTCTTAACTTCGTTGTCACAACCTGATTTTTTTCGCTTATTCCGTAATATTTCCTTCACCGCGCTGGGGGTCTCTGCCCCTGATGCCGTAACGACCAAAAAATACTAACATGGGCAACAAGACAACCATCAGTGACGCCAAACCAGGAAAACAGCAAACAACAGAAGATAAAAACCTGTATGATCAGGTGCTGGACAAGCGGGTTCTTCCGGAAGATGATGCGCCGCAAACAGATGATATGCTTAGGCCCTCCCTGACCAAATACGATTACGAAAAAGTGATGGAAAAGGCCACCGCATTCTTTGATGGGGACAGCCTGGCCGCAGGGGTATGGGTCAGCAAGTACGCCCTTAAAGACTCCGAGGGCAACCTGTATGAACAGACACCCGATGATATGCACCGGCGGATTGCAAGGGAGATCCACCGCATTGAAAAAAAATATCCAAACCCGCTTCCTGAAGAAAAGATTTTCAGCCTTCTGAAAGATTTTCGCTACATTGTTCCCCAGGGTAGCCCCATGGCGGGAATAGGCAACCCTTTTCAGATCGGATCCCTGTCCAATTGTTTTGTGATTGGGAACCGTGGTGATGCCGATTCTTACGGAGGAATCATGAAGGTGGATGAGGAACAGGTTCAGCTTATGAAACGCCGTGGAGGGGTCGGGCACGATCTTTCCCACATCAGGCCCAAGGGCAGCCCGGTCAAAAACAGCGCGCTTACATCCACGGGGCTTGGCCCTTTCATGGAAAGGTACTCGAATTCAACCCGTGAGGTAGCCCAGGATGGTCGGCGCGGTGCCCTGATGCTCACAGTTTCCGTCAAGCACCCGGACGCAGAGAGTTTTATTGATGCAAAACTGGAGCAGGGGAAAGTGACCGGGGCGAATGTGTCTGTCAAGATCACGGATGAATTCATGGAGGCGGTCCGCGATGACAAGGCCTTTGTACAGCAATACCCCATTGACTCTGAAAACCCCAGATATGTGAAAGAGATCAACGCCGGGGAGTTGTGGAAAAAGATCATACACAATGCCTGGAAATCGGCAGAGCCAGGCATTCTTTTCTGGGATACCGTCATCAATGAATCAGTGCCTGACTCTTACGCTGATCTGGGTTTTAAAACGGTTTCGACCAACCCATGCGGGGAAATACCGCTGTGCCCTTACGACAGCTGCCGGCTGCTGGCGATCAATCTTTACGGATATGTTAAGCACCCCTTTACCAGCAAAGCCAGCTTTGACTTCGAACTTTTCAGGGAGCATGTGGCTTATGCACAGCGGATCATGGATGATATCATTGACCTGGAGCTGGAGAAAATTGACAATATTCTCAATAAGATTTCTGCAGACCCGGAAGATGACGAGGTGAAACGGGTGGAGTACACCCTTTGGCAAAAAATCCGCGACAAATGTGTGGAAGGCCGCAGGACGGGTATCGGGATCACCGCTGAGGGAGACATGCTGGCAGCGTTGGGTTATCGTTACGGAACACCTGAGGCAACCGATTTTTCTGTTCAGGTTCATAAAACATTGGCTCTGGCAGCCTACCGGTCGTCGGTAAGGCTTGCAGCAGACCGTGGTGCTTTTCCTGTTTATGACAGCAAACGGGAGGCAGACAACCCCTTTATTCAGCGACTGAAAGAAGCTGAACCCGACCTGTATGAAGAAATGCTTACCCACGGCAGAAGAAACGTAGCTTTGCTGACCGTAGCTCCAACCGGAAGTGTTTCAATACTTACCCAGACAACTTCAGGCATCGAGCCTGTATTTATGGTGGCCTATAAACGCAGAAGAAAGGTAAACCCAGGCGATAAAAATGTTAAAGTAGACTTTGTGGATGAGGTGGGCGATCACTGGGAGGAATACAATGTCTTCCATCAGAAATTTGTTGACTGGCTCATACTGAACAACTATGACATTGATGAGGTAAAACACATGAAGGAAGATGAACTGAAAGACGTCATTCAGCGTTCCCCTTATTACAAAGCCACAGCCAATGATGTGGACTGGGTGGCAAAGGTTCATATGCAGGGAGCCGTTCAGAAATGGGTTGATCACTCCATCAGTGTGACAGTAAATGTACCCGGAGATGTTTCTGAAGAGCTGGTGGGAGAAATATATCAGACAGGATGGCAAAGCGGATGCAAAGGGATCACAGTATACCGCGACGGATCCCGTTCCGGTGTGCTTGTCAACAACAAAAAGGAGGATAAAAACGACTTCAAGGAAACAGATGCGCCGGTAAGGCCAAAGATCCTGGAGTCAGAAGTGGTAAGATTCAATAACGATTCTGAAAAATGGCTTGCCGTAGTTGGATTGCTCCATGACAGGCCCTATGAGATCTTTACGGGTAAAGCAGAAGGGTTTTACCTGCCACCTTACGTGGAAAAAGGCTGGGTAATTAAAAACCGACTCCCGGGAGGGGAAAAACGTTATGACTTCCAGTTTCTGGACAGGGATGGCTACAAGGTGACCATAGAGGGACTCTCACGTTCATTCCACAAGGAATACTGGAATTATGCCAAACTGATATCCGGGATTCTGCGTCACGGAATGCCGATCCCCTCTGTGGTGGATGTAATTGAAGACCTGAGTCTGCACAGCGACAGACTGCACACCTGGAAAAACGGTGTGGTACGCGCCCTGAAAAGATTCATACCCGACGGCACCAAAGCCAAAGGACGCATCTGCAACAACTGCAACCAGGAAGACTCGGTGATCTATCAGGAAGGATGTCTTACCTGCACAAACTGCGGCGAAAGCAAATGCGGTTAAAAAGACTTGATTAACCCGCTGTAAAAACCCAGGGGCTTGTGAATATCTGAAAAGATATCCTCAAGCCCCTGGTTTTTTACCCCTTTTGGGCAGGGTCTTTATCAACCCTGCAGGGGCATAAAGCGATTTACTGCATGAAAATAAACTCACCCACACCAATCGGGAGGTTCAGTACATACCAGACAAACAGCAGCACCAACCACATGATGAACAGGATAATCGCATACGGAATGAGCAGCGAAACAATTGTTCCGATCCCGATATTTTTGTTGTACTTATGAATCCAACCCAACAACAGAGGAAAATATACATACAACGGAGTCACACAGTTGGTGATGGAATCTCCCACACGATACATCAGCTGCACAAAGGCAGGGCTATAATTTAGCTGTGCAAGCATAGGGATAAAAATCGGGGCAAAAATGGCCCATTTGGCAGAACCACTGCCCAGGAAAATATTGAGCACGGCCACGAGGATCATATACATCACAAACATGGTCGGACCGGTAAGGCCGGTTGCCTGAAGGAAGTCCGCTCCTGTTATGGCCAGAATGGTATCAAGGTTAGACCAACTGAACAGGTTAATAAACTGGGCCACAATCAGCATCAGCACAATATATCCGGATAATTCTTTCATACCGTGTTCCATCTGCTTCAGAATATCATTGGGTTGCTTGATGGCACCGGTTGCCTTACCGTAAAAATATCCCGGGATGGCAAAAAAGAAAAACAAGATCGGAATCAAGCCCCTTAAAAACGGAGAAGGCACAAGCCCGCCGGTCTCCTGATCACGCAACGGAGCACCCTCCGGCACCACAAGCAGGGCAATCAGGATAATGTAGATGAGCAGGGATATGCCGGCTCTCCTCAGCCCGAGCCTTTCGGTGGGAGACAGTTTGCCGTCGGTCACTTCGTGGTCAAAGTTTCCAATCAGCTCGAACTTCTGGCACCGCGGAATGGTATATCGCCGGGCAATGAAAGCCCCGCCAAAAGCCAGCAATATCGTAGAGGCAATCATAAAGTACCAGTTGGCTGTGGGACTTACCTCCATGCCACCGGGCATCTGCGATGTGATCTCCGTGCTGATCCCGGCCAGCAACACGTCTGTTCCTGCAATGAAAAAATTGGCAGTAAATCCGGCAGTAGCACCTGCATACCCGGCCACCAGACCGGCAATGGGATGAAGCCCCATTTGTGTAAATATCAGTGCAGCAATAGGCGGCACGATAACCACCCCCGCATCCGAGCCGATATTTCCGCAGGCACCGATAATAAAGATCACCGGCAATACCACCTTGCGCGGCACGGCAAAGGCAATGGTGCGAAGAGCCACTGCCAGCAAACCACTGCGCTCAGCAATTGAAACACCCATCAGCATGACCAGCACCAGCCCGAAGGGTGCAAAATGGGCGAAATTGGTCACCACTTCCTGCACAAACCACCGCAGGCCCTCCCCGCTGACCAGATTCCTGGCTTCCACCAGACTGCCATCGTCGGGGTGGACAGCGCTGACTTTGAAAAAAGCTGTAATGGCGCTTACGACAATGATGATTCCACAGATCCAGACAAAAATCCAAAAAGGGTGGGGCAGTTTGTTCCCCATATCCTCAATCCAACGAAGAAAGCCCGTTGAACCGGTATCTGTCCCTTGTTGTGTTGATTCCCCGGAACGATTTTCGTCCCGGCTCTCTTTGTTTTTTTCAGCCATAATTTTGAAAATTAAGTTTTGGTGAACAGCTGTATTATTTAGAATGATTCTATCTAACACTGCGGGATTCAGCCTGTTGCAGTAGTCAGGCAAAAATAACATTTTCAGCGGATCAACATCAACTAAAAGAAAAATGTGCGGAAAAGAAAAATGTGTGCACAAAAAAACCCGGCATGCAATCACGCCGGGTTTCATCATCAAAAATAACCTTTAGACTATTCTTCTTCTTTTTGCTCTTCTTCATAAGCCTTGAGCAGTTGATCCTGCACATCCATGGGAACCTGCTGGTATTCTGCAAATTTCATCCCATACGTGGCGCGTCCGCTTGTCAGTGAACTCAGGGTGGTTGAATAACGGTTCATTTCAGCCAATGGCACCTTCGCCTTGATGCGCTGATAGTTACCCTCACTTTCCATCCCCATAATGATCGCGCGGCGTCCCTGAAGATCGGTCATTACATCTCCCATTTTTTCCTCAGGCACCATAACCTCCACATCATATACAGGTTCCATGATCTTCGGCCCTGCATTCTTGAAGGCATCCTTGAAGGCATTCCGGCCCGCCAGTTTGAAGGAGATCTCATTGGAGTCAACCGGGTGCATTTTACCGTCGTAAATATTCACAATAATGTCACGGGCATAGGAACCGGTCAGCGGCCCC
>PWGY01000134.1 GCA_003554665.1 Bacteroidales bacterium | reverse complement strand
CGTGTATACAACACCATAACTGGATAAAAATGAAAAAAAGATTCACCCCGCTTACACTTCCACTGCTCTTATGGCTTGCAGCAATAAGCCTGAACCCGGGTTCCCTTTTTGCACAGGAGGAACCCCCGCAGCAAGCAAAGATCACAGGCCGGGTAGTGGAAAAAGACAGCAAAGAACCGCTTGAAGCTGTTGCATTGATCATTAATGAGCTTGGCCTCACCGGCATCACTGACGAAGACGGCCGTTTTACTTTCGAGGGAATTCCCCGGGGAAGCATCACCATCAATGCCCAATGCCTTGGAATGGTAGAAGTTTTCAAGGAAATGGAGATCGATGATTACAAGGAATATGAAGTGATCATTGAGATGGAAGGTTCCTCCCTGAGCCTGGATGAGGTGCAGGTGACCGCCCGCAGCAGCCGATCCGGCCTGTCATCTTCTTCGGATATTTCAAGATCTGCCATTGAGCACCTTCAGGCCAGCAGCCTCGGAGACGTTCTTCAGCTCATCCCCGGCCAGCTGGCTGACAACCCGGATCTCAGCCAGGCCAACCAGATCGCCCTTCGTCAGGTGGGAGAAGACAGATTAAATGCACTGGGCACATCCATCATTGTGGATGGTTCCCCCTTATCGAACAATGCCAACCTGCAAGCCAGCAATCCGGCTTTCAGCGGCACAGGTGGTTATGCAGGAAGTGTTTCCGGAGGGGGCATCGACCTGCGGCAAATTTCCACAGAAAACGTTGAATCAGTTACAGTAATCCGGGGCATCCCCTCGGTAGAGCACGGTGACCTGACTTCAGGGGCCTTGCTGGTAGAAACCCGCGCCGGTGAAACACCATATCAGGCAAGGGTCAGGGTAAATCCACGCATCACCCAGATCAACCTGGGTAAAGGTTTCGACCTTGGTGAAAATGCAGGCAGCCTGAACATAGATATGGATTACCTTGAGTCAGTCAACGACCAGCGACTGCCATACAGGGGCTACGACCGACTCACTGCACAACTGACATATTCCAACCGTTTTTTTGACAACGACTTGAACTCCACCACTACCCTCTCGGGTTTCACCACCCTGGATGAAACCCGTCAGGATCCGGACGACAAACGTTATCAGCGTGAAAGATACTCCCAGGACAGGGGGTTCCGTTTTAATACCACAGGACAGTGGAGCCTCGATAAAAAATTTGCACAAAACCTCAGGTATAATGTTTCTGTCAGTTACACGCACCAGGAGGCTTTCAACCAGGAATTGCTGAGCGGATATGTGTATCCACTCTCCTTTGCCAGGGAAGATACGACCATGGCCGCCTCCATTGTTCCAAGTGAATACCTTAGCAAGGTAACCATAGACGGAAAACCCCTCAATGTTTTTGCCCGCGTTACCAACAGCTTTCACCGAACAATCCTGGGGCTGAACAACCGTTTTATGATGGGCGTTGAATGGCGCACGGATGGGAACTACGGAGATGGCAGGGTATATGACGTAACAAGGCCCCCAAGAATGGGTGACAACCAGGCCTCCAGACCCCGTTCCTATGCAGACATCCCGATGCTCAACCAGCTTTCCTTTTACCTGGAAAACAACATCACTGGAGAAATAAACGACAGGGAGCTGGCTGTGCAGCTGGGGCTGCGTTTCGACAATGTAGAACCCGAAAGCCCGTTCCAGGGTAAGTTCGGGACGTTCCTCGGGCCGCGCGCAAACGCATCCTTTGAAATTCTGAACAACCTGAATATCCACGGAGGCTACGGGCTGACTGCCAAATCACCCACCCTGGTGCACCTATATCCGAACCCGGCCTATTTTGACCTGGTAAACTTCAATCATTATGCGGAAAATCCCGACGAACGTCTCATCATCGTGACCACAAGGGTATTTGACACAGAAAATCATGATTTAAAAATTGCTCAAAATGCCAAACAGGAGATCGGGCTCGAATATGAGAAAGACGATCGCCGGGTAAACCTCACCGCTTTTAAAGAAAACCACTCCAACGGATACAGTTTTTATAATCAACTGGAGTTTATCCCATTGGATATTTTTGAGGCCGAAGAGTTTCCGGAAGGGGAACCCCCTATACTGAAACCCGAGCCGGCCAGGCAAGACACCTTCATAGCCACCTACAGCCGGCCAAAAAACAAGCAGCGAACCATCAACCGTGGGGTGGAGCTGGATCTGGATCTGGGCAGGATCAGTTCCATACGTACCAGTTTCAGCCTGAACGGAGCCTACATCAACACCCGGAGACACGAAACAGGTGAGGATTACTGGATCAACCCATCCATACCCAGGCCCGACAGGGTGGCCGTATTTCCGGGAGGCCGTGGCACAGAAAACACAAGATTCAATACAGCACTACGCGTAGTTCATAACATTCCTGAGTTCCAGTTTCTGGTGTCACTTACCGTACAAACCATCTGGATTGAGCAAACCAAATCCATTGGTTACGACGATTACGAGATGATCAATCCAGGCACCCCGGATGAGCGGGCTGTACAGCCACCCATTGCCTATATCGGCAAGGACGGACAGCGGGTTGATCTTGACAGACAGCAGGCGATGCAGCCCGAATACAGTGACATCCGAAGAAGCGTATCTGAATACCGCCGGACCACCCTTGACTACCCACCGCTTTGGCTGTTCAACCTAAGACTGTCCAAAGATATTCGCGAGGGGTTTGGTTTTGCGTTTTACGCCAACAATATGTTCATGCACAGGCCCCTGCATTACAATGAAAGGACCAATCGCTATGACAGGCGCAACCCGGAAATCTTCTTTGGAACAGAGATGTATATTAGATTCTAAACCCCCTTAATTTCAATTATTTGCACCTATTAACCAAAAACAAAAAACATGAAAAAGCTAAGCATTTTTATCATTCTTGCAGCCGTAATCGGATTGTGGGGATGCGAAGACGACACAGTAGAAACAGCTGACCTCCGGGTACATGTCGAATACCCTGAAGTGTATGCTGACGCATATGCAGTCGGAGCTACGGTGGAGCTGACAGATATGCAGACCCAGAGCACCACCACCCTTACCACTGACGAAACTGGTTCTGCAGTCTTCACTGAACTGGCAGCCGGCACATACAGCCTTGCAGCCAGTCTGACCCTTTCTCCGGAAGAGGCAGAAGAACAAACCGGCATCGCCGAGGAGATCATTCTGGCCGGAAGTGCTTCCGATATTATTGTTTCGGGAACTGACCCGATTGACGAGACAATTGAACTTGCTGGAGGCCAGGCCGGTGATCTGGTATTCAAAGAGATCTATTATACAGGTTCAAACACACCTGAAGGCGGAGTGTATTTCCTTGATCAGTTCTATGAGATCTATAATAACTCCACCGAAACGGTATATGCAGACGGTCTGATACTGGCCACGACACATCCGGCAGGGGCCACACAAAGCATCGAAGGCTGGAGTGATGACCCGGATCATGTGTACCTTAGCAGTGTTTGGCGGGTGCCCGGCAGCGGTGAAGACCACCCCATTGAGCCAGGCGAAAGCTTCATCATTTCCCAGAACGGAACAAACCACCGGGAAGACCCCAATGGCAACCCGGACACACCCTACTCAGGGTCAATTGCAGATTTCGAAACCTTTGTTGACCGCGAAGACACCCGAGATGTTGACAATGCTGGTGTACCCAATATGGAGATGCTGTATCACGGAGCCGGATTCTACTTCCTCGCTTCCGTTTTCGGACCGGCACCGGTGATTTTCCGCGTGGATGATTTTGAAGACCTGGATAGAATGCCACAACCCGGCGCAGCTGGAGATACTGAATACGTGCAGTTACCCGTTGAATACATCATTGACGGTGTGGAAGCCGGACGGGATGAAGAGAGCCTCCCATATAAGCGGCTGCCCGCAAGCATCGACAGCGGCATGATCTGGTGCAGCGGAACTTATGTCGGAGAAAGCATACGCAGGAAAACCTCCAACATCATTGATGGCAGACACGTATTGCAAAATACCAACAATGCTTCTGAAGATTTTGAAGTGCTGGAAACACCCACACCAGGATCTTTTGACTGATCGTCTTTTCAACCGCCTTCAGGCGATAGTTGTCATATGGCAGAGACACAACCGCTTTGTGTCTCTGCCCTGGCAACACTTCCAAAAATACCCCGGTATATAATTATAACAACCAGATGCCATGGCCATAAATCATTTTTCATCAAAGTTCCCACAGATTGTGTTTTGCCTGATCACACTGGCCCTTCCATTTCAAGCAAAAGGCCAGGATGCAGGAGTGCCAGCCCTGCCCGCTTCCCCGCATTGGCTGGAATATCTACAAGAATACAACATCTGGGAAGGCACATCCAATCCGGCCGGATTATCCCTGACCAATATGCACAACCTGGGAAACAGCCACTTCACCTACAAGATTGACGAAGGAGATTTTTACCGGCCCCAGGAAGCATCGCAGGTCAACACCTTCGGTTTCAACACCGAAAGGTACCAGTCATTGGACGAAATGACCTTCCGGGGAGAATTTACCTTTCACAGCTTTGAAGAAAAAGACAGGCAATGGGGCAATGTGATGGATCCTTTCAGGGGAACCCCATATATATTTTCAGATGTGGAGGGGGGCGACTGGTCAAAACAGTATTACAACCTGAATTTCACCGCTGCCAGCGGAAGGTTGTTTGGGTTATTCTATGCCGGAATTGAAGCACATTATGAACTTTACACTGGTGCCAGGCAGAATGATCCACGACCCGTTAACCACACACAAAAAATCCAGGTCAAGCCCGGCTTGCTTTTTACTGTCGGAAACAATTCCGATCTCGGAGTTACTGGTTTTATAAGCAATCGAAATGAAGACCTCAGTATTACACTGGTAAATCACGACCTTCAACATCGCTGGTATAAAATGCGTGGTGTAGGAGAATTTCGCCGGGGCTTCATGAGAAGCTATTCACGCTCCTATGAGGGCACCGGCTTTGGAGGAGGCGTCAATTACGCATACACATTCAGCAGGGGCAGCCTCATCGCTGACGCAGACATACGTTTTTACAATGAAGAAGTCAGTGACGGTTCATCCGTCATTCAGCACGGAGGCGAGCTGGATGAAATGACCATTGAAACCTCCATACGATTAAAGCTGCGAAGAACCAATTCATTGCACCGGATAACCGGCCACTTTGACCTGAATGAATTTACCGGAATCGAGCACAACCAGTCTTACGACAACAGCCTTGAGCAATGGGTTACCTTTGCCACCTCCACCAGATACCGGGCAGACCACATTCATGCCGGGATAGATTACCGGTTTTACAGAAAAAGGGCCAACAATGATTATGACTGGATGACGGGACTAAAAGCAGGCTTCATAAGTGGTGATATGCGCTATCTGCTTCCCCTTTCAACCAAAAAGTTTGCCGACTTCCGGCTGATGCTCAACGGGGCCAGGAACTTCACCATTGCCGAAAACAACCTGCACCTCGGCTTAACTGCCGGGTATAACATGTCTTTGGATGAGGAGTTGTCAATCCATCATGAACTGATGGAGGGAGAACGTTCAGACATCAGTGACAATGTAACCGTCCCGGACTTCCACTATCTGACTACTGATTATGCGATCTTTGGCATAAACGCCACTTATAGTTTCAATATCGGCAATACCATCAACAGCCCGTTTTACCTCAGGCTGGAAGCAACCCGGTATGACCTGACCAGCTCTGATATCTCCCCGAGGTATGAAGACACAGCAAGAAACCACCTGAAATTATCTCTGGGCATGCTCTACTGATGGCCCGTTACATTTAATAATATCCTGACCAAATTCCAGATGATTCAGAAAAAAAGAAAAAAGTTTCAGCACAAAAAACACAAACCCAAAAATTTGTCGATCATGAAGCGGTATAAATGGAGTATAGCCCTAATCAACAGCGTTTTGCTTGCTGTTATCATATTGGGGATCAACTCCTGCAATCAGAAGAATGAGAAAACGGCTGTAGCCATTGTCATTGATTCAGCCACTTACGAACAAACTGCTGAAGCAGTAGATGCCTACAGGGCACTTCTGGAGTCAGAGGGATTATACACCCACCTGCTGGCGGAAAACTGGGACAATCCGGAGGAGATCAGAAAAGAACTGCAAAACTTGTATGAAGAAGCCAATCCGCCGCTGGAAGGAACCGTACTGATCGGTGATATTCCCATCCCGATGATCCGCGATGCCCAACACCTTACCTCTGCATTCAAAATGGATCAGGAACGCTTCCCCTACGAACGTTCTTCAGTTCCTTCAGATCGTTTCTATGATGATTTTGACCTGAAGTTCAACTATCTTGAACAGGATGAAGAACAGCCCCTTTATCACTACTATTCACTGGATCCTGGCTCTGCCCAGAAAGTTTCCACTAACATTTACAGCGGCAGGATCAGACCACCAAAAAATGACCGGGATCCTCACGAGCAGATCCGTGAGTACCTGAAGAAGGTGGTTGCTGAACGCCAGCAGGAAAACCCGCTGGAACATGTGACCACATATGCCGGGCATGGTTATAACTCTGAGTGCCTGGTGGCATGGGGTGGAGAGAGAATAGCCTACCGCGAGCAGCTCCCCCATCTGTCAACTCCAGGCAACTCGTATAGTTATTTGTTCACCGACATGGCAGACTTCAGCAAAAATCAGTTATTGAGTGAAATTCAGCGTCCTGAGCTTGACCTGATCATAATGTCAAACCATGGCTCCCCCACCGTCCAGTATCTTGACGGATGGCCCAATGTAAGCAGCATCGGTCCTTCCATTGAAAACGTAAAACGTTTTCTGCGCAACAGGCTTCGGGATGCCCACAACAGGGGTGACGATCCGGAGGCCACCATCAGGGGTTTCCAGGAAAGACACGGGGTACCCCGGGCATGGTTCGACGGGGCAATGGATCCGGAAATCACAAAGCAGGACAGCATTTTCAGCGCCAGCCTTGACATTTACATCCCGGATATTGAACAGATTACTCCCAATGCAAGAATAATGAAATTTGATGCCTGCTTCAACGGCGCATTTCATCAGGATGAATACATCGCAGGAAGCTATGTATTCAGTGAAGGGAAAACCATTGCAGGAATCGGAAATTCTGTCAATGTAATTCAGGACAACTGGCCCACACAGCTCATCGGGCTGCTCAACAAAGGGGTGCGCATCGGCCACTGGGCAAGGTTTCAGAACGAACTGGAAAGCCATATAATCGGGGACCCCACACACTATTTCCATAGTACCCAAGCAACCGACTGGAACGGAAAGATTACCCTGCGCAATAACCACACAAGCACATGGGAAAATGCACTGGATCATCAGGATCCTGCCATTCAGGCGCTGGCACTGGAAATGCTCCATCAAAACAATTATCCAGGCTTGCCGGAGCTATTGCTGGAAACCTACAACAATTCCCCGAAAAAGAGCGTCAGAATGCAATGTTTGCGTCTCCTTTACAATTATGACGGCGAACATTTCCACCAGGTTTTGGAAATGGCCGTCAGCGATCCCTATGAACTGATCCGTCGCCATGCCGTAAAAATGATCGGAGAAACCGGCCGCGACGAACTGGTATCTGCACTGGTCAGTGTACAATTTGAGGATGCCGCTTCCAGGAGGGTTCTTTTCAATGCCCGGAATGCCGCTGCCTTCATGAACAAGGAAACGCTTCGCAGGGAGATTGAGCAGCAATATGAAGAATCCACCCTATATCACAAGGAAGAACTCAAAGATATGCTGTTCCGGATGGCTGACGGACGGGTACTCAGCGACCTCGATGTTATCAGGGACACCGGTGAGGAGACCTCCACGCGGATATCGGAAATCAGAACCCTGAGAAACTACAATTACCACTTTAATGTACCCGCCTACGCTGACATCGCATTAAACTCGCGCGATAACAAAGAGTTGCGACTCCGAATCATTGAAGCACTAGGTTGGTTTACACACTCATACAACAAAGAATTGATCAAAGAAATGTGTCGCCGCATCAAAGACAATGAACTTGAAGATAAGGCAATCCGGCAGGAAGCCAGGAAAACACTTAACCGGATCAAAGCCTACGGATCCTAAAAGCTACGGACCAAAAGTGCCAGGTGGTTTTTCCACACCTGGCACTTTTTTTATTAAAGGCCGCTTCTTCAGGAGCATGGCCGCGTAATTGCGACCAAACTATCCACCAGGTAATTCAACTTTTTAAACTTAATCATATATTATGATATCCATTAAAATATTGTTGTTCAGTTTTTTTCTACTGTCAATCAGCGTTAACCCGGGGCATGCACAAACCAATATTGCCGAGCCCACCCGCGAACACGATGCATCCTTTGCCATTGTCATTGACCAGGAAACCTATGAGCAGGTCAATGATGCAGTATATGCTTACCGGGACATGCTTGAATCATCAGAGGAATTGTCCACTTATATCATGGCAGATCAGTGGGAAGATCCAACCCATGTCCGTCGTGAAATACAAGCCTTACACGATGCCGATCCAACACTCGAAGGAGTTGTATTTGTCGGTGACATCCCGGTGGCCATGATCAGGGAAGCACAACATATGACCACGGCCTTCAAGATGCATGAGGAAAACTTTCCCCGGGAACAATCCTCCGTAGCCTCTGACCGCTTTTATGATGATTTCGATCTGGATTTCGAATATATCGGGCAGGACGAAGACAGACCCTCCTGGCACTATTACAGACTCACAGAGAATTCGGCCCAGCATATAAGTTCTGACATTTATTCGGGACGAATCCGCCCCCAGGAAGAAGGCAGAGATCCTTATGCACAAATTGAAGATTACCTCTACAAAGTAATTGAAGACCGCAGGGATCAAAATGAAATGAACCATTTGCTGACTTTCCTGGGCCATGCCTCCAATTCTGAATGTATGGTGGCATGGGCATCTGAAAGAATTGCACTGAGTCAGCAATTCCCCCGGCTAAACGAACCCGGTCATTCATTCCGGTTCATGACCTTTGGAATGGATGATCATATCAAAGCGCATCTGATCAATGAATTGCAACGCGAAGAACTGGACGTTGCATTGATGACCAAACATGGCAGCATTGACATCCAGCATCTGCATGGCGGATACGCCCCCACCAACGACATGCATGAATATGCCGAAAGAATCCGGCACTCCATCAACAGAATGCAGGATGCCGGCTCCAGTGAGGAGCAAATGGAAAACTTTGCCATGCGTTCCGGCATTCCCACCGAATGGATGCATCATACAAGCCCCTCAGATGATTTCCCCAGCCGGGAGGAGCTGGATCAACGCGGGAACCTGTACGTGAAAGATATCGACAATATGACATCCAATGCCCGCCTGATGATATTGGATGCCTGCTACAATGGTTCTTTCCATCATCCGGAGAACATTGGAAGTGCCTATATTTTCAACCCGGGAAACACCATTGTTACAGTTGGAAACACGGTCAACGTGCTGCAGGACAACTTTCCTTATCAGTTTATGGGGTTACTGTCTGAGGGAGTACGGATCGGCCACCTGCGCCAGCCAGTGAACACCCTCGAGTCACACATCAT
>PWGY01000084.1 GCA_003554665.1 Bacteroidales bacterium | reverse complement strand
GATGCTCCAGCACCCCGACGTTCAAAGTGTCAGTCTTACGCATAACATCCCACCGGCCAACCTCAGCAATTTTTCCAGTTTTTCTTATGAAGCACCTGATGGAAGAGCTGCCTTCCATGGCGCATTGATTTCTTGCGACGTTCATTATTTCAACACAATGAAAACCCGGGTTGTTAAAGGACGTGACTTTTCTGCGGAAATGCACACTGATCCGGCTTCAGCCACCATCATCAGCCGCGAAGCCGCGAGAATTATGGGAGTTGACGACCCACTGGGTATGTACATTGACGGGTTTTATGACGGGATGACCCGACAGGTGGTCGGTGTAGTTGAAGACATCCACTTCAGTTCATTGCATGAGAGAGTAAGTCCACTGGTGTTTTTTATCAGTGAGGAACAATACCCGCAAAACTGGTTCAACATACTGATCCGTTACACCCCCGATGCCTCTGCCAGTGTGGCGCAAACCCTGGAAACACTTTGGGAGCAGGAAGCCCCTCACTGGCCTTTAAGACATGGGTTTGTTGACCAGCAACTGGAGATCCAGTACCAGGACGAACGCAGGGTTATGCTGGTGGTTGCTTCCTTTGCAGGACTAGGCATCATTCTTTCATTGCTGGGGTTAACCGGATTGGCAATTTTTTCAGCCATCAACCGCATCAAAGAAGTGGGCATACGCAAGGTGCTGGGGGCATCTGTACCAGCGATCATTCGTTCCATGACCCGGGAATTCAGTGTAATTGTCATTGCTTCAAACCTCATTGCGCTTCCGTTGGCCTGGCTGTTTATGACCCGCTGGCTTGACAGCTTTGCCTATCGCATCGATATCAGCTGGCTCATGCTCATCATCCCGGCAGTGGTCGTATACCTGACCGCAATAGTAGTGGTCGGGCTGATATCCTGCAGGGCGGCCAACCTCAACCCGGTGGTTACTTTAAGAAATTCTGAATAGGGAGTGTCAGCTCACGGATACAGCCTTCCGGTTAGAACTAATCCCCGGTCACCGACAGATCTCGTCCGGTTTCAATTCACGCGCACGGCCTCCAGGTTATGATATGGCGACACACCGAACATGGCCTGTCAATCCGGGGCACTGGCAGCGGACTGCCCGGCCAGCCATCCGGTTGAGAAAGCGATCTGGAGGTTGAACCCGCCGGTATCGGCATCCAGATCAATCACCTCTCCGGCAAAATAAAGGTTTTTCACCAGTTTGGATTCCATTGTACGGGAGTTGATTTCCGTGGTCGGCACTCCGCCTGCCGTGATGATGGCTTCCTTAAAACCGGGGTGACCGGTTACCCTGAACCGGAAATCTTTCATCAGGAGCATTGTTTTCCGGCGATCCTTTGCACCCATCTGGTTGCACGGCTTTTTCCCGTCAATATTCAGCAAGTCAAGAAATACCGGGATAAGCTTGGAGGGCAACCACATTTTGAACACATTTTCAATCTGTTTCTTACCGTGGCTGTCGATATCGCGCAGCAGGCGGTTATCCAGTTTCTTTTCGTCCAGGGCCGGTTTCAGGTCAATTCCGATCTCCACCTGCCTGCCCTCAGACATTTTCTGTACCACCTGCCTGCTAAGCGTAAGAATAATGGGGCCGGTCAACCCGTAATGGGCAAACATCAGCTCCCCGAAATCCTCCGCTGTTTTTTTGCCATCCGTCCACACGACTGCCCTGACATTTTTCAGGCCAAGGCCCTGAAGCCGCCCAGCCACATCGCCCGCTGTTAAAAGGGGAACCAGTGCAGGTTGTATTTCGCTGACGTGGTGACCGGCCTGCCGAGCAAGCGCGTACCCATCTCCGGTTGATCCGGTAGCCGGATAGGATTTACCCCCTGTGCAAATAATGACACTTTCTGCCCGGATTTCCTCCACACTGGCAGTATCGCTTACCCTTACCCCTCTGATCTGACCTTCTTCTATTACCAACTCATCTACCCGCTTATTACAAACCACATGTACATTGCCTTTTTTCATCCAGTTTTTCAAAGCCTCCACAACATCTGCTGCCCGGTCACTCACCGGGAAAACCCGCTTCCCTCTTTCTGTTGTGACTTCAACCCCCTCTTCCTGAAGTAGGTGAATTATATCTGGTGCAAAAAAAGAATGAAAAGCATGTTTTAAAAAACGGCCATTCGGAAAAATATGGCGATAATATTCACCGGCAGGTGCGTCATGGGTGATGTTACACCGGCCTTTACCTGTTATCAGCAACTTCCGGCCCTCCCGGCTCATTTTCTCAAGTAGTAAAACCTTTGCTCCACACCGGGCAGCATGCCCCGCTGCAATGAGTCCGGAGGCTCCGGCTCCGATAACAATTACATTATATGATGATCCTGAAGATTTTTTCACTGATAACAAACAAGTTGATGCCGGGGCAAAAATAGGACAATATTTTCACCCAATCCTGCTTCCATCACAAGGATATTCCATAAAAAATTCACAACTTGCAGTCCTGAACAGGATGTATAACGGTTTTTGGTTGTTTAATGCCATTAAACTGAAAGAAAATCCAAACATCATGCAGATGGTTAGATATAATTGTGCCCTTACAGTAGATTGTGTGATTTTCTGCAAAGAAGGAGTCGTGCTGATTAAGCGAAAGAACCCCCCATTCCAGGGGGATTATGCCCTTCCGGGGGGATTTGTTGACGAGGATGAAACGGCTGAAGAGGCCTGTATTCGCGAAACCTTCGAAGAAACAGGCCTTACAATAAAGGATCCGCAGCTGGCAGGGGTTTACTCCAGTCCCGGGCGGGATCCAAGAGGACGAACCGTTTCCATCGCTTTTTTTGCGAAAGCAGACAACCAATCCCTGCAGGCAGGAGACGATGCAGCAGAGGCAACAGTCATCTCTGATTGGCAAAATATCAGCCTGGCATTTGACCACAAAAAAATTATCCGGGATACCCTGAAAAGACATCAGTGAAACTACCACAACTCAAAATTCAGACCTGATATATGAATTACCAGGAGATCATTGAAGAGCTTTACGCTGCGGTAAAACAAGAAGAAAATATCGGAAGCCTGGCCAACTTTATTCCCGAGCTGGGCAATGTGGATCCGGATAAATTCGGCATTCATTTAACCACCACAGAAGGGGAATCTTATGGCACAGGAGATCAAGATGAAAAATTCTCAATCCAGAGTATTGTCAAAGTTCATTCACTGGCGCTGGCATACAAACTTACAGGAGAATCTTTATGGGCAAGGTTGGGGTATGAACCTTCCGGAACCCCTTTTAATTCATTGGTACAATTGGAAAATGACCTTGGGATACCAAAAAACCCATTGATCAACTCCGGAGCACTGGTGATCTGTGATGTACTTATAAGCAAACTGAGCAACCCCCATAAAGATTTCCTGGAATTTATCAGAACAGCAGCCAGCAACCCTTTGATCAATTATTCGCCCCGTATCGCTGCATCAGAAAAATCTGCCAGTTACAGAAATATTGCACTATGTAACTTCATTAAGTCGTTCGGAAACATTCATAACGACCCCGAAGAGGTATTGGACTTTTATTTTAACCAATGCTCCATTGAACTCAGCTGCCGTGAGCTTTCCAAAGCATTTATTCCATTTGCCAATCTGGGGCAGCCATTTCCCGGCAATGAACAGATTTTGACCCTAAGTCAGGTTAAACGCATTAACGCCATCATGCAAACCTGCGGGTTTTATGATGAATCCGGAGAGTTTGCCTTCAAAGTCGGGCTGCCGGGGAAAAGTGGCGTGGGTGGTGGTATTGTGGCAGTCCATCCGGGTCGCTATTGCATTTCAGTTTGGAGCCCCATTCTCAATAAAAAGGGCAATTCTTACCGCGGGGTTAAATTCCTTGAACAATTCACCACACGAACAGAACAATCCATTTTTTAATGACATTTAACTCCAGCCCATGACCTGCAGGTGAAAAACCAACTTTTTTCCCCGGATAGCATTATTGTTTCAACAAAAATGCTTAATATTGTAGTTCTAAGCAAAGTACACCGAATATTACCGGTGATCCCTCCTCCCGGACTACTGTTTTGGGGCCTACTGAAGGGTGCTTCCCCCTTCAATCAGAACCAATAAATCAACCCGGGAATGCGCTGCCAGGGTTCAGACAGTGTCATTTCACCCTCACCCCACTGATGGCTTGCTTTAATCAGTGTACCAATTCATCCCTGAAAATTTTATGACCCAACCCGGTTGTCATAAAATGCAACGCAAAAAAAAAGAAAATCATGGCAAATTTAGTAGCAGAGTTAAACACGTTAGACTTTAACATTTACATCGGTGGACCGCTTCAGGCAGCAGTCCAGGCTCAACACGCCGCATCCATGTCGCAAGTCAGCTTTATCAAAGAAGTTGGCTTTGAAAATGACAAATTACGGTATGTAGATTTCGCATACAGCAAATCAATGCCAAATGATGACAATACCGCTTTCGTTGAAAAAAATGTGGAAATCAGGGTGCCGTTTCTTACCATGCTGGTGATCCCCTCTTTAAGAATTGAAGAAATTACCATTGATTTCAACGCCAAGCTGACCTCCACCGAAACAGCTAATGTTTCGAGCGAATTTGCAGCAGGTACTGAGTTCGGTCTCAATTTTAAAAAGGTAAACTTTAAGGCCACTGCTTCATACAAAAGAACTTCAACCAGAGGCATAAAAACTGAAAAAACCTATAACCTTGGAGTACATGTACTGGCTGTTAATGATGAAATTCCGGCTGGGCTTGACAGGATACTCACCATGCTCGAAGACAGCATTGCAAGCATTGAGCCGGGCACTTAAGGAACCCTACCGGGCAGGCATGACGAATACTATTAATTAACACACAGCTTTATGGTAAAACTAAAAGATTATATCGGAAGCATTGTTGCCAGTATCACCGAGGCAAGGGTCATGTCGGATGTACAAACTGTTGAAGTAGCTGAACAATATGCAAGACACGAATTGCTGAAACACTTTTCCGTGCCCCGCATGCGAATTGAGGATGTGGAGCTAACCATCCCCGTTGCCCTTGCGACCGTTGACCAAAAGGAAGCGTCATCATACTCACCGATTGACAACAGAGCATTCAATGCTCTGGTCTACCGCGAACTGGTGAATAGCATTGGCAGAGAGAGCCTGCCCAGGGTGGTTTCGCTTGAGATGCAGAGATATCTTTCAGCAAGAACCAATGAGCTTGAGAAAAAAATCAGGGTTTCAGGAACCACTGATGCGGTAGAAAAATATTGTATGGATGCGGTGGATCGTATGCTGGAAATTGCCAGACAACACAATTTGATTGAGTCAAAGCTTCAACAAAAAATCAATCCGGAAGTAATACAACAAAAGCTTGGACAGATACTGACAGGAGAAATTCAGTTCAGGGACGTAAAAAAATGCCTGGAAGACTTAAACGTCATTGCCGAATCCCATTTGCTCAGGGAAGAAAAACCCGAAAGCCTCATTTACATCAAGGTAAAAATTTCCGAAGAGGGGATGGAGTGGAGCCGGGCAGAAAAGCCTGAAGGAGGGATCGATGCAAAACTGCTCCCCGAATAATTTAAACCCGGAGAACACATGCAAAAATCCAAACTGAATCTTGTAACCCGTCTGAGGGAATTGCTTCTCAACTATCCTGAATTGGTTACGGCTTTTGAAAAAAAAGACCCCCGGGCTGCAGATAAACTACTAAACTGGGTTAAACAGGCAGAATCTGTTATGGGCACTTATCAGATCAGTGAAGTATCCGAGCTGGCCGGATTACGAAGCAAGATTATCAACACCCAATACAGCCAGGAGCGAAGGTCTTCGTCCAGAAAACTGCAGACCCGGACCGCTGCTTCTGTGTTGTATGATATTCAACATACGGTTCTCTCTGCTTTACAACCTTATGAAATCCATGCTGAGGAATGCAGGGAGGTTATAAGGCAGCTTTTGCAGCTGATTTGCCAGAATGGGAAAGTACTGTATCACAAAGACGTCCCTTTTGAACAATTTGTGCTTCAAATTTGGCAGCTCATCAAAACCAATGAACAACTGCGGCCCGGAGCAGCCAAACTAAAAGCGATTCTACCGGAGCCTGACATTCATGTGCTTTTGGCAGAAGAAATAAACCTTCAGGATTTCATGCAGGACATAAAAGCGGCGGACAAAACATAAAAACGGGATAGTAATACCCGGACAACAGGGTTTTATTTATTGAATGATGTAATCGGATTTTTTTAAAACCGATACGCGCCCCGGTTTGACAATACGGGAATATCTTGCTACCTTTAAATTCGCAATGCAATCTTCCTTAATTACATTGACGGCAAGATGCAGGATGATTGTATTTTTGCATAAATGGCTTTCAGGTGGCATGAAATTGCTAAAACACTTTATTATCCCCTTTGCAATATTGATTCTGGCCCTGTTTATCAGGTACATACTACCGTATTTGACCTTTTTGCCGGAAGAACTACATATCCTGTTTCAAACCATATCCAGGATTCTCGTCATTGCCGCATTTACCTGGGGGGTCATTGCACTGATCCGGATTGCCAAAAACAACTTTCTCAGAAAATATGACATCAGCGAAGCGGACAACCTGCGCTTCAGAAAACTCCACACCCAATACAATATCCTGGAAAAAATCGTGGTGTTTATTGTGATCCTCATCGCCATCGGCTTCACTTTGATGCTTTTTGAAAATGTCCGGAACATCGGGATCAGCTTATTTGCGTCGGCGGGTATCGCCGGACTTGTAATAGGTCTGGCTGCGCAAAAAGCCCTGGGTACCATACTTGCCGGCTTCCAAATTGCAATTACACAGCCTATCCGCCTGGATGATGTAGTGATCGTGGAAAATGAATGGGGTTGGATTGAGGAGATCAACCTGACCTATGTAGTGATCAGAATCTGGGACAAAAGACGGCTGGTGGTGCCAACAACTTATTTTTTGGAAACCCCTTTCCAGAACTGGACAAGGGTATCGGCCGAAATTCTGGGAACCGTATTTATTTACACGGATTATACCATGCCGGTAGCCGCCCTGCGTGACGAACTGACAAGGCTCCTCAGCACCCATCCAAACTGGGACAGGCAGGTAAATGTTTTGCAGGTAACCGATGCCAGGGAACAAACCCTGGAATTACGTGCACTCATGAGCGCAGAAAACTCCCCGAAAGCCTGGGATCTTCGTGTGTTTATCCGGGAAAAACTCGTGGAATTCATCCAGCGGGAATACCCCCATTGCCTGCCCAGGACCAGGGTTTACATGAATCAGGACCAGGGGAAAGATAACCCAAATAAATAATTCATTATAAACCAATACAATCTAAAAAAGTCTAAACTCCATGTTACGATCCGTCAATCCTGCCAATAACCAAACCATTGCCACTTACGAAGAGCACACACCGGACGAGATCAACCAGATCGTTGAGCTTTCCGCGGCATCACAACAGGCCTGGAATGATACAGGTTTCAACACCCGAAAACAGCTTATGCATGCAGCGGCCGCGGTACTCCGCAACAGTAAGGATGAGTTTTCCAGAATCATTACCCTTGAAATGGGGAAACCGCTTTCCCAATCCCATGGAGAGGTAGAAAAATGTGCCAGGGTTTGCGAGTTTTATGCAGACAATGCAGCGCAGTTTCTTGCCAGCGAACCGGTTTCCACTGAAGCCTCGGAAAGCTATATCGCTTACAGACCTCTTGGACTGGTTCTGGCAGTGATGCCCTGGAACTTTCCCTTCTGGCAGGTTTTTCGTTTTGCGGCCCCGGCCCTGATGGCCGGCAATGGTGCCCTGCTGAAACATGCCTCCAATGTTACGGGTTGTGCCCTGGCCATTGAATCGGTATTCCTGAAAGCCGGTTTCCCTTCGGGCCTTTTCAGTACACTGAAAGTGCCCGGCAAAAAAGCAGGTGATCTGATCGGCAACCAGCATATCAAAGCCGTTACCCTGACAGGCAGTGTGGGAGCAGGACGGGCCATTGCATCTAAAGCCGGTTCAATGCTGAAAAAAACCGTACTGGAGTTGGGAGGAAGTGACCCTTACCTGATATTGAAAGATGCGGATCTTGAAAAAGCAGCCGAAACCTGTGTAACCAGCAGGCTGATCAATGGTGGTCAGAGCTGCATTGCAGCCAAACGCTTTATTGTGGTCAGGTCACAGAAACCGGCTTTTGAAAAACATTTCGTGGAAATCATGCGCCAAAAGGTAATGACCGACCCGTTTCAGGAGAACAGCGATCTGGGCCCCCAGGCTAATATTTCATTACGCGATGAACTTCACAGTCAGGTGATGCAAAGCATCAGCAAAGGTGCCACATGCCTGCTGGGAGGAGCTATTCCGGACAAAGAGGGAGCCTGGTACCCCCCCACGGTGCTTACAGATGTAAGGCCAGGCATGCCCGCATACGAAGATGAGCTGTTCGGGCCCGTGGCTGCCATCATTGAGGCAAATGATGATGAAGAGGCCATACGGATTGCCAACGACAGTGTGTTCGGGCTGGGGGCGGCCGTTTTTACCGAAAACAAAAGCCACGGCCGTGAAATTGCAGAAAAAAGACTCAACGCCGGGTGCTGTTTTGTGAATGAGTTTGTACAATCCGATCCCCGCCTTCCTTTCGGGGGAATCGGCGACAGCGGGTACGGCCGGGAGTTGTCCTACCTCGGGATCCGTGAATTCACAAATATCAAAACAGTTTACGTAAAATAAGACCGTCTGCATGGAGGGCCTGCCACAGGTCCTGCATCACCGGAATTATCAGACAGAAAAACCGGGCACAGAGTTCACCAAACAATGAAAATCCCGGGCCCGGGGCCCGGAGCAAAAGCCCAAATTCAAAACCCGAATTCAAAGCCCGAAGCAAAAGCCCGGAGCAAAAGCCCGGAGCCAGGAAAAACTATGCCTGCAGCCCCTCCAATAGACTAATTGCATCTCCCTGGCCTTCAAGGATGTACCTGGCATCGGTATAAGCCAGGCCGACTTTGACCGACCAGGCATGCTCAGGCATGGTCTGGAAAAGCAACTCATCAGACCACCCTGCACCGACAGCCAGAATGAAATCATAGTTTTTTCGTGACAACCAATGCATGGCAAGTTCCCCTTTGTTCACCCCGGCACTGCTTACCTCAATCACTTTGCTGCCATGAAAGACCTGGGCATTGATGTTGGTGGTAATGGACAAAAGGTGGTCATTCACCTCTTTAACCAGCCGGGATGCCTGTTCTACATCGGCCTTGTGATAATGCCAGGCCACCGAATAATCCCGCTCCTGAATATAAGACCCGGGCAAACGATCGGTATACATCTCAAGAATGGGAAGTACCTCCTGCTTCCATTTTGAAGACAGGGGTTTCAGGAGCCGCCAGTCTTCACCTGCCTCACGGATATAAGAACCGTGCTCTGCAGTCAGATTCACCGGCAGCCCTCCCAGCCATTCATCCAGTTCATCTTTACCGCGTCCGCTGATGATTACTATGTCAGTATTTTTCTGATAATCAAGGTTTTTGAGTAACCCCATCAACTCTTTGGGAGGCTCTGCCGCTGAAGGATATTTGCTGTATGGAACAAGGGTACCGTCATAATTGACAATAATGATTCTGGCCTTCGCCTCATGAAAACTTTTCAGCAGGTTTTCACGCAGGTCTTCCACCAGTAGCTTACGCG
>PWGY01000060.1 GCA_003554665.1 Bacteroidales bacterium | reverse complement strand
TCAGTCCGGTCATGTTGGCCATGACATCCCCAATGCGCCTGGTAAGTGCCTTGTCAAGCCAGTTCGTCCGGTAAAGGGTGAAATTGGCCGAGAGGAAACGTCCGCGATAACCATAGCCCAATTCTCCTGACATAACTCGTTCGTGCTGAGCTCCGACGTTTACTTCATTGGTGAAGCCGATGAAGGCGAAACGGAAAAAGGGAGCACGTGTAAAGTATCCTCCGTTCAGGAAAAAATTATGCTGTGGTGTCAGGTTGTAATTGACACCCCCCTTCACGCTGTAAGCATTGAAATTTACCCAGTCTGACCGTTCTTCCGGACTACCTTCCTCATACAGGAAGTAGTCGGTCCGGCGATAACCGGTATGTGACCCGGTAACGGATAAAAAGGCAGAATATTCATCTGTAATGTATTCAGCCTGGGTAAACAAACCGGCCCACCTGACCTCTCCAAGGTCATGGTAATTAATTTTATCTCCTTCATCCAGCAAGGTGTTGGCAGGCCTGTTCACATTCCTGGAATTACCGCCTCCGGTAACGTCAAGAAAATATTCACCACCCAACAGGTCATCGATTTGCTGATAATGATATCCGCGATAGTAACGAAGATCAAGCCCTCCGGTAAGTTCAAAATTGTCAATATCCCTGGTCAGGGTAGAAAGCATGCCGTACCAGTCATGTTCATTCATGGCATTGGCCACAATCGCCTTTGACCCCGTTTCCGAAAGCGCATTTTCCGCCATTACTGCATCAAAATCCAGGTAACCATTGGGTGTAAGTTTGGTCATTTCGTAAGGCAGGCCGTCTGTGCTGTTGTGTCTGAGCCAATTGGCATTATCCCCGAAAATACGACGCCCCCCTCCGGAAGAAACAGATGCGTAAAGAGCTGTTGAAAGCGTGGTTTCAGGGTCAATGGACCAGTAATGGTTCAGGGAAACCTGTGGTTTGTGATAAAAATTATAAGATCCGCTGTAAAGCTGACCATTTTTGTAACCCATGGACGGATTGTACCTCCTGCCGTCGCGATGCTCCCGGTAGGTCTGGATTAATTGCCGTGGCCAACGCTGATTATGAACCTGGGGTGCACCAAAAGCGGTAAAAGCCATGGTATGATCCTCGTTGAGCTGTTTGGATACATTGATAAAATAGGAATATCCTTCATAATCAAGTCCTTCCACATAACGGTTACCCACATTCCGGCTTCCTGATACGGTAGCCGCCCAGCCATTGTCCAGCAGACCGGTTGACATGGTAACACTCTGTTTGCTGTATCCGTCGCTTCCGATCGCTGTGGAAAAGTTTCCTCTTCGTTGAGCATCTGTGGAGCGGGTGATTATATTAATGGTACCCCCAACCGAACTGATAGCTAGCCGGGAAGCACCAAGGCCACGCTGAACCTGCATGTTGCTGGTTACATCTGATAGTCCGGCCCAGTTCGACCAATAAACGCGTCCGTTCTCCATATCATTGACAGGAACACCATTGATCAATACACCAATGTTGTTGGAGTCAAATCCACGAAGGTTGATCCGGGAATCACCGTAACCGCCTCCGTCTTTCGTGGCATAAACGGAAGGTGTCAGTTTCAGGATTTCAGGGAACTCCTGAGTACCAAGTCGTTCTGTAATAATTTCCGCAGAAATATTGGACACAGAAACAGGTGTCTGACGGTCGCGTGCAAAGGAGGAAACCACCATGACCTCCTGAAGCCCAATGGTACTTACCTCCAGTTCAACGACTCCAAGGTCCTGTTCCGTTTCTGCATCTACCGTCAGCAGCTTTTCCAGGTAGCCCAGGTAAGAGATGCTGACTGAATACACACCCGGATCAACAGATAAATGAAATGAGCCATCGAGGGCTGTTGTGGTTCCGAATGACCTTCCGGTATCCACATTGATGGCTTCAATCAGGGCGGATGGTAAAGTTTCTCCATCTTCACCCCTGACTTTTCCACTGATGGAGGAAGCTGCCACCTGGTGCCCCATAAGCACCAGCATGGCTGCAACCAATACCACATATGATAAAAAACTTTTCTGTTGCATACGTATGATATTTGTATTGAACACTATATCTTAAAATGGTTGTCAATGTCTACCTGTTAACCTGGAGGCGACGGGTAATCACAGTGTCTCCTGAAACCACCTGCACAATATATATGCCTGCATTCAACCCGTGCAGGTCAATATTTGCTGTATGGTCATTTACAGTGACCTCCCTGATCATTTGCCCGCTGAGGTTAAAGATGCGAACTTGATCGATACGGCTTTCTTTATGTTCCACATGAATTTGTGACGATGCAGGGTTGGGATACATGCGGAAGTCCGCCATGTCTGGTTCAGGTAAAGTACTTGTTTCGGTGTCTTTAAAATCTTCTTTTGAGCGGGGCATAAGCTGCATAGTAGACTGAAACTGTGATACCACCGCTGTAATGTCCTGCGTTGAGGTTGGAATTTCCCAGTCAAAATAATCCAGACCTGCGTTGACATTTGGTGTCCGTATTTCAGATTCTGCTGTGGCATCGTTGATGGTATAACTGGTACTGGGCGAAAATGTTTCTCCTTCATCTGCATCAATTGATACCCCTTTTACCAGCACCAACATTGACTGAAGATCCGGACTCAGGTCCTCCAGGGTAACTTCTTTCGGAGTGACCGTATTGTCCGATGAACTTGCATCGCCCGGATCTTCAACGGGAACCAGCTGCAGCATTTCATTGTAAACACTCAATGTACCCGTCAATCCGGTAACTCCATCATATTTATCATACTCAGTGGATATAATTCCATCTGGATCATCAATCAGTATTGCACCAGTGTCGTCCTGGAAAAACTTTTGATTCCTGTTGCCATTTTGATGTGTAAGAATCGCTTCGCCAGTGACACGGTATGTAGCGCTTCCATCAGTAACCCCTTCATCACGCAGGGTAGCAAGGTCAGGAACTTCATACACGTCCGGTGCCTGCTCAAGGGTCACTTCATCAATCCACCAGCGGTGGGAATCTGTTCCGTCGCCCTGATAAACAAATGCCAGGTAAATAATCTCTCCGGCATATTCGCCAAGGTTGGCAGTGACTTCCGTCCATTCACCGTGTGCTTCATCTGACTCATGGATCTCGTGGAAATGCTCGTTTTCAGGGTTTCCGCTTCCTGTTGAGATCATCACCCCGCCATAATGGTAGTTATTCATGAATTGATTCCTCTCCATAAAATTCATCAGGATGGTTTCATCTTCAGGAAGTTCAATCTGGGGACTGACTAACCAGCTGTCAGCTTTTTCGTCATCTCCCAGAAAGTTATGGTGAGCTGACTCTTCATCAGCTTCCCAGCCACCATGATCTTCCAACCTATGGTGTGACCAGCCGGCAGGCGGAAACTCTTCTCCGTCAAAAGACTCAGTCCAGGGAATTTCGGTGAGCCTGTTGGGGTCTAATATGATCATCATAACTTCTATGGTCATATCTTCTTCCAGAAGAATCGTACCTCTCTCTGTCTGGTATCCTTCTTTTTCCACAGAGTATACGTAACTTCCTTCCGGAATGTCTTCCATGGAATATTCTCCAGGCTCCCATTTTTCCCCATCAAAAGTAACCTCGGCATCGTCTATGGTTTCGCCACTTTCATCTTTGACCACAAAAGTTACATCGTGAAAATCAAGCGCCTCAAAATCTTCGGTGAACCTGGCAGTGATCTGGATGTCATCCCAAAACATTCCGACCAGCGCAGTTATATGCCTTGGGGTGGTGGGTACAGGTGCCCCGATGTAATCCGCATCAAAAAATTCTGTTCGGAAGATGCCTTCTCCGGATGCATCATGAACATCATAGTTGGAACCAGTATCGAAGTTTTCACCATGATGCTCCTCGTCAAAATACAATTCTTCAATTCTAACCAGCCTTCCCTGATCATCGGAGGTGAGTTCGTCAAGGGTTCTGTCAACAACCAGTGGCTCATTGTCTGAGGAGGATGCCGGGCCGGGATCTTCCACTGGAACAAATTGCAGGTTATTTCGGAAACTGGCTAATGTACCCCTGATCCCACTGATCCCGTCATTTATTTCATAAGTGGAGGTAATGATTCCGGCATCGTCATCAATCAAAATGCCCGCAGTCTCATCCTGGATCCACTTGTTGTTCCGCCAACTCTGCTGGTAAGTAAGAATAACCTCCTCAGCCAGGGTGTAAACAGTTTCCCCATCCGGCTCCTGGTTCCGCAAAGCTGCCACATTGTGCATGTCAGTTATGCCCATATCGGCCAATGACCTTGCAGTAATCTGAATGTTATCATGAAACATGTGTACAATGGCAGTCACAGATATTTCTCCATCGGGGATAGAAGCTCCGATATAATCTGCCTCCCAGAATTCCGTTCTGAACACGCCATCTCCTGTCGGATCGGACACATTATGATTATTACCAGTTCCAAATTGATCGCCCTGATCCTCTTCGTCAAAAACCAGGTCTGTGATGTGAACGAGTCGTCCCTGATCGTCTGCTGAAAGGTCTTCCAGGGTCCGTTCAACGGCCACCATATCATTATCTGCTGACGAGGCTTCAGAAAGGTTTTCCACAGGAGTAAACTGGTAATTATTATTGTGGATATTCAGTGTGCCTTTAAGGCCCGACAAACCATCCCCAAGATTGAATGTGGTAGTCAGCACACCACCTGGATCATCGATTTCAAGGCCTGCGGTTTCATCCTGTATCCATTTTTTATTCCTGAAACCTTGTTGGTAGATTAAGACAGGTTCTCCGGTTAATAAATACACGGTTTCTTCATCTGCTTCCTGAGACCTCAACTCTTCAAGTGTTTCGACCTCAACGACTTCGTTATTGTTATTCTCTGCGAAAGCTTCCAAAGAGAAAAGCAAAGAAACAAGCAAACAACAAAGCGTGCTTTTGAGTAAAAAATGTTTCATGATCATGCGTTTTTGTGTTTATTATAGGTTGATTCAAAGGTGAAAAGGCGATAAGATGCAATAATTATTTGTTTGCCCCGACTGTTTGCAATGGAGCATTAAAACTTCTTCTGATTTGAACAGGCAAGGCTAAATTAAACAAAAAAAATACCCGTTCAATCAGCAAAATGCCAATTGTTAATAAATATTAATAACTCTGTAGGGGTCTGGTTTACAAGGTCATGCAAAATCTATTTCATGGCTCGGGTAACCAGATTGGCGGCATCTTTGAGAAGAATGGCGGACTGAACCTCAAGGCCTGAATCATCAATTATTTCCTTTGCTTCCTCGGCATTGGTGCCCTGAAGGCGTACAATAATAGGAACCTTGATATCCCCTATGTTCTCACAAGCGTCAACTATTCCCCTGGCAACCCTGTCGCACCGAACAATTCCTCCGAAAATATTCACCAGGATCGCTTCAACACATGGATCCTGAAGAATAATACGAAAAGCAGCCTCCACACGCTGAGCATTGGCTGATCCCCCTACATCAAGGAAATTGGCTGGTTCCCCGCCACTGAGCTTTATGATGTCCATGGTGGCCATTGCCAGTCCGGCACCATTTACCATACAGCCCACATTACCATCCAGCTTTACATAGTTCAAGTCATGTTTGCCGGCCTCCACCTCCATGGGGTCTTCCTCCTGCACATCCCTCATCTCCACGATATCCGGATGACGAAACAGTGCATTATCATCAATGGTCATTTTGGTATCAACCACCAGGATTTTATTGTCCGATGTTTTAAACAGGGGATTAATCTCCACCAGGGAGGCATCGGTTTCCAGGTAAGCTTTTACCAGCCGCGGGATGAATTTCAACAAATTTTTAAAGGCTTCACCCCTGAGCCCCAGGTTAAACGCAATCCGCCTGCATTGAAAAGGCTGTATGCCGGACGCAGGATCAATGACTTCAGTAAAAATCTGTTCAGGGGTTTCTGCAGCTACCTCTTCGATATTCATGCCCCCACGGGGGGAATAAACGATCACGTTGCGTGATGATTCCCGATCCATCAGCAAACTCATGTAAAATTCTTCCGGGTTGCTTTCACCGGGATAATAAATACCTTGTTCCACAAGTACTTTTCTGACCAGCTTGCCTTCCGAAGAGGTCTGCGGGGTCACAAGGCGCATACCGATGATGTCAGTGGCGTGTGCTTCCACTTCATCCAGGCTTTTGGCAATTTTTACCCCACCGCCCTTTCCTCTGCCTCCCGCATGCACCTGTGCTTTAACTGCCCATGTGTTGACTCCTGTGGATTCTGCGATTTTCCTGGCAGCTGAAATGGCTTCTTTGGCGTTCTCCACCAATATACCCATTGCGACGGGTACATCAAAAAACCGCAACAACTGTTTACCCTGATATTCATGTAAGTTCATATATACCCCGATTTTGGTTAAATTGACGAATAAAGCAAATTTACAATAATCGATTAAAATACGGACAGCACAGCCTGATCTCCTGAAACTTTTTTGGAAATTATAAAATATTTACTCCCCCCTTCACGTTATTGGTTTGACTGAGAAACAAAATAACCGCCTATGAAGCAATCAGGTACCATTGAAGATTATTTTATGATGTACAATCACCTCAGACAAGAAAGCAAAACGAATGATCATGAAGTTACGGCCGATAAAAGTCAGTCCTTCTGCAAAGAGCAGTGCGGACAGCAATCTCTGCCCGGCAAACAAGTGATCCGGAATATCCTGAGTTATTCCAGGGCTTTGACTGTATTGAAACGGGGTGAAGGTGAACATTTGTTTATCTTAAACAATTAAGCGCAAAAGCTATCATTGCAAAAACCCTTTCCGCCCCTTGTGGCGCGAAAGGGTTTTTCTTTAGGGCTTCTTTCAAAAAGTATTATTTTTGCATGGAAGTCTGAGAAACAAAGTAATTAACTCCAACATTCTTTTCACCAAATTCGAACCAGATGAAAACAACAGCAAGGCTTCTAGCTGCCCTTTTTATTTTTGCCATTTTTACTTTCCAGGGGTGCAGATCTCAGGAACTATGTCCGGCATATTCTGACAATGACGAAGAGATAAGGGAAGAACAAATAATCGATCATACATAAGCAAATCCTATACTTGAAATCAAGTCATCCCAAATACCTCAGAAAACCTGAATGGTTACGCACCCAGTTGACCAGGGCACAGGATTACAGCCGTGTAAAAACAACCCTGGAAAACGGAAGTCTTCATACCATCTGTGAAAGCGGATCTTGTCCGAATAAAGGAGAATGTTGGCGGGAAGGTACCGCCACATTCATGATCCTCGGTGACATTTGCACGCGGAGCTGTCGTTTTTGCAATGTAAAGACCGGCAAGCCCTTTCCTCCGGACCCCGGGGAGCCGGAAAAAGTTGCTGAGGCCGTCAGGGAAATGAGTGTTAAACATTGTGTGATCACCAGTGTAGACCGTGATGATATCCTGGACGGCGGGGCCGGAATTTGGGCAGAAACCATCAGGGCCATCAAGCAGGCTGCACCCGGAACCACCATTGAAGCATTGATCCCTGACTTTAAAGGTGATGCCACTGCTGTGCAAAAGGTCATGGATGCCGGACCGGAGGTAATCAGCCATAACCTGGAAACGGTCAGGCGGTTGACAAAAGAGGTGCGGGTATATGCCAATTACGACACCAGCATGGGTGTGTTAGAATATATATCCGAAAACAGTTCAATTCGCACGAAATCAGGCATCATGCTCGGACTGGGTGAAACAGAAGGGGAGATTCTTGAAACCATGGATGATCTGAGGAATGCAGAATGCCAGGTAATCACCCTGGGGCAATACCTACAACCCTCTATCCATCACCTGCCAGTACAGAAATATGTGCACCCTGATGATTTTAATCGTTATGGCAAAGTGGCAAAGAAAAAGGGATTCCGGTTTGTGGAAAGTGCTCCTCTTGTACGATCCTCATATCATGCCATTAATCATGTACAATAGGTAAGGTTGATCCAGGTGCTGACACATTTCTACATATTGCTTCTGAAGATTGCAGTTTTTTCAGCCGGAATACAGAACGGATCCGGCAACAACATGGAAATATTGCCCGGAGCCTGGCAAACCGCCAGTTATTTCCATTTGCTTGAGGACAAACAGGTGGCGGTGGCTGGCAACCATACATCCATGATCCAAAATACCCACCTGGTAGACACCTTGCTTGCCTCAGGAATCAATGTGGTAAAGGTTTTCAGCCCGGAACACGGTTTTCGCGGCAAAGCGGCTGACGGAGAATATGTGGATGACTCCACAGATCCGCGAACCGGCATCCCGATTGTAAGCCTTTACGGAAGCAACCGGAGGCCGACCCGGGATCAGCTCGCTGATGTGGACATCATTCTTTTTGACATGCAGGATGTGGGTACAAGGTTTTACACCTACATCTCGACGATGACCTATATCATGGAGAAATCCGCAGATAAAGGGATTCCGGTCATCATTCTCGACAGGCCCAATCCGAACGGTCATTACGTGGACGGCCCCATACTTGAACCGGATCATGCCTCCTTTGTGGGCCTGCACCCGGTTCCTGTGGTTCATGGAATGACAGTGGGTGAGTATGCCTTGATGGTCAACGGGGAGGGGTGGCTGGAAAATGACAGAAGGGCAGACCTGCGGGTAATCCCTGTGGCCAACTATTCGAGGAAGATGCGATACGTTCTTCCTGTGGCGCCGTCTCCGAACCTTCCGAATATGCATGCGGTATACCTTTACCCTTCACTGTGCTTTTTCGAGGGTACATCAATCAGTGTCGGCAGAGGCACCGCGAAACCATTTCAAAAGTTCGGACATCCTGATCTCCCGGCCTCAGCCTATCAGCATGTTTTTACCCCGGAAAGCCGGCGCGAATCGCCGAACCCGCCTCAGTTGGGACATGAATGCCACGGACAGAATCTGAGTCGGTTCAATAAGGAAGAACTCAGGCAAAAAGACCGGATCAACCTGGGTTTTCTGCTGGAAGCTTATCACCACTTTCCTGATAAGGATGATTTTTTCAACCCCTACTTTGACCAGCTGGCGGGCACCACTGTCCTGCGGGAACAGATAGTGGCCGGATATTCTGCTTCAGAAATCAGGGCCGGATGGGAAGAGGATCTTGAAGCATTCAGGCAACTCAGGGCTGATTACCTGATATATCCGAAAGAATAGCAACCTGCCGCAACATCATGCAACCATCTGACATTAAAATAAGCACAATACGCGATGTATATTTGTGGTTTAAGTCCGCACTGAATTTTACCGATCATGCGGGTGAAATCACCGCCACAGCCAATGAGATCCTTTACCGTTTTCTGAATATTACTCCGGATCAAAGGGTAACCGAACCTGATTCGGCGGTTTCAGCCGGAGATATCGGCCGTCTGAGCAAGGCCATTGAGCGGCTGAACAACCATGAACCCGTCCAATACATAACAGGGGTTACCGAATTTGACGGCCTGTCTATTTATACAGAACCCGGTGTGCTTATTCCACGCCAGGAAACAGAAGAACTTGTATCCTGGGTTGCCGGTCATTTAAAAGATCCGGCCAATAAAGGAGTCCGGCCGGGAAATTTACTGGATATCGGTACAGGAACCGGGTGCATTGCCATTGCCCTGGCATCCAGGTTGCCAAATTACCGGGTTATGGCATGTGATATCAGTAAACTTTCACTTCAGGTGGCAAGACTCAATGCTTTGAAAAACAATGTTAGTATAGAGTTGTTGCACTGTGATATACTGGAGAAGGATACCCCCCACATTTTATCTTCCTCCCTGGAGTGCATCGTAAGCAATCCACCTTATGTCACCCAGGCTGACAAAACCCG
>PWGY01000003.1 GCA_003554665.1 Bacteroidales bacterium | reverse complement strand
GCATACCCTGCAACGATCCTTGACCGTATATATAATATTTGATGGTTCTTTTTCAGGCATAGGCCCTCCTTAAATTTAATCAATCAGACGATCTGTCGGTAAAGACAGGTTTAAGCCAGGCTTCCGCCAATTCATTGCCCGGCTCCAGTCTCCCTTCTTTAAACAAAGCATTGGCCCCGGAGTTATCCCTGGCATACTTTGTCTCCGACAACTTTTCCATTTCAAGGCATATTTTTTTTCTGGATCTGGACATTTCAAAACCCCGGCTGACCGGCTGTCCTCCTCCACCAACACATCCGTCAAGGCAGGCCATCACCTCCAGATAGTGAATATCATCCCTGCCCTCCTGCTTCAAATGCTGCAAATAATGTTCTGCTTCCGAGATGCTGCTCACCCAGGCGAAACCCAGTTGCTTACCGCCGATGTTCAGTTTCGTTTCACGTCTGCCCGTCATATTTTTGGGCGGATTGAATTTGAATTTTTCCTTCTTGCCATTGCTCATCAGGTAAAAAAGCTGCTCTGCAACTGCTTCTGCTTTTCCTCCGGAATACCCGTGTTTCCAGGCAACAGCTGAAGCTTCGTTATAAGGTTCGTCCAGATCATCCTCATTCATTTGTGCAAGATCCAGGCCAAAACTGCGTAACAGCTGAAACAGTTCGCGGACTGTCAGTACTGCATCAATTTCCGAAACACCCTTATGGGTATTTTCCTCCCTGGATGATTCATATTTGTTTCCTGCGCAAGGTGTCACCGATACACTGAAAATGTTTTCCCTGTCCAGTTCATGCTTTTCAGCACAGAAAATCTTTGCCATGGTTCCCATGATCTGCTGGGGAGATTTCACCGGAGATAACTGATCGAGAATTTCCGGGTGATGATCCTCCGCATAACGCACCCATGCCGGACAACAGGAAGATATCAGGGGAACGGCGCTCCCTTCATTTTCGAGTCTGTCTTTCAAGATATTGGCTTCCTCCAGAATATTGACATCACTGGCGAACCCCAGATTGAATATCCTGGAAGCTCCGCATCGTTTCAACGCATAGGTAATTCGTTGCATGACAAGGTGGCGCGATTTCATTTTCAGTTCCGCAGCTACGGAAGCACCGACTGATGGACTGAGATGAAACACCACCATTTTATCCTTGTTGCCAAGGGCAGTTTGCACTTTTTCAATGTGGGATATATCGATCAGTGCAGCCGTTGGACAAACCTGGATGCACTGACCGCAATGAATACAGGTAGAAACATTCAGCCCCTTATTGAATGCACTGTTCACAGTGGTCTGATTGCCGCGGGAGATAAAATCAAGGGCGGTCACCACCTGAACTTCTTCGCACATCCTCACGCAACGGCTGCACAAAACACATTTGGCAGGATCGCGTGCCACACTCGGACTTGAGTAGTCCGGATAAAGGGTATTTTTTTCTCCGTAATATTTTCTTTCCTTGATGTTCATTTCCTCTGCCAGCGACTGTAATTCACAATGTCCGTTGCGAACACAGTACAGGCAATCATCCGGATGGTTGGAAAGCAATAGTTCCACAAGGGATTTTCTTGCACGAAGCACCCGTTGTGAATTGGTACTGACTTTCATCCCTTTTTCCACCTGGGAAGAACAGGAGGTTACCAGATCTTTCCGGCCTTCCACCTCAACAACACACAAGCGACAGGCTCCCGTGGGTGAAAAACGGTTCATATGACAAAGTGTGGGCACTTTGATTCCGTTCCTGGTCAGTGCAGTCAGCAGGCTTTCTCCTTCCCTGACATCTATCTGGTTTCTATTGACTTCTATCTGATAATCCATAAAATGATTGCTGACATTATTTAATAACGACTGCATTGAATTTGCAAACGTCGTAACAGGTGCCGCAGGCAATACATTTTTCCTGCACAATGAAATGCGGATACCTTGGAGACCCAATTATGGCATCCATCGGGCATTTCTTGAAGCAAGCCGTACAACCGGTACAGGCATCCACGTCGATATAATAAAACTGCAGATCCGTACAAACACTTGCATGGCATTTCCGCTCAAAAATATGCGCTTCAAATTCATCCCTGAAAAATTTCAGGGTATTCAGCACGGCATTGGGCGAAGATTTTCCCAGAGAACAAAGAGAGGTATCTTTGATCACGGCCGCAAGGCCCTTGAGTTGCATCACTCCCTTGAAACGTTCAAGCGTTTGAAAAGAGTTGTTTTCTGAAGGACGACTTGTCGCATTTTCCATCACTTCCAGCATTCTTGCGGTTCCCTCTCTGCAGGGAATACACTGCCCACAGCTCTCCTTTTTAAAAAAGGCGGTAAAGAACTTGGCCAGATCAACCATGCAAACGGTTTCATCAAGAACAACACAGGCCCCACTGCCCAATACGCCCCCGATACGGTTCAGATCTTCATAATCAACCCTGGTATCAAGGTTGTCACTGGTAATGAAGCTGCCGCTGTTAATCCCCAGTACAATCCCTTTAAATGCTTTTTCATTTTTTACCCCGCCCCCAATTTTGTGCACAATATCATCAAAAGTGGTTCCCATGGGAACTTCAACAGTTCCATAGCGATTAATCTTGCCTGAGAGGGTGAAAACCTTGGTACCTTTACTGCTTTCGGATCCGGTTTTGCGAAACCATTCAGGTCCATGCTGAATGATCAGCGGAATATTAAATAAGGTCTCCACATTGTTGACCACAGTGGGTTTATTCCATAATCCACGCTCAGGCGGGTATGGGGGCTTGAAAGCTGGAATGGCCCTTTTCCCCTCCAGACTTTTATTCAGAGCGGTTTCCTCACCACAGATAAAGGCCCTTGCTCCCCTTTTCAATACAATATCGATATTTACACCTGAGCCGAGTATGTCATGACCTGTCAGGCCAAACGAGCGGGCTTCCTCCAAAGCTTTTTCAAGACGCTCCCCGGCCAGGACAGATTCCTTGCGCACAAAAATGTATGCTTTATTGGCACCGGTGGCATAAGCACCAATAAGGGCGGCTTCAATGAGTCTGTGCGGATTGCTTTCGATAATGGCCCTGTTCATGTAACTGCCCGGATCACTCTCCACCGCATTGCAGACAAAATATTTCTGGTCACTGGTGGCCCGGGATGCAGCCAGCCATTTTCTGCCGGTTGAGAAGGCTCCTCCTCCCCTTCCTGTCAGTCCGCTGGCTTCGATCTTCTCACAGACATGTAAAGGGGTGAACCGGGAAATGCAGTCGGCAAATGCCGCATAACCGCCCCTGGCAATATAGGCGGACACGGAAACGGGGTCGATCCTGCCACAATTTGAAGTGAGAAGTTTTTGTTGTCCGGCAAAAAAGGGATGCTCTTCCATATACGGCACCTGCTCCCATTCCCGTAGTATCGGGCTTTTATACTGACCGGTAAGAGGCAGGTCCGGAAGGGTATGGTTCAGTACATCATCAAGTAAAAGCTGCACTTTGTCTTCTGTAACTGAAGCAAAAGACAACCGGGTTTTACCCGGCACCTGAATATCCACCACAGGTTCTGCCTGGCAAAGCCCCATGCACCCCCCTTCGATCAGTTCTGCATCAATGTCATGCTCTGCAAGATATGTCCGGATACTCTGGTAGGTCTTTTCGGCACCGGCAATACGGCCGCATGTGGCCATCCCCACATAAATCAACGTCTTCTCGATCCGCTCCCCGGCAATATAAGACAAAGGCTTTTTCAGCTCAGTGTCTGCATCTCTGTCAGGGTTCAATAAAACCTTGCTGATTAGAAAATCACGTGTATCATTCAGGTTACTCCAGGTCATATGGCGGAATTTTCTTTTTCCCTGAACGATTCAATGAGCACTTTCAGAGAATCCAGGGTCACATTGGTATAGTATTGATCATTGACTTCGATCACAGGGGCCAGCCCGCAGGCTCCGATACAGCTGACAAGTTCCAGACTGAATAAGCCTTCCTTGTCGGTTTCTCCGTCTTTCACCTTCAACTGCTTTTCCAGCTCCCTGATCAGCATGCCGGTACCTGCCACATGGCAGGCAGAACCGTGACAAACACGAAAATGATACCTGCCGGCCGGGGTGAAACGAAAGTTGTCATAAAAAGTGGCTACCCCGTAAATCTTGTTGGTACTGATATCAAGGTAGCGACCTACTGCGGAAATAATCTTTTCGGAAAGATATCCCTCCTCATCCTGAATGGCCTGTAAAAGGGGGATGAGATCTTCCCGTTTTTTGTTTGGAAACTGTTCAAAAAAATGCCCCAGGTCTTCTTCCATAAAGTCAATGTTGATATTTTATTCACAACCCTTGAACAAACAGGTTAAAAGTATAAAATATAATCATATGCAGGGGTTATTTTGCCAAAAATCTCCCATAACAAAGATAATCAAAAAAATGTAAGACAGGGATTTATTCAATAAGTTGTGAAGGAATTAACTGTATATCTGAAAAGGTTTCCGTATTTTTGTTATTCAGCAATTTTGTATCACAGAAAACGATCAGACTATGGGTCGGGAAATCCCTGAAGAGATCATCATTTGCATGGGAAGCAGCTGTTTCTCCAGAGGCAACAAGAAAACCCTCGGACTCGTCAAACAATACCTCAAAGAAAAGGAACTCGCGGACCAGGTAGTTTTCCGGGGATCACACTGTTTCGGAGAATGTGAAAACGGCCCGGTGATCATCATCGGGTCTGACAAACATACCCGGGTCAGTTCTGACCAGGTAACTGACTTGCTTGATCGCTATTTCAACAATCCCGTGGAGTAACCAAAGCGGACAGACATGAAAATCATTCAGATAGATCATAAACGCTGTACAAAGTCATATGCCTGCATCAGGGCCTGTCCGGTCAAAGCAATTACCGCCCGAAGCCAGAACGGCATGCCGGTTGTAAACCACGATCGATGCATCGGTTGCGGCAGTTGTTTGTCAGTATGTGCAGTCAACGCAGTTTCCCACTACAGTGAAGTCGATACCACGATTGAACTCCTTGATTCAGGTGATAAAGTGGCTGCCATTGTGGATCCGACCATCAGCGGAGAGTTTCCTGACATTACCGACTACCGCAAATTTGTGGAGATGATCCGCACCCTGGGGTTTGACTATGTCAATGAAGTATCTTTCGGAGTGGATCTGGTGGCCAGGGAATACAGGGAGCTCTTGTCAGATTTCAAAGGGAAGTATTATTTGCTTGCCAATTGCCCTTCACTGGTTTCATACGTGGAAAAGTTTGTTCCGGAACTTACCGATAACCTGGCTCCCATTGTCACCCCGATGACAGCCACCGCAAAGGTGGTCAGAAAAACCTTCGGGGAAAAACTGAAGGTGGTGTTTATCGGCCCCTGTTTATCGGCCAAACATGAAGCCCGTCTTCACAAGGGAGACGGGCAGGTCAATGCAGTGCTTACCTTCAGGGAACTGCGGGAATTATTTGAAAAATACAAAATTAAAGAAGCCAAGGTAGAATACTCCGATTTTGACAAACCCATCGGCAATCTCGGATCTCTTTATCCCATGAGCCAGGGCATTATACATGCAGCCGGGCTGGAGACATCGCCCCTTTCGGGGTCTGTGGTAACGGTAGAGGAAAAGACCAATATGCTGGATGTGGTGGATGAGTTCAATGATCATCCCGAATCTCTGAAAAAGAACTTCAATATTTTTTATCATGCCGGATGCCTCATGGGGCCGGGAACCACTGACCGATCCAATAAATATCTTCGCAGGACAATGGTTGTGGACTATGTACACAAACGGCTGAAGGATTTCGACAACAGAAAATGGAACGAAGCAATGGACCGTTTTAAGGAACTGGATCTTGACAGAAGCTTCAGCAAGGATGACCAGCGATTGCCTGAACCCGGCCAGGATCAATTGGAGGAGATCCTGAAAAGCCTTGGAAAAAGCATGGAAGAAAATATTTCCTGCAGCGCCTGCGGATTCAGAAGTTGCAAAGATTTTGCGGCATCCATCAGCCAGGGGCTCTCAGGGCCTGAAACCTGCCTGAATTATTCCCTGAAGAAAAAACAGGAATACATTAAAACCCTGAAGACCAACAATGAAAAGCTGAAAAAGAAACAAGAAAACCTGCTTGAAACCGAAAAGAACCTTCAGGAAGAGAATCAAAAAATCCGGCAGCGTTCAGATACAACCTCGGCCCTGATGCAGAACCTGCCATCGGCTGCGGTGATTGTGGATGACAAGCTGAAGGTGATCGAATCAAATCAGAGTTTCATCAAGGTACTTGGAGAAGATGCCCAGATGATCAATGAAGTGATTCCGGGCTTATCGGGTGCAGACCTGAAAACCCTGCTACCCTATAACATTTATCATTTGTTTGATTATGTGTTGGAAAACGATGAAAATATCGTGGGAAAAGACGTGTTTCACGATGAGAGGTTGCTGAATATCAGCATCTATTCCCTGAAGCCCAATAAAGTAGTCGGAGCCGTATTCCGTGATATGTATGTGGCAGAGGTCCGACAGGAAGAGATCATCAACCGGGTTAGTGAAGTGATTGATGAAAACCTGAAAATGGTGCAGCAAATTGCCTTCTCTCTCGGCGAGGGAGCAAGTACCACAGAAAAAATGCTGAATTCAATCATTGAAACATTCAGGAAAACCAAAAAAGAATAATTGTTTCATCCCCTGAAAAACAGATGACAGACAGGTTTTACATAGAAGTGGGTTCTGCCCAGAGAAACCATGTTGGAGAAAGGATTTGCGGCGACACCTTTCTCTCTGAAAAGATTAAAGAGGAAGGGCGTACGGTCATTGTACTTTCAGACGGGATGGGCCACGGTGTAAAAGCCAATCTGCTGGCTACCCTGACTGCCACCATGGCATTGAACTTCACCAAAGAACACAAAGACGCACACAAGATCGCGGAAATAATCATGAACACCCTCCCTGTGTGCAGTGAGCGCAAAATCAGTTATGCGACCTTTACCATTGTGGATATTGAAGAAGACGGACAAACCACCATACTGAATTACGACAACCCGGAAACCATCATTATGCGCGATAAGGAGCATTTTTATCCGGAATGGCAAAACATCACACTGGAAGACCAGCAGCACAAAGATAAAGAGATCAGAGCCTGTACTTTCAAAGCCCGGAAGGAAGACCGGATATTGCTGATGAGCGATGGCATCACCCAGTCAGGCCTTGGCAGGGGAAAGTATCTTCTGGGATGGGGACAGGAAAACGTGGAACAGGCCGTTTACGACCAGATCAATGAACAACCCGATATTTCTGCTGTAAAACTCGCCTCTGTAATTACCAACAGGGCGCACGCAAATGACGGTTATCAGGCCAAAGACGACAGTAGTGTTGTGGTGGTTTACTGTCGCGAGCCGCGTCGCCTTTTATTGTCTTCGGGCCCTCCTTTCGAAAAGAAAAAAGACACGGAACTGGCCAGAGTTGTCGAAAAGTTCAACGGTAAAAAGATCATTTGCGGCGGAACAACAGCAGATATTGTGTCGAGGGAGCTCAGCATACCCATAGAAGACACCCTGGAGTTTGATGATCCTGACCTGCCCCCCATCTCTTATATGGAGGGTATTGACCTGGTTACAGAAGGGATCCTCACCCTGAGCAAAACCGCGGGCATCCTTGAAAACTACACCCCCCGGACTGAACTGGGAAAGGGCCCGGCAGATAAAATTGTCAGGGAGATCCTGGAAAGTGACGAAATTCACATGCTTGCCGGTACTGCAATCAATGTGGCCCATCAGGATCCCAACCTTCCGGTTGAACTGGAGATCAGGCGGTCAGTCATTAAAAAAATTGCCCGCATTCTTGAGGAAAAATTCCTGAAAGAAGTTAGCCTGAGATACATCTGACAGTTATCCCAAAACAGTATCTTTGCTTTACAACGAAGCTTTCCCGGCTATGGAATATGATTCAATATATATGCAGCGATGCATAGAGCTGGCAAGGACCGGTCTTGGGAAAACAGCGCCCAACCCCCTGGTGGGATCAGTCATTGTTAACAAAAACCGGATCATCGGTGAAGGGTATCATCACAGGCATGGCGACCATCATGCCGAGGTCCGGGCCATTGCATCGGTCAAAAACAAAGAACTGCTGAAAAATTCCACCTTGTATGTCAATCTTGAACCATGCTGTCATCATGGTAAAACCCCCCCCTGTACCGACCTGATTCTGCAATCCGGCATCCCACAGGTGGTGATCGGAACGACCGACCCTTTTGATGAAGTGGCCGGTAAAGGAATTGCCAGGCTGCGCAGTAACGGATGCGATGTCAAAGTGGGGGTGCTGAAAGACAACTGCAGGATCCTCAACAAACGGTTTTTCACCTTCTACGAAAAAAAACGGCCTTATGTGATTCTGAAATGGGCAGAAACGGCAGATGGGTACATCGATACGGAAAGAACCCCGGGTTCTGTAAACCGTCCAACCTGGATTACCAGTGAGAAGCTTCGTATGCTGGTTCACAAATGGCGCACCGAAGAAGGCTCCATTATGGTCGGCACACAAACAGCATTGAAAGATGATCCCATGCTGAATGTGCGTGACTGGCACGGCCCCTCTCCCCTTCGTCTGGTCACAGACAGATCCCTGAAGTTACCCCATACACTGCACCTGATGGATCAAAGTCAACCCACCGTCATTTTTAATGAAGTAAAAGAAGAGCGGGAAGGTAATTTACAGTATGTCAAAATCAATTTTTTGGAAAAGCTTACCGGTCAGGTCATGAATTTCCTTTATCACAAGGGGATCCAGTCCCTGCTGGTGGAAGGCGGCCGTCAGTTACTGCAAACCTTTATTGATGAGGGACAATGGGACGAAGCCAGGGTCTTTACCGGAAAGCAGTTTTTTGGCAAGGGCATCCGTGCACCGGAGATCACTCCATCACGAACCGTTTCTTATATTCCAGTTGCCACGGAAAGCCTGCACCTGATTTATAATCCATAAGCATCAGAGGGCATGCAAAACCAGGACTCTTACAAAACCATTAAAACCCTGTCAGAAGGGTTGTACAAAGACAGGGGAAGCAAGTTTATCGCGCTTGCCTGGCCCGTCGGTAGTGAAAATGAAGCCAAAGAACGTTTGGCTGAAGCTAAAAAGACCTACCACGATGCCCGACACCACTGTTATGCATGGGTTCTTGGTTACCAACAGGAAAATTACCGGATCAATGACGACGGAGAGCCCTCCGGTACCGCAGGGAAACCAATTTACGGACAGATTCTGTCCGCAGGACTGACAAATATTCTGATCATTGTAGTGCGTTATTTTGGTGGAACCAAACTTGGCGTAAGGGGGCTGATCGATGCTTACAGGGGGGCTGCCAAAGAAGCCATTGACAATGGCCAGATCCTGAAAAAAACCATCCGCAGTTATTATCGCCTGTCATTCGGTTACCCTGCCATGAATGACGTGATGCGCATACTTAAGGAGCACAATCTTCCGCAACACGATCATAACTTTCAGCTAAGCTGCACCCTGGATTTTTCTGTCCGGCTCAGTGAGGCTAAGAGCATTGAAGCACAGTTCGGGAAGTTGGGAAATGTGACAATGGAGTTCCTTTATTCCCTGTAAGATCCATGCATAATAAGACCAAATACAATTAATAATAATCCATCACCAGTGGTTGTTTTTTAAGGGAATATACCTTAATATTGCTAACGAATCGTTTCCTCGAAACTTATAAATATGACGTTAAAGTACCGAATTATTTCAATCGGTAGCAGTATTCTATTACTCTGCCTGTTGTGGGGCTGTCAGTCTTCTCCTGAATTTTCCGGGGAAATTTCCGGGACTGTTTTGGCTGTGGACAGCAACCTTGCTCCACAAAAAGATCCTGTTGTGGATTCAATCATCGGTATCTACCGCAGTGAGCTTGAAACGGAAATGAATGAGGTGCTTGCTCACTCGGCCCGGCATATGGAAAAAGCCAGCCCTGAGGGCCTGCTGAATACCTTTGTGG
>PWGY01000219.1 GCA_003554665.1 Bacteroidales bacterium | reverse complement strand
TTTTACCATTGAAAGCATTGACACAAGGCCGGCAAAAAAATCTCCCGCGCCTCCTTTTACCACCTCCACGCTGCAGCAGGAAGCGAGCAGAAAGCTGGGGTTTTCGGTTGCTCGCACCATGACGGTGGCCCAAAAGCTCTATGAGTCGGGAAAGATCACCTACATGCGAACCGACTCGGTGAACCTCTCCGGAACAGCCATGGCCATGGCCCGTGAAGAGATCGAAAAGGTCTGGGGCGAGGATTATGTGAAACTCCGGAAGTATTCGTCCAAAAGCAAAGGGGCACAGGAAGCACATGAAGCCATCAGGCCCACCTTTATGAACGCCCACCGGGCGGGCAATGATGCTTCCGAGCAAAAACTCTATGAATTGATCTGGAAGCGGACTGTTGCCTCCCAGATGAGTGATGCCAGACTGGAAAAAACCACCATTACCATCGCTCCCTCAAAAACAACGGAGAAATTCACCGCCACCGGAGAAGTAATCAAGTTTGACGGGTTCCTCAAAGTTTACCTGGAATCGACCGACGACGAGGAGGAGGAAGCTGCTGCTGAAGGAATATTGCCTCCCGTAAAAGAGGGGCAGCAACTCCCACTGGATGAAATGACAGCCACAGAACGTTTTACCAAGCATCCGCCCAGGTATACCGAGGCCAGCCTGGTCAAAAAGCTGGAAGAATTGGGTATCGGAAGACCCTCCACCTATGCACCCACCATCAGCACCGTGCAGAAAAGGGCATACGTGGTCAAGGAAAGCCGGGAAGGGGTCAAACGCGCCTACGATGTGATCAGGCTGAAAGAAAACTCGATCACGGATCAAAAACAGCAGGAGGTCACCGGGGCGGAAAAAAATAAACTCTTCCCCACAGACATCGGCATTGTGGTCAACAACTTCCTGATGGAGTATTTCACCGACATCATGGACTATCATTTCACCGCGAGGGTGGAAAGAGAATTTGACGAAGTGGCCGCCGGCCAAAAAGACTGGACCAGCGTGATCAATGAATTTTACTGGCCTTTTCACCAACAGGTGGAAAACACATTGGAAAAGTCTGAAAAACGCAGCGGGCAGCGCCTCCTTGGGAAAGACCCAAAAAGTGGCCGCAACGTGTATGCACGAATCGGGCGTTTCGGATCGATGGTACAGATCGGCGATGCGGAGGAGGAGGAAAAACCCCGCTTTGCCAGTCTTCGAAAAGACCAGAGTCTGGAAACCATTACTCTGGAAGAAGCCCTGGATTTGTTCAAACTGCCGCGTACAGCAGGCGAGTACGAGGGCAAAGAGATGGTCGCTGCTGTCGGACGGTTCGGGCCATATATCAGGCATGATGGAAAATTCTACTCCATTCCAAAGGAAGAAGATCCCCTGACCATCTCGGCTGAAAAAGCCATTGAGGTGATTGAGGAAAAGCGGGAAAGTGACAGGAAAAAAATCATCAAAACGTTCGACAAAGAACCTGAAATCCGGATCTTGAGAGGACGCTGGGGGCCCTATATTTCTTTCAACAAGAAAAACTTTAAAATCCCCAAAGACATGGATCCGGAAAAAATAACCCTTGAGGAGGCAAGAAAAATCATCGATAGCGGAACCTCTGAGAAAAAACCACGTAAAACCAAGAAAACCACCCCGAAGAAAACCCAAAAGGGGAAATAATTTTTTTGGAATTACATGGATATTGCTGATTTTTTTGAAGCTGTAGGCAAAAGTGATCTGCTGAAAGACAGCCAGCCACACCCCCTGCTTCTGGGTCGTTCTATCATGACCAACGACCCCCGGACGGGTTTCCCCGACCTGGAAAAGGCAGACATTGCCCTGATTGGGGTTAAGGAGGATCGCCATGCCGCCGGGAATGAAGGCTGCTCGCTGGCTCCGGACTACGTAAGAAAGCATTTATACCGTTTATTCAGGGGGTCTGCCAATCCCCGGATTGCTGATCTGGGAAACATCAATGCAGGGGATCAGGTCAGAGATACCTATTTTGCTGTAAAATCAGTCGTAGCAGAGTTGCTTCGAAAAAACATCACCCCGGTGATTATCGGGGGGGGGCAGGATATTACCTATGCCAATTACCAGGCCTATGAATCGCTCGGACAAATTATCAACATCGTCTCTGTCGACTCCCGGTTTGACATCGGCCTGCAAAAAGACGAAACACTAACCAGCAATAACTACCTGAGCACCATACTGACTCATAAGCCCAATTACCTCTTTAACTTTACCAACCTGGGCTACCAGACATATTTTGTTGACCAGGACGCCATTGAGCTGATGGATCGGCTCTTTTTTGATGTGTACCGCCTGGGTGTGGTCAATAATAATCTGGAAGATACCGAACCCATTGTCCGCAACGCGGATTTGTTCAGCTTCGATGTGTCAAGCATCCGGCAATCCGATGCGCCGGCCAATGCCAATGCTTCCCCGAATGGGTTATACGGTGAAGAAGCCTGCCAGATTGTTCGCTATGCAGGGTTGAGCGACAAGCTCAGCTCCATTGGTTTTTATGAGATCAACCCGGCTTACGATCACGGTGAGCAAACAACCCATCTGGTGGCTCAGATGATCTGGTATTTTATTGACGGTTTCTATAACCGCAAGGAAGACTTTCCGGATAAACATATCAAAGACTCGGCCGATTTTATCAAGTATGTGGTATCCATCAAAGAGTTCCAGAATAAGATTAATTTTTACAAAAGCAAAAAAAGTGACCGCTGGTGGATGGAAGTCCCCTGTCCGCCCAAGTTGCAAAGCAAATATGACAGGCAGTTTCTGGTTCCCTGTTCATACAGGGACTACCAGGAGGCCTGCCAGAATGAAATACCTGAAAAATGGTGGCAGGTTTATCAAAAATTTGTATAAGCCATTGAGTCAATGTACGAAGCGGCTTGAAAACGCAGCCAGGTTTAAATATTTATTGTATTTTTGACTGATTTTTATACGCATTCAATAACATCAGATTTTTTTCGTTCAACCACTAACCCATCGCATAAAGGCAGCATTAATGATTAAAAAGGGCCTCATGGTATTTGTACTTTCCTTCTCACTCTGCGGGATGGCTTTTTCGCAGCAAGAGGCCCAGTTCAGCCATAACATGTTCAACAACATGGGGATCAATCCGGGTGTGGCCGGCATGCGGCAGGCCATATGTGCCACAGCCATTGCCCGGCAGCAATGGGTTGGGTTCCGCGACGATGAAGGAAACCGGCTGAACCCCGAAACTTACAGCCTTAATGTGGATTCCCCCATTCCTTTTCTGCGGGGAGGTGTCGGCCTGGGCTTCATACAGGATCAATTGGGTCCGGAAACCAATGTTGGAGTCAAAATATCTTACGCCTATCACCTGAACCTGGGGATGGGGCGCCTTGGGCTGGGTGCCCAGGCTGGCTTCCAGGATAAACGCATAGATTTTTCATCACTTAATCCCATTGATTCGGGTGACCCGGTACTGATCGGCAATGAAGAAAGCCATATTTTTACCGATTTTGCCATCGGCGGGTTTTACATGCTGGATGACGAAGCCTGGGCGGGCCTTTCTTTTTCGCAATTAAGGCAGGCCCGGGGAGGCCTGGGTGAAAGTGATTACTCGCTGAGGCGACATGGCTACGCAACAGCTGGTTACAACATCAGCTGGCCCGGAAATCCGGATTACGTGATCAGCCCCTCAGTATTGATAAAAACAGACATGTCTTCCTTCCAGTACGACCTGAATACCATGGTTACATACAATAACCGCTTTTGGGGCGGCGTTAGTTATAGACCTCAGGATGCCGTGGTATTCATGCTTGGGGTAAGTTTTGATCAGATCAGCTTTGGTTATTCGTACGATGTAACCACTTCTCCCCTCGGAAGGATGGGGCGAAGCTACGGAAGCCATGAAATAATGCTCCAGTATTGTTTTGATCTGGGGCTGGAAAGATTGGAAGAAATACAGCGAAATATCAGATTTTTGTAATTTTGCCGTTCAAGTCGATACAATACATATTATAATTGGCAAAAATTAGAAAAAGTTAGGAAAAGATAAATAGAAAATGGCCACTATAATAACCTGAAGCCACCATGAAAAGAATACTGACTGTTGCATTTGCAGCGATTTTATTTACCAGTTGCGGTTGGATCGGAAGGGGTGATCGGGGACACCTTGTTGGTGTGCAGGACAGACCCGATGCTTTTTATGCAGATCCGCCAGGAATGGTATACATTCCGATGGGTAGTTTTACCATGGGCCCATCTGACGAGGATATTGCATACTCCCAGAATGCCGGATCGCGAACAGTATCCCTGCCGGCCTTTTACATGGACGAAACGGAAATCACCAATAACCAGTACCGCCAGTTTGTGCACTGGGTCAGGGATTCACTGGCAAGAAGCCTTCTGGCAGACTTCAACGAGGACTTCGCCATTTTTGAGGATGAATATGGCATGCCCCTTGATCCGCCCATGTTGAACTGGGATGAAAGGATTCAGTGGGATGGTGAGGAAGAGCGGGACATTCTTTCCGAGCTTTACCTGCCCGAACAGGAACGTTTTTTTCGCCGGCGGGAAATCGACACAAGGCAATTGATTTACCGTTATTATACCGTTGACCTGCAAAGGGCTGCCAGAGATCGTGAGGGCGATATACCCCGTGGTGAACTGGTTATGGAACATGAAACCCATATCTACCCTGACACATTGGCATGGATCAGGGATTTCTCTTATTCCTACAATGAGCCAATGACCAAGCAATACTTCTGGCATCCCACCTATGACCACTATCCTGTTGTCGGGGTCAACTGGGTTCAGGCCCGTGCATTCAATGTCTGGCGCACCCAATACCTGAACAGCTATCTGGCAGGGAGGGATCAGCCATTTGCCATGGATTTTGAACTTCCGTCAGAAGCACAGTGGGAATATGCCGCGCGCGGAGGTCTGGAACACAGTCCGTATCCCTGGGGCGGTCCTTACATGAGAAACTCCGAAGGCTGCTTTTTGGCCAACTTTAAACCATTAAGGGGCAATTACACGGATGACGGAGGACTGTATACAGTCATTGCAGGGTATTACCCCCCCAATGACTACGGGCTTTATGACATGGCCGGAAACGTGTCGCAATGGACCCGCAATGCCTATGACGAGTCGTTTTACAATTTTGCACATGATCTGAGCCCTGATTATCAGTATGAAGCCGCAGAAGATGACCCCCCTTCTCTGAAACGTAAAGTAATCCGGGGAGGCTCATGGAAAGATATCGGGTACTTTTTGCAGGTCAGCACCAGGGCGTATGAATACCAGGATACGGCCAAATCCTATATCGGATTCCGGAGTGTACAAACCTACCCAGGTCGCGACAGGGATGATGGCCGGGGAGCTTCCAATGTATATTAAACGCATATTAATTAAGCCAATAAATAAACAATCAAAATCAATAACAGATGAAATTCGCAAGAACGAAAATATGGAAAACCTTCATGTCCAGGCTCTACGGATGGGGGGCCTCACTGGTAATTCTCGGGGCACTTTTTAAGATCATGCACTGGCCGTTCGCCGACTATGCCCTTGTAGTCGGGATGGGCGTGGAAGCCATGGTATTTTTCTTTTCAGCATTTGAGCATGTACACGAAGAACCCGACTGGAGCCTTGTATATCCTGAGCTTGCAGGAATCGAGTCAGAAACTCCGCCTGAATCACGTAGTTTGAGAGCGGCTCCTCCCGCCGCTGCGACCCACCAGAATATCACCCTTTCCTCTAATCTTGATAAACTCATGGAGGAAGCTGACATTGGGCCGGAACTGATCAACAATCTGGGTAAAGGTTTGCGAAACCTGAGTGACAATGCCGCAAAACTGGCAGAACTTTCAAGTGCAACGGTTGCGACAAACCAGTATATCAAGAACATGGAGAATGCCTCCCAGTCAGTACTTGAACTCAGCCAGTCGTACAAAAACAAATCAGAATACCTCAAGCACGATCTGAGTCTTGCCGAAGAATACAACAATAATCTGAAGCAGGCAGTAGATTCCATGAGCGATATGAGCAGTGCTTATAAACAAACCGCAGACAATGCCAGGGAAAACCTGAATGCAACAGAAGGTCTTACAAAGAGCCTTTCAGCACTGAACACCGCCTATGAACTGCAAATGCAGGCAGCATCCACCCAGTCGGAAGCATCCAAAAAATACCACGAAACCATGAGTACGGTCGTGGATAACATCAGTGCTTCTGCGGAAAGCTCAAAAGAATACAAGGAAGAGATGGAAAAGCTGACCGCAAACATTAAATCACTTAACAGCGTTTACGGAAACATGCTTTCCGCGATGAATTTCAATGTAAACCGATAATAAGAATTTTGTTTTCATAAGCAAAATTTTCAGATATAAGACAATATTATGGCAGGTGGAAAACAAACCCCCAGGCAGAAACTGATTGGCTTGATGTACCTGATTTTCCTGTCGCTCATGGCGCTGAATGTATCAGTGGAAGTTCTTGATTCCTTTCCGTTGATCAATCAGGGGATTGAGGACACCAACAGGAATTTCGAAATGAAGGTAGATATGGTCTACGACGATTTCCAGGAACAGCGATTGCTGTTTTCTGAAGATCATGTCCAGCCTTTCTACGGCGAAGCCAGGTACCTCCAGGAACAGGCAGATTCACTGGTAAACTATATTTTAACAAAACGTACCCAAATGCTGGCTGAGGTTGAGGGCATCTCTTTTGAGGAGGCAGACACGCTCGACCTGATTGATCAGCGCAGGAAAGACAATTACAGTATCTCCTCCAGATTCTGGCTGGTGGAAAACAGCATCGACCCGGGCGCCCGTGATGGCGGACCCGGCACACGTGCACATATCCTCAGGGAAAAGATTACCAATTTTACCAATTCCATAGACAGCATATTGGATCAGCATGAGCAGTCTATCCAACTCGGACTGGATGTGGAAGGACCGTTTTACGTTCAGGATCGCCAGGTGAACTGGCAACAAATGAACTTTGACCGGGTCATTTCGGTGGCCGTGGCCACAAACCTGCAGCGACTTGTTACAGAGGTACGGAATGCACAGTTCGATGCCGTCAACATGCTGTACGACCTGATTCACGCCGGAGATTTCCGTTTTGACGAAATTGCGGCGCGTGTTGTCCCGCGAAGTCAGATCGTGATGGAGGGCGATTACTACGAAGCAGATGTTTTCGTAGCAGCCTATGATACCCGCCAGGATCCGGAGATTGTTGTGGATGGAGTCGGGTCAGTTCCGGTATCAGATGGCGTCGGCCGGTTACGGGTTCCCGCAACCAGCCCGGGGTCCCGGCAGCATAGCGGGGTTATCAGGGTGACATCTCCAGCGGGTGTGGTTGAGGAACATCCATTCGAAACCGAATACACGGTAGAAAGGCCCACAGCTACGGTATCGGCAGATAAAATGAACGTTTTTTATATCGGACTGGATAACCCGGTATCAATTTCGGCTCCGGGTATTCCCACCGAAAATCTTCGTCCCAGCGTTTCCTCAGGAGCTGAATTGGTTCAAAGGGATGACGGCACCCATGTGGTTCGGATAGAACCAGGTACCTCCAATGTAACCGTTTCAGTGAATGCATTGGTTGGCGGCGAAACAAGAACAATGGGAGAAAGCGAGTTCCGTGCCCGAACTGTACCTGACCCGGTTGCCTCCATTGCAGGCAGGCGTGAAGGCCGCGTTGACCGCCAGGTGCTTGTGGCGGCAGGGAGGATCACTGCCGAAATGGATCGCTTTGAGTTCGATATGAGCTTCGACATAGGCAGTTTTGAAATGACCACAGTGGTCGGTGGTGATTTCCGTCGTTACCGTCAGGAAGACGGAGCTTCTTTTACCGATGAAATGATAGGGGTGATCAACAATGCCCGAAGCGGACAGGAAATCACTTTCCGGGGTATTACCACAAGGCCCGGTCCCGATGGCTCCACCAGAAACCTGGGAGCCATTGCACTTACAATCAATTAAGGAAAACATAATTTTCGGAGGCATACCAATGGCAAAACATTTAGTAATCTTAGCTGCGATAGGTCTTTTATTCGCCCTTCCGGGTCACGGACAGGAGGCAGAGCGGGAAAGACCAAGAGACGGAGTTTTTGAACGTCGCGCCGTGGAAGAACGCAAGCCGGTTGAGCTTCCCCATGTGAGAGAAGCTGATGTACTCTGGTCCAAAAGGATATGGCAAAACATCGACGTCCGTCAGAAAATCAACCAGCCCCTTTATTTCCCGGAAGATCCATCCGGCGGGTACCGGAGCCTGATGCAATTGCTCCAGGACTCCATCATGTCGGGAGCCATCAGGGCCTATTCGGTTGATGATGAAAGTTTTGAGGATGATCCATTGGATCCGGAAGAATTGTTCAGAGATCTGGGCCGGACCGAGACGTTTACACCGGAAGGAGAAACAACCCCACAAACGGTGGTCATTGACTTCAACCCCAATGAGGTGTACATTTTCCGTATCAAAGAAGAATGGTTTGTGGATTCACGCCGGGGCGTCATGGATGTGCGCATCATCGGACTGGCTCCCGCCAGACTGGTCAGAGACGAGGATACAGGCGAGTTTCTTGATGCATTTGAGACCCTGTTCTGGATCCCATTCGAAGACGCACGCGAATCACTGGCCAGTGCTCCTGTATATAACAGGCGCAACGACGGCCAGCAGATCTCATTCGATGATTTCTTCATCCGCAGATTTTTCAACGCAACTGTTTATCGTGAACAAAGGCCCGACGGACGGGTAATCAGTGAATATTTTGAAGATCGTCTTGATCAGCTGCTGGAGTCAGACCGTATCAGGGAAGACATCAGAAACTTTGAAATGGATCTGTGGCATTACTAAGAACGTGAAAATAGCCTTTCAGGCATTCCAACAAAAAAAGGGACCCCGAGCAGGTCCCTTTTTTTGTTATGCTGACTGGCTGGATTATATCATCGCTCCCGGGTCAACCCAGCGGTCAAAATCCTCTTCACTTACCAGTTTCATATGCATGGCTGCCTCCTTCAGGGTAATACCGTCTTCGTGGGCCTTTTTGGCAATTGATGCAGCTTTATCATACCCAATGTGCGGGCTAAGCGAAGTTACAAGCATGAGAGAGTTACGCAAATGCGTCCCGATTCTTTCGTAATTCGGGGTGATTCCCTTCACGCAGTTATCCGCAAAGCTGACCGCAGCATCCGCCATCAATCGCGCTGACTGCAAAAGGTTATAGATCATCACAGGTTTGAAAACATTCAACTGAAAGTGTCCGTTCATGCCGCCAACTCCAATGGCCATATCGTTACCCATTACCTGGGCTGCAACCATTGTAAGGGCCTCCGCCTGCGTGGGGTTTACCTTCCCCGGCATAATTGAACTACCAGGTTCGTTGGCAGGAAGGATGATCTCTCCTATTCCGCAACGCGGACCTGATGCAAGCATACGGATATCGTTCCCAATTTTCATCAGGCTTACTGCCAGGGTTTTTAAAGCACCGCTGGCACGTACAACAGCATCATGTGCTGCCAGTGCCTCAAACTTGTTGGGGGCAGTCACATAAGGTTTCCCGGTAATTTCGGCAATCCTTGCGGCCACAGCCAGGTCAAACCCTTCAGGTGCATTCAGTCCTGTTCCAACGGCAGTGCCACCCAGGGCAAGTTCTCTGAGAGACTCAAGAGCCTGCTCAAGTATGGTTATTCCATGTGCAAGCTGAGCGGAAAATCCTGAAAATTCCTGCCCCAGTGTCAGGGGGGTGGCATCCATCATGTGGGTGCGCCCGATTTTAACCACTTCTTTGAAACGAATTGATTTTTCATCCAGGGCACGATGCAGTTGCCGCAACCCCGGAATTGTTCTGTCGGCGATCAGTGCATAAGCCGCCATATGCATGGCCGTAGGGAAGGTATCATTGGAAGACTGCGACTTGTTCACATGGTCATTGGGATGAACCTCTTTTTGCTCATCTTCCAGCTGCCCCCCAAGAATTTCATGGGCTCTGTTGGCGATCACCTCATTGAAATTCATATTGGTCTGTGTGCCACTTCCCGTTTGCCAGACTACAAGCGGGAAGTGATCATCAAGCTGTCCGGCAACGATCTCATCACAAGTCCGGACTATGGCTTGCATATGCTCCAGCTGAAGTAGCCCCATATCATGATTGATCATTGCAGCTGCCTTTTTTAAAACAGCAAATGCATGAATGATCTCGCGGGGCATCTTTTCATCCCCGATCCTAAAGTTCCTGATAGCTCTTTGTGTTTGAGGACCCCAGTATTTATCGGCAGGTACCTCCACCGGACCCAGTGTATCATAAGCTGTTCTGAACATAAAATCAGATTTGGTATACAATGAATAATTACCTGACAGAAAAACCAGACCGTCGATGCATACATCGCACACACCGGCCAGCTTCCTTTCTTTAATGTTCAACATCAGGCATACGGAACATGTTCACTCAAAGTGAGCTGTAAAAATCATTTCCCTTGTCATCCACAAGAATAAAAGCAGGGAAGTTTTCCACACGGATGCGATAAATTGCCTCCATCCCAAGCTCCGGATATTCCAGCAACTCCACTTCTCTGATGTTTTCCTGAGCCAGCAGGGCTGCAGGTCCGCCGATACTACCAAGGTAAAACCCACCGTGCTTTTTACAGGCATCGGTAACCGCCTGGCTGCGGTTGCCTTTGGCGATCATGACCATACTTCCACCATGCTGCTGGAACAAGTCCACATAGGAATCCATACGCCCGGCAGTGGTGGGGCCGAAAGAGCCTGAGGCCATTCCCTCAGGTGTCTTGGCAGGTCCGGCATAATAAACCGGGTGTTTCTTCATATAAGGCGGCATTTCTTCACCGGCATCCAGGCGCTCTTTGATTTTGGCGTGGGCAATATCACGGGCCACAATGATGGTTCCGCGGAGAGAAAGCCTTGTGCCGACCGGGTTGGCCGATAAGGTGCTCAGGATGTTTTCCATGGGCTGATCCAGATCCACCCTGACTGCTCCTTTTTCATCATCCGTTTCGCGATATGCTGCAGGGATGAACCGGCCCGGGTTGTCTTCCAGTTTCTCAACCCAAATTCCCTCCTGGTTGATTTTGGCTTTGATGTTTCTGTCGGCTGCACAGGAAACCCCCATCCCCACCGGACAGGAGGCACCATGCCGGGGTAAACGAATAATCCGCACATCAAGGGCAAAATATTTACCCCCGAACTGTGCCCCGATGCCAAGCCTGAAAGCTTCCTCCAGAACCTGCAGCTCCAGATCCCAGTCCCGGAAGGCCTGGCCTCCCTCATTGCCTTCACCCGGCAGGCCGTCAAGCTCTTTGGCTGTGGCCAGCTTAACGGTTTTCAGGGTCATTTCAGCAGAAGTTCCCCCGATCACAAAAGCCACATGATAGGGAGGGCAGGCAGCCGTACCCAGTGACTTTAGCTTATCCACAAGGAAAGCGACCAGCCGTTCAGGATGGAGCAGGGCTTTGGTCTGCTGATAAAGGGCGGTTTTGTTGGCTGATCCCCCTCCTTTTGCCATGAACAGGAAGCGGTATTCATCTCCGTCGGTCGCAGCAATATCGATCTGTGCAGGCAGGTTCGTCCCGGAGTTCTTTTCCCTGTACATATCCAGTGGGATGGTTTGGGAATAGCGTAGATTTTCCCGGGTGTAAACCTGGTAAACACCCTTTGAGAGGGCGGCTGCATCTCTGCCCCCGGTCCATACCTGTTGCCCTTTCCTGCCAATGATGGTCGCAGTACCTGTGTCCTGGCAAAAAGGCAGCTTTCCTTTGGCAGAGATCTCTGCATTCCGCAACATGGTCAGTGCCACATATTTGTCATTATCACTGGCATCCCGATCCTCAAGGATGGCCGCTACCTGTTTAATATGTTCAGTACGAAGCATAAAAGCCGCATCCCTGAAAGCTGTTTCTGCGAGCATGGTCAGGCCTTCCGGTTCAATTTTCAGCATCTGTACGCCCTCAAAACGGGTCACAGATACATGATCTGAGGTCAGCAGGTAATATTCCGTGTTGTCTCCTTTCACTGGGAAAGGCTCCTGGTATTCAAAGCTGGGGGTTGACATGGCTTAATGATTTGGTAAGACGGATGGGGTTTACTTCTATAAATGTACAATTTTTCGACAAATTTTCAAAACAGGCATTCGTAAAGCTGAAAGAGTGAACCTGCAGCACGCCCGGCTACTCTGTCAGTTTATCTGATTTATCGTATCTTTGCAGCATATGGAAACAAACCGACAAAACCGGATTTCCCGCCTTATCCAGAAAGATATTGGTGAAATTTTGCAGCAGGGCGGACAGGAATGGTTCCCTGGGGCGATGATCACAGTAACCAAAGTGTATATCACCAGCGATCTTTCCATTGCCAAAATTTACCTCAGCATTTTTGGGAAAGATGCGGCCAGGGTGATCCAGCAAGTGGAAGCACGAAACAAGGAAATACGTAAACTCCTCGGAATGCGTGTCAAAAACCAGCTCAGAAAAGTTCCCGAGTTACGCTTTTTTATTGACGACAGCCTTGATTATATCGAGAACATCGAGAAGCTGCTGAAATAATAGGCACATGAAATACGAACCTGTCAAACAGACCCTTGGCCAACTGTTTAGCCGCAGACCCTGGACGCGCAAACTTTTTTACCGCCTTCTTGATATCCTGCTGCTTCGTACATGGCATATTCATAAAAATCTGAAGGAGTTTGCCAGGTCAGGGGATTCAGGCCAGTCGCTGCAGGTACTGGATGCGGGCAGCGGTTTCGGACAATATAGTTATTACATGGCCCGGAAATATCCGAACTGGCATATCAGGGGCATAGACATCAAACAGGAAGAAACAGAAGCATGCACCCGTTTTTTCAGGCAGGCAGGATTACCCAACGCCATCTTTCAGCAATATGACCTGACAACATTTGAACAACCAGACACTTATGATTTGATTTTGTCGGTAGATGTCATGGAACATATTGAGGACGACAGGAAGGTGTTTGCCAATTTTTTCCGTTCACTCAGGCCGGGAGGCCTTTTGCTGATCAGCACCCCCTCCGATCACGGGGGCAGTGATGTCCACCACCAGGATGACTCCTCTTTTATTGATGAACATGTGCGCGATGGTTATGCCACGGGAGAAATCAAGCAAAAGCTTACCGGAACCGGGTTCAAACATGTGGAAACAGCGTACACATACGGAAAGCCCGGAAGTATTTCCTGGAGAATTTCCATGAAGTACCCCATCATCATGCTGGGAAAATCCAGGGCATTTCTGTTCATTTTGCCAATTTACTACCTGCTGACCATGCCCTTTATTCTGATCCTGAATGCTGCTGATGTGCACAGGACACACCGGTCCGGAACCGGGCTGCTTGTAAAAGCCTGGAAACCTCATAATCCAAGATAGTTTTGCGATTCCCTTTATACATAGCATGGCGGTACCTGTTCGCCAAAAAAACACACAATGCCATTAATGTTATTACGGCAGTTTCTGTGGTGGGAGTAGCTGTCGGAACCATGGCGCTTGTGGTGGTATTGTCGGTGTTTAACGGGTTTGAGAAACTCATCATGTCGCTGTACAACGCCTTTCATGCCGACATGGAAATAACATTGGCAGAGGGCAAAACCTTTCCCCTGGAAGACCTCCCCATGGAAGAACTCAAAAGCATCGAAGGAGTGGTGACCTACAGCGAAGTTCTTGAAGAATCGGGCATGCTTTCATACCGCGACAAACAGCACCTGGTAACCCTGCGCGGTGTGGACGACGCCTACAGGGAAATCACCGGCCTTGACACCCTTCTGGTAAGGGGAGAATACCTCCTCCAGGACGGGGATATGGATCACTTGCTGCTAGGCCAGGGGGTATACTATATGCTCAACGTGAACATTCAGGATTTCCGAAATCCCCTTAACATCTACATCCCCCGAAGGGGGAGAACTACAGGAATGCTTCCTGCACAGGCTTTCCGGTCTTCCTCCAATTACGCTTCGGGTGTATTTGCCGTACAGGCAGAGTTTGACATGGAGTATGTGGTTGTTCCAGTTAGGCTGATGCGCAGGTTACTTGATTACGAAAACCATGAGGTAAGTTCACTGGTAGCAGGCCTGGAGCCAGGAGCAAATCACAGGCGCGTACAACAGGAAATGCAGGAAATTGCAGGCCCGGACTTTGTGATCAGAGACAGAATTCAGCAGCAGGATTTTCTGCACAAGATCATGCGCTCAGAAAAATGGGCCATATTTTTTATCCTGACCTTTATCCTGATCATAGCGGCCTTCAATATCGTCGGGTCACTAACAATGCTTGTCATTGAAAAACGAAGAGACATTTCAGTGCTCAGAAGCATGGGTGCTTCAAAAAGATTGATACACCGCATTTTCCTGACAGAAGGGGTGCTGATCAGCCTGGGAGGGGCACTGGGAGGAATTCTGCTGGGAGGACTGATATCCTGGGCTCAAATGCGCTTTGGTCTGATATCGTTGCAGGCCGAAGGGGTATTTATTATTGATGCCTACCCGGTGGCAGTTCAGTGGACAGATCTGCTGATGGTTGCCGTGACCGTCTTCTGCATCGGGTTACTGGCTTCACTGATCCCGGTGAGAAATATGTGGAAGTCCACAGAGAAAGCCCCATCGTAATCCGAATGCCTGAAAGACCCCATGGTAATCAGGATGCCTGAAGCCCCCCGAGCCAGAAAGCCTTAAAAGCCAGGTAAAGGGAGTCTTAACTATTACGCCTCAACGGATAACAGCACCGAGTTTTTTCTCATAGGCACTGGTCAGCTTCTTCATGACCTTATCCACATCTTTGTCGCGCAGGGTTTTTTCTTTGTCGAGCAAAGTAAAGCTGACCGCATAAGACTTCTTATTCCTGCCCAGTTTTTCATCCTGGTACACATCAAACAGGTTCACATCACGTAACAGCTTTTTACTGGTATCGAAAGCGATCCTTTCGATTTCTGCAAAACTTATATCGCGGTCAATGAGTAAGGCCAGATCACGGCGTACCTCAGGATAACGGGGAACTTGCTCATAGAGCAGTTTTCGTGTTGCAAACAAGGGGAGCAGGGCTTCCCATTCCAAAATTCCGTAAAACACCTCATCTTTAAGATCAAAAGCCTGCACGGTTTCCCTGTTGAGCATGCCCAGGGTGCCAATCCGTTTGCCTCCTGAAATAATTTCCAGTGAATAGGCAAAGGGAGCAGGGCCTTCCTGCTGTTTTACATCCAGATCATTTTTTTCAATTCCCAGCCTTTGCAATACCACAAAAACTGCATTTTTCAGGTCAAAGAAATCTGTGGCCGGGAAAGGTTCATGCCAATTTTCCGGCTGGCGACGGCCCGTCATGAAAAGTCCGAGCACCAGTCGTTCACTGTAGGCATCAAGCGGATCAGACGGGTTGGCAGATGCATCCCTGAAATAGATGTTGCCGAATTCATAGAGTTTCAGATCCTCCACCCTTCTGTTCTGATTATACCGGATCACCTCCAGACCACCAAAAAGCAACGACTGTCGCATGATATTCAGATCCTGGCTCAGCGGGTTAACAAGTGTAACTGACTTCCCGGGTTCAAAGCCTTCTTGCTCATAGAAGGCAGCCCTGGTCAGGGAGTTGTTCATGATCTCATTGAACCCTCGGGAGGAAAGCATGTCAGCCACCACATTCTGCAGTTGTTCATTATCAGGTTTGGGTGAAATCACAATGGAAGAATGCATTTTTGAAGGCACCTCCACATTATTATACCCGTAAACACGAAGCACTTCCTCGATCACATCAGCCGGACGTGTCACATCCACTCTGTAATGAGGTACGGATAAATGAAATCCGGTCTTACTTTCAGAAATAACCTCAAAATCCAGATCCTCAAGAATGTTTTTTATCTCTTCAGGCGCCAGGGGCTTTCCGATAAGGGTATTTATGTGCCGGAAACTCAGTTCGATCTGCCGGCGTTCCGATTTGCCAGGGAATATATCATTTACCCGGGAACTAATCTGGCCGCCTGCTATTTCCCGGATCAACAGGGCAGCCCGTTTCAAGGCATAGACAGTCATTTCGGGATCAGACCCCCGCTCAAAACGGAATGATGCCTCAGTTTTAAGGCCATGATGCCTGGCGGACTTACGGATAGTGACAGGATTGAAACAGGCACTTTCCAGAAACACATCGGTGGTTTTTTCGCTGACCCCTGAATGAATTCCGCCAAGAATTCCTCCCATACACATGGGATCCGTTTCACTGCAGATCATCAGATCTTCACCGGTCAGTTCCAGTTTCTCACCGTCCAGGGTTTCAAAAACCTCACCTTTCGGGGGTTTTCTGACAATTACCTTTCTCCCGGGGATGGATTGCATGTCAAAAGCATGCAGGGGCTGACCCACCTCTTGTAACACAAAATTGGTGACATCCACTACGTTGTTCAACGGTTTCAGACCAACTGACAACAGTCTTTGTTTGAGCCAGTCAGGAGAATCCTTTACCTCCACTCCGGAAATCGTCAGGCTGGTATATCGCGGACAGGCTTCCGGGTCTTCGACACTGACTTCAACCTGCAGTTGCTCATTATCTGGACTAAACCCCGTTACGTCAGGCCACAGCACCCTGTGTTCACGATTTTTTTCCTGATGATTAAGAACGGCAGCCACATCGCGGGCAACACCGATATGAGAAGCAGCATCGATGCGGTTGGGTGTCAGGCCAATTTCATAAAGCCAGTCCGATTCAAGCACAAAATATTCCGACGCCTCCTTTCCCACGGGAGCATCTTCGGGAAGCACCATGATCCCCTCATGGGAGTCACCCAAACCCAATTCGTCTTCTGCGCAGATCATCCCCTCAGATCGTTCTCCCCTGATTTTTGCCTTTTTGATTTCAAAGGAACCCTTATCAGTATAGAGTGTTGTCCCCACCGTGGCAACAAGTACCTTCTGTCCTTCACGTACATTCGGAGCACCGCAAACAATGGGCAATGGTTCCTCACCACCGGCATCCACGGTGGTCAGAACCAAACGGTCCGCATTGGGATGTGGCACACAGGAAACAACTTTCCCGACCACAACCCCTTTCAGCCCGCCGGGTACGGCTTCCCTTTTTTCCAGCCCTTCCACTTCAAGTCCGCAGTCGGTAAGCAACACCGATAATTCTTCCGGAGCTTTCCGGGTATTTACATAACTTTTCAGCCAGTTGTAAGAAATATGCATCCTTAATGTATTTGTACCATAAAGAAAATGGTCAAAACGGGGTTTTGACCTTTAAACAAAAAACATAAGAGGAGCGGGGCGAACACCCGCTCCTTAAAATATGTATTTACCGAAGTTCCAATGCTGTTTCACCCAGACGATGCTTATCGGTGAACAGCGAAATGGAATACACACCGGGCTCAAATTCTTCCGTCCTCTCCCAGGTCAGGCAGGTATTCAGCTCTTCATTCTGGTAGTTTACCACATCCGAAACCGAATATTGCAAAGTGTCCTCTTTGTGAATGAAAGCATGCTCCATGGCATCACTCATGCGCAGAATATTTCCATCCGGATCAGCAATTCGCATATATACATTCATCTCACCGGCAGAAATTATGGGGTTCTCTCCAATCAGGAAACATACCCTGATTTGCTCCACCCGCCTGGCCCGGTCGGTTTCTGCCTCACGTCCGCGCCCACGAATACGGAAAGGATAGGGCTCAATCTGGTATGCCCGCAATTCCGAAGCCATTTCCACCTGAGATTCCAGCTGCTCTTTGTCCTCTGTCAGCTCTGTGGTTCTTCTGGTAACCTGCTCGATCTCATCACGCATCTGTACATTCTGGGCCTTCAGCACCCGGTTCTCATTATGCAGGCTATCTATTTCATGCACATAGTTCTGGGTAATTTCCCGCAAAAGATTGAGCTGACGGCGGATCCGGTAGTAATCTTCCTGACGGCGGATCAAATCCTGGATTTCTTCCGCATTGGCCTGAATGACACTGTCCTTATCTGCCAATACACTGTCATACTCAATTTTAAAGTTGTAGTAATCCTCCAGCACAGAATCCAGTTCATGCTGCAACCCGCGGTTGAGTTCCTCTGCAACCTCCCTTTCGGTGGTAACCTCCTTTAAAGATTGGCGACTGGTAACCCACAGGATCCCAAGCAATAGCACCAGTACACCCAAAACAAGAATGGTGATACGGTATATTTTCTCCCTTTTTTTGTTTGCCTCCGGCGTAACACTCCCTTTAGTTTCCATAATGAATCGAGTACGTGAATTGATTGGTTATTGAATTAATTTGATTCGATTTTTTGGGGCAAGCAGTCATATTAAACGAAAATAATGACCGTTTGCTGGTTTATTGCATCCTTCTGTCGCATTATTAACTATATTAAAAGCCATAAATTTCCTCATAGTCAAAGAAAGAAGAAAGACCACAGAGTAATGCTGTGCAAATTTATACAATTTTGAGAGATTATTCCTGCAATATTTATGTTCTCCAGTACTTACATAAAAAATTTTATTTCCCTGATATACCCTGATTTATGTTGCATATGTAAAAAACAGCTCTTCGGGGGTGAAATACACATATGCAGTTATTGCCTGGCTTCACTTCCATGCACCGGATTTGCGAGTCACAAAGAGAATCGGGTATCGGAAGTTTTCTACGGCAGGGTTCGCATTGAAGGAAGTACAGCACTGTTCCATTTCCAAAAAGGTGGGATGGTACAGCAACTGATCCATCAGTTCAAATACAGGGGAGATCTTGAGCTGGGTTTCTGGCTGGGGCAAAAACTCGGGACCTCCCTGAAACACTCCCCCATTTTTCAAGGTCTTGACTCCATCATCCCTGTCCCCCTGCATCCAGACAAGGAAAAGAAAAGAGGCTTCAATCAAAGCCGGGTGATCGGGAACGGGATCAGTGATATGCTTCAGATACCCTGCAGGGATGATCTGCTCGTCAGAAAAAAAGAAACTTCAAGCCAGACAAAAAAGTCCCGGTTTCATCGCTGGGAAAACGTATCCACAGTGTTCGAATGCCCTGATAAGCCCGCACTGGAAAACATGAAAGTGCTGCTGATCGATGATGTGCTTACCACCGGGGCAACCCTGGAAGCATGTGCGCTGAAACTGATGGAAACAAAGGGGGTCAGGGTTTGGGTGGCCACACTGGGCATCACCACCTGATGATGGACATTATGCCGTGAAGCATGCACCAAAGGCCTAAAACTCTCCGGCCAACACCACAGGAAGCCTGGCAGTATGAACTTTCCCGCGGGCATTGAAAACTTCCAGGAAGATCACATACATCCCGACCGCAGCCCTTTGCCCGCCATTGGTGGTTCCGTCCCAGGTAAAGGCTCCATCCACCGCCAGCACCTCTCCGTTCACCAGTTGTTTCACTTCCCTTCCGGAACGGTCAAAAACAAGCACATTGGCCACATAACCAGGCTCACCGATCCGGTAGAAAACCTGCACCACATCATCTGCCCCGCTGCCATCAGGCCTGAAAAGCGGGGAACTCAGCTCAAACAGGCTCCCGGCATCAGCAGGCGAGGCCTGATGTTGCGCATTTCTGTAGCCGGGAGTTCCGAAACCCGTGGATGCAGCACCAGAATGCCAGTTGTGCCTGTCCTCTGACGGCCTGCCGGGGTGCAGCCGTTCCAGGGCAATCCCTTTGAGATCAATGAGCAGGGGCAGATGCATGTCCTCAGAAAAGGTCAGCTTATCAATGGTCACATGCCCTCTGCAGGACAACACCAGCAGCCCACCGCTGTTGGTCATGCCCGGCAGACGCTCCACTTCGGCAAACCCATTGGGGTTATTGGTATAAAATGTCTGCAGCACCCCCTGCACGTTATTGCTCAATACCACAAAATCGCCCGGAAACATCAGCAGACTCTCCTCACTGATCAGGCGGGGATCCAACAGATTGCCGGTAAAGGTATCCTTTGAGGCAATCAGGTAGTCTTTCAGGTCAAACACATGCTCGCTGCGGTTGTAGATTTCCACATACCGGGCCCCGCCAAGAGGCGGATTAAACAGGACTTCATTGATCACCATATCCGATGGCGCTGCCTGCAAAGGAACCGCCACCGGAACCACGTAATTCTGAAGTTTGTTGCCAGCACAATCTGTGATGCCTTCTGCCACCTCCACCTGGTATACAACGCCCTCTGATAGTGGGCTTGACAGTTCCAGCTGAACGGATGAAAAAGCAGGATCCACAGGAAAAGCTGACACGGGGTTGCCGACACCCCCGCTGACCATGTAATTGTTTATGCTGCCCAATCCGTCATCGTTCATGGGCTGGTCAAAATGCAAGATGATCGTATGCCTGTCCACATAACCGGCCCGCAACAACTCCGGCACAGATACATCGGGGTTTTCTGCCAGCACAGAATTTGGCTCCCCGGGTGTTCCTCCCCTGGGATCAACTGAAGCCCTCCAGTTCCCTGCTCCCTGACAAAAATTAAAAGGGTCAATTTTCTCCAATGACCACCCGCCCCCTTTTTTCGACTGGTCTCTGTACCATGCGTCTGAATAACTGACATGCGAGATCATTTTCCCTGCATCATCGTACAGCACAAGGGAGGACCCGCCGATGGGCAGGGCATTGACCCCCAACCCGGGTACGGCTGCCACATTTCCGGCATCTTCCAGGAAAGGCAGGGCCGTTTCGGTAGTCAGCACCAGGTACCCCCCGGGAGGGATGACTGACTCTGGCAGTATCTGCGAACTATTGCCGTATTTCAAAGTCCAGCCTTCAAGATTGATTGGAACCTGGGTTGTGTTAAACAATTCCAGCCAGTCATGAGCAGGAAGCTGAACCACGGGTTGGCTATTAACCATCAGTTCATTGAATACCACATCGAAACGTTGAGACATATAATTTACAAATGGTCCGGAATAACACTCCATTACCTGTCCTCCGGCACCTTTAACCCCTGATACGGTAAGGGTGTACAGATGGTTTTCCTGAAAATTACGGCCAAACAAAAGGCGGACCACATGAGGTCGTTCAGGGTCAGGGGCAGCCACCAGGGGCCTTCCGGCATCACCGCTTGCCAGATAATTATTGACCAAACCGGCGCTGGTTTTATCCACGGCCTGGCTGAAATATACATCAAGACTGCCCCCGGAAACCACTTCCAGTCTGGTTACCCGGGGAGGTGGCTCGGGAAGTATCTCTCCCACCCGGAAGTCATCAAAATAAAACCGGCGGCTGTTGGTGGTGGTATAAGTGCAGGTGATCCCGAACCACGACGTCCGGGAAAATGTGGTATCATATACAGTTCCCTGGGGTAAAAAAAGATGCCCCCCGGAGGGGTCAGCATAAAAACTCCAGTTCCCGATCGCATCCCGTGTAACCCTGATTCTTAAATGGTTATTGGAAGTGGTGGCCAGGTTCATGGAGCCTTCCAGAAGCACCTCCACTTCCTTCCCGTTCTGGCGGCAAAAATACAGGCGCTTATTATCAGTCCCGGTTTTCCCGATCTGGATAAAATAACCCTTCAGTGCTCCTGACAGATCAGGCCGGTCACTGACGAGGTAAATCCTGGGATGGTTGTTGTCTGATGGCACAAAAGCCATTCGCACCCAAAAATCCCACTGGGTATCACCGATCACCTTACTGGATGTAGACAACCATGCAACACCCCCTCCTTCGCTGAAAAGCCGCAACATCCCCTGATCCACAATAAATTCATCATGATCCCCGGCCCACGGCGGATTATGTGTAAAATCCCCGTTGCTGAAATCATCCTCAAACTGGGCAAAACCCGCCAAAGGCCACAACAGTACTATATAAAAAAAGGCTTTCCGCATGACATTTTTTTTACCCCGGTCTAAATGTAGTATTTTTGCTTTGGTAAAGGCCGCCGGGTAGCGGGCATTAATAGTAACCGGTTAAAAAAGAAATCTGTATGGTAATTGCATTGATTGGAGCCACAGGCCTGGTCGGGGAAATGATGATCAGGGTTCTGGAAGAACAGCAAATTCCCTTCACAAAATTTATCCCATGCGCATCTGAGCGTTCCGTGGGCAAAGAAATCACCGTACGGGGAAACCCCTTCAAGGTACAGAGCGTGGAAGACGCCATCAAGGCAAAACCCGATTTGGCCATCTTCTCTGCCGGCGCCTCCACAGCACGAAAATATGCAGCAGCTTTTGCCGAAACCGGGGCCTATGTTATTGACAATTCTTCCGCTTTTCGCGGGATGGAAGAAGTACCACTGGTTGTACCTGAAGTCAATGCCGGCCAGATCAAAGAATCAACACGCATCATTGCCAACCCAAACTGCAGCACCATACAGATGGTAGTTCCCATCTGGCCAATTTATCAGAAATTCGGCATTAAGCGCCTTGTGATATCCACCTACCAGTCGGTGACAGGCACCGGTATTCATGCAGTCCGGCAACTCTTCAATGAAAGAGAGGGGGAAAGCGGGGAAATGGCTTACCCACACCCCATCGACCTGAACTGCTTCCCTCACGGAGGCGATTTTGATGAGAACGGAGATTCGGCCGAAGAGCTGAAACTGGTCAACGAAACCCGGAAGATCCTCGACGCTCCCGGTATTCAGATCACAGCCACCGTGGTGCGAATTCCTGTAATGGGTGGACACTCCGAGGCTGTAAACATAGAAACAGAAAAACCGTTCCGGCAGGATGATATCCGCAAGCTACTGGAGAGCACCCCCGGTGTAGTGGTGCAGGACAACCCCAAAAACAGCATATACCCCATGCCCAAATACGCCGAAGGGCGGGATGAGGTCTTTGTTGGCCGAATCCGCCGTGACCATTCCCTGGATAACGGGCTCAACTTATGGATCGTGGCTGACAACCTCAGAAAAGGGGCAGCAACCAATGCCATCCAGATTGCCCGCTACCTGATTGACAAGCATTGGTTATAAATTGGTATTGTGCTATTTTTCTTAATTTTGCATCCTGTTTTGGCACAGGGGCTCTTTCCCAAATGGGTCCATGTTGCCCGGTAATATTTTGAAAGAACACAAACAATGACAGATCAATGGTTGGTGGTTGTCAACCCCAATGCCGGTATCGGGAAGGTGCGCAGAGACTGGGATAAAATCTCAGGTCTGCTTGACGAACAGGGGTTCAGCTACCAGGCTGTATTTACCCGTGGGCCCTGGCATGCCGTTGAGCTGGTGGAGTATCATGTAAAGCAGGGGCTCCGCAAAATCATTGCCGTTGGTGGTGACGGAACGCTCAATGAAGTGGTGAACGGGATATTTCGTCAGACCACCGTTCCCACCACAGACATTACCGTCGGGATGATTTCAGTGGGAACAGGAAACGACTGGGTAAGAACCTATGACATCCCCATGGATTACGAGGCAGCCATCCTCGTGCTGAAAAAGGGAAAAACTTTGCTGCAGGATGCCGGTACGGTGAACTATTTCAACCGCTTAGAGGAGTCATCCCGTTATTTTATCAACATGGCAGGTGTGGGGTTCGACGGGCTGGTGGCCAGCAAAACCAACGACAGCAAATCCAGGGGCAGGGGAAATCCGCTGCTTTACCTGAAACATCTGATCGGCTCATTGTTTACCTATAAGTCATGCAATACGCGGGTGGCCGTAAACGGAAAAAAATTCAGTGAAAAGTTTTTCACCATCGGGATCGGAATCGGGCAGTACAATGGAGGCGGAATGCGGCAGGCACCGGACGCAAAACCCGATGACGGACTGTTCGATGTCACCCTGATCAAAGACCTGAGCAAATGGTCGGTGATCACCAACGTCCGGCGTCTCTATGATGGAACGATCAAAAAGCATAAACGGGTTGTGACCCAAACCGCCAAAACAATCCACATCGAATGCGATCAGCCTGTATTGCTGGAAGCAGACGGGGAATCACTGGGGCACTCTCCCTTTTCTTTCGAAATCATCCCCAAAAGTGTCCGGGTGATAATCAATTGAACAAACAGAAAATCAAGGTATAGAAAACACGCATAAAAAGCATAATATGGCCAAAGGCGAAGACATTTTCAAGAAGATCATTGCACATTGCAAGGAATACGGGTTTATCTTCCCTTCCAGTGAAATCTATGACGGGCTGAGTGCCGTCTACGATTATGGACAAAACGGGGTGGAGCTGAAAAACAACATCAAGGATTACTGGTGGCGATCCATGGTTCAGTACCATGAAAACATCGTGGGGCTTGATTCGGCCATCTTTATGCACCCTACGGTCTGGAAAGCATCCGGACACCTGGAGGCATTCAATGATCCGCTGATCGACAACAAGGATTCAAAGAAAAGATACAGAGCAGACGTCCTGATCGAGGACCATCTGGCAAAGCTGGAAGAAAAAATCGAAAAGGAGGTCAGTAAAGCCGCCAAAAAGTTCGGCGAGAGTTTTGATGAGAAAATGTTCCGGGAAACGAACCCCAGGGTAAAAGCCAACCAGGCGAAGATCGAGGAGATCAAAGGCCGTTTTGTGCCGGCCCTGGAAAATGAAAAGCTGGATGAGCTCAGGCAACTCATTGAAGATCTGGGTATCGCCTGCCCTGTTTCAGGATCACGTAACTGGACAGACGTCAGGCAGTTCAACCTGATGTTCAACACCCAAATGGGTTCAGCCAGCGACGGGGCATCAAAAATCTATCTGCGCCCGGAAACTGCCCAGGGTATTTTTGTGAACTATCTGAACGTGCAGAAAACAGGCCGCAAAAAGCTTCCTTTCGGCATTGCCCAGATTGGCAAAGCCTTCCGGAATGAGATCGTGGCCCGTCAATTCATTTTCAGGATGCGTGAGTTTGAACAGATGGAAATGCAGTTTTTTGTCAGACCCGGACAGGAAGCTGAATGGTTCGAGTACTGGAAGCAAGAACGGATGCGCTGGCACCTGGCTCTTGGAATACCCGAAGAAAGGTTTCGTGTACACACCCATGAAAAGCTGGCTCATTATGCCAATGCGGCCGTGGATATTGAATTTAATTTCCCTTTTGGATTCAAGGAACTGGAAGGTGTTCACTCCCGCACCGATTTTGACCTTGGCGCCCACCAGGAGTTCTCCGGAAAAAAATTGCAGTACTACGATCCGGAAACCGAAGAAAGCTATGTGCCCTATGTGGTGGAAACATCCATAGGCCTGGATCGCACCTTCCTGGCCATCCTGACGCACGCCTACAAAGAGGAAACCCTGGAAGACGGATCTGAACGGGTAGTTATGAATATTCCGCCGGCCCTCGCTCCCGTGAAAGTAGCAGTGCTTCCCCTGGTGAAAAAAGACGGGCTGCCTGAAAAAGGCAGGGAGATATTTGACCGGCTGAAATATGATTTTCACTGCCAGTACGAAGATAAAGACGCCATTGGCAGAAGATACCGCAGACAGGATGCCATCGGCACGCCATATTGCATTACCATCGACCATCAAACCCTGGAAGACAACACCGTTACCATCAGAGAGCGGGACAGCATGAAACAGGAACGCATCCCCATTGAAAAAATAGCCGGCGTGGTTGCTGAGCGTACCGATCTGCGCCCCCGGCACTGACCGGAAAGCAAAAGGCGGCAAGGAATCCGGCGGGACATCCCGGCAGCAATCCGTGATTTGCAATTCTCCGCCACATCCCTTAAGTTTGATAAAAATCAGACCGGCATGACACTTGAAGAAATCAAGGCACCTGTTGACCATCACATGAGAACCTTTGAAAAGAGGTTCAGCAAAACCATGAAAAGCAAAGTGCCACTGCTGGATAAGGTCGCCCGGTATATTGTCAAGCGCAAAGGGAAACAACTCCGGCCGCTTTTTGTATTCTTCTCTGCAAATATTTACGGAGAGATCTCCGAAAGAACATACCGGGCTGCCTCCCTCATCGAGCTCCTTCACACCGCCACACTGATTCACGACGACGTGGTGGACGATTCCAATGAGCGACGGGGCTTTTTTTCGCTGAATGCATTGTGGAAAAACAAAATTTCTGTTTTGGTCGGGGATTATGTGTTGTCCAGAGGGTTACTCCTGAGTCTGGATCACAATGATTTTGACATGCTGAAGATTGTGTCAGGATCAGTCCGCGACATGAGCGAAGGTGAACTGATGCAGATTGAAAAAGCCAGACATCTGGACATCAAGGAGGAAATCTATTTTGAGATCATCCGGAAAAAAACCGCTTCACTGATCACCGCCTGCCTGGCATGCGGAGCCACATCGGCAGATGCCCCCGCCGAACAGGTGGATGTGTTGCGCCACATCGGTGAAAAAGCAGGGATCGCTTTCCAGATCAAAGATGACATCCTGGATTTTGAAAAAGACCGCGTAAAAGGCAAGCCCTCCGGTGTTGATATCAGGGATCAGAAAATGACCCTTCCGCTGATTTATCTCCTCAGTAATACATCTTTACGTGAAAAGCGATGGATCATCAATACAGTAAAAAACCACAATCAGGACCCGGAAAGGGCTTCAGAACTGATCCGCATGGTACATAACCGCGGCGGCATCGAATATGCCGGCAGGTATATGCACCAATATAAAGAGCAGGCACTTGAGCTGATGGAATCTCTTCCTGATGTGCCGGCCAGAAACTCTCTAAGGAAGCTGATTGAATTCACTGTCAGCCGCAACCGATAATACTTTTTTGATCTTTTCCCCCACGCGGGCACCCTGGCTCCGAATATGGGTATAAAACGTCAGATGGAGCCGGTATCTTCCATCTGTCTCCTCCACAATATCGACCGAAGGTGAAGATCCGGTGATCCATGGCATGGCCATTAGTTCTTTTTCGACCAGACGTTTATACACTTCAGGATCACGGATAGCCGGCAGCGAAAGTTTAAGGTGATGAGGCAGGCTTTCATCATTTTCCGGAGGCAGTACGATCATCTCTTTATTGATCCGGGAATAAGGAACCCTCATAATCTCCCCTTTCTCATTGACAAGCACCACCGAACGGGCGCCCAGCGATCGGATATACCCTTCAGCATAAGGGGCTTTAATATAACGTCCTGCCTCCAGCGACCTCTCGGCCTTCAGTAAAACCCCGGCCAGAAAATCCCGGAACACAAACCAGGCAAGCGCAACAATTAACAATACAACGGCCACCCACAAAATGAGATCATAATATACCAAACCCCCGAAGAGAATGCTGAGCCCCCAAAATCCATAACCGATCCAGATCAGCAATTCCGCAACCGGCAGAAGAGCCAGTATCCTGTTGCGAAGAGCTTTGCGACTTATCAGCATCCTGGCGGCCCTTGAAAGCAACCTGAATAGACCAAACACCAATAAGCCGGCAACCAAAAACAGCAAAAGGTTCATAATCGTTTGTTTGCTTTTAAAAGATCAACCAGATAAAGATCCAGACCGGGACGAATGGCGAAAACGCCGTCAAATTTTTCTGTTAGTACGCCTGCCCTGACCAATGTGCGAATGTCCGCTGCAACCTTTTCCTTCGAAACTTCAATGTTCAGCGCCAGCTTTTCAATGGAAAAGCGGCGGTTTACCACAAACTGATGCACATAAAACCATTGCTCGGGGGTCAGCCGTTCAAAAACAGCCGGATCCGGCAGCCACAGAGAATCCACGGTCAATGTTTTACCTGACACTTTTTTGATGGATGCAAGCCAAAGAATGGTTGCTGTGCCGGGGTTCCCATACGAAAGATCAAACAGTTTGTTAAATAGCCTGGCCTTATCCCAGGCACTCATCCGGTCTTCATCTTTTTTCTTGTACTTGAGCTTCATTCCTCCTGCCTGGTGTCTGAGCAGAAGCATGTCCTTCAGCTCCCTGGCATCAAAAGGCGCACAATTCACCGTGGCCAGCGAATAACGCATCAGCATGGTTTGCCGGTCAATGCGCCGAAGGGCATGAATGTTCACATTGAGAATGAAAAGACATTTGTGTCCGAAACGGTCGATCAACCCCTTGATTATTTCAACCACGACATCGCCGCCCGGTCGTCTTTCCCACCAGAGCCCCAGATCCTGGATGATAATTACCTTACCGGCAGGCAGTGCGCGGAAAACATCCTCAATATTATTGTTCCGTACACCCAATGACTCCTGTAATTTACGGGTAAACAGCTCCGGATCAGCTGAACACGACTGAGGAGCGCGCAAAGAATGGATCTGTTCTTTACCGAAATGCTGTTCCGCCATCTTTCTGGAAAGGGAAGATTTTCCCGAACTCCGTTCTCCGGTAATGATCAGTGCTCCCGGAAACCCTGATTTAAAACGCTGAATGGCGCGGGAACAATCAGCAACCTCCCTGTGCATTCCGACCCAGAAATCCTCTCCTGCTCCTGACTGCCCCGAAAACAGGGACGCATAGTAAAATGGAAGTTCTTTCATCAGGCCCGGCGCTGGAGTAATGGCTTCCACAAACGAAAGCATATCCTGGGTTGATCCGTACCCCTGCCGGGCTGATTGCTCCACATGGCTCACCCACAACTGTCCTTCACTCTTGCTGTAAAGCACATCCACAAAACGATCCCGTGCTTTATCCTGCATCCTGGTCAGTTTGCGCTGAAAACGGTTGGTCAGGGCATCGTTCTCAGCTTCTTTCACCTTCTTCTTCACCGCCATGCTGGTTTTACTGATGGTGGAGGAGGACAATGGCTCAAACCCTTTCTTTAATCCATTTTCAAAAACCTCTTCCACACTTTCTCCCACTTTCCGGATCTTTTCTTTCTCTCCGGATATCTTTTGCAGAAAATTCTTAACGAGCATTCTCGACTGCTGAATACGGTAATCCTGCTGATCTGAATCATCTTCTTTGCTTTCGTTGTCAAGGCTGAAATTCAGCAGCCGAACCATGTCTTTGATTGCAGACACACTTTGCTGCAACTGCTTCTCAGCTTCGTGGGTTTTTTTGGCCGTATGGTCAATGAGTTCAGCACCAATGTAATAATCGATGGTTTTGCGGAAACTGACCACAACCCTTTCTGTTTCCACAAAAGCATTATCATGGATCTTTTCATCAAGTTGCTCCCCACTGATCTCAATTTTATCAGGAATATCGAGCAACACTTCCCGGATTTCAGCATACAGTTTCCGGAAAGCTGCATGAACCGGTAAAGCCTGAAAACCTGAATGCTCAATCCGCTGTATTTTAGCTAAACGGATCTCTTCCTCTGACAACAATTCTCCGGCAAAATGTTCATATTGCTCAACCTGCTTCACCATAACTGACTCCAGGGAGGCACGAAAATCACGGCAATATTTACGAATCTTTGCATGGATTCTGCTCTTCAGTGATAACACGTAAAAGTCAAGAATAGCCTTATTGATGAATCCCCCCAGGTTTTTCTCCCAGGTATCCGCAAACCCTGCTATTTCTTTAACCAGCATGGGATCCTGCTTAAAATAAACCCTGAAGTTTCTGCTTCTGATATTGGCTCCGGTACTTTCCAGGTGGAAATTAAACTGTTGCAGGTCGTTGACAAGTTCATCAAATAACTTTTGACCCGCATTGTAATAGAACCTTTTCCCCTCGTTGTCAATCACCTGCACCTTCGCGGCAAGTCGGCTTCGTTCCAGTCGAATCCGTTCCAGGTTTCTGGACCGATTCCCGGTTTCCAACCTTGATTTTTCGATCAGTTCATGAATTCCGTTGAACAGCTGCCGCACTTCAGCCACTTCCGAAAAAGTATATATAGCAAAGTCCTCCATGAAGCGGTGAATGCTTTGCAATCTGTTGTGGTACAGGAAAAACCGGGCTGCCGGAATAACATTGATTTTATGAGCAACCGGTTTGCCGGTCAGTGAAGCGACGACAATCTTGCCCGCCTTATACAGCCTGGTCTGAAGCCTGTCATGTTTCCTGAACACAAATTCTTTCCGGCTTAACCTGATGCGGATCTTTTCCGGCATCACATTCATCATTGCCCGTAATTCATCCAGATATTCTTTATTGGCTGTCTCCAGCATTTTCCGGGTCTCAATTATCCGCCGGGTACGCATCAGCTGGATGTGCCGCTGAGAATGGAATGAAAAATCATTCAAAACTTTAAGAAATTCCCGGGAACGATGCTCCGGACTCTGTTTTTCCGCTGCCTTTTTTAAAGAGTCTATTGTTCTGAGGGAAAAACCTTCCAGCTCGCGACAAAATCGCTGATTTTTTTCCAGGATGTGTTCAGGACACTGTACATAATATTTTTCCAGAAAACGGGCCGCAGACCGGCCGATGTTATACACCTCATTGGCAATGATTTCACGCGATGACAGCTTCAACCGGTTCAGCAAATCGGCTGAAGGACGCTGGAGCTCACTTTCAGCATCTTCCATAACTTCGGGGGTTGGCGTCAGCACACTGAATTCATCAAAAAACGATGAGGCGGTCACAAAGAGGGTTGTTTGCACATTTTCAGCAATGGCATTGGCCTTATCAATGGTTGTGGCCGGTTCCCTGAAATTGAAGTCGGGCAGTTCCATCAACGTCAGGTCGCTCTGCCATGACTCTCCTTTGATAATATCACGCAAAGAACGCTGCTCCACGCTGTTCTGAATCACTTTCACTTCAGCTTTGAGGCGGTGGTTTTCGAGCAGCTGGTTAATCAGGCTGTAAAAACGATCCGTTTTTGAGCTGTCAGGATTCACCACCAAAACACGTATCTGCGCCGTCCTCCAGCGCTCACTGGAAGTGATAAATCGCAAAAGGAAAATCATCAACGACAGTTCCCTTCCTTTCCCGCTCCACCAACAATCGATTTTCCTGTAGTTTCCGAAGCCTTTTTCTTTGTCATATTTGAGAAAAGCACAATTATAATCCTGCCGCTTCAGATTGGTCAGCAACCGGGCAAACTTTTCCGGTTGTTTCGAATTCCTTGCCCACCCCATCAGCACCGTGTTGGGCTCAAAACCGGTAAACCCGTAAACCCTGGATATCACATCAATACCCTCATAAATATCACGGCAGGTATGACGTCGGGTAAAGACACCGGTTTTCAATGAAGGGGCGGCAGGAACCTCCTGCTCCTTCAAACCGAACAGGATATCACCTCCTGGTTGTTCAGTCAGTTCGAAATTCGTAAACACACCCATCTTTCCCACCAGGGCCTTTCCCATCTCTATCAGGTGTGGCCTGTTTTTCTCCCCGCCGCTAAACAACATCACATTGGGACGCCAGTTGCGGGATTTTTCCCCACTTATACTCAACTTTCCCAACCCTGTTTTTACCAGCGAAGACCACACCCCTGTCCAGGTATCTCCACTCTGCAGTGTTAGTTCTTTCTTTTTCAGAAAGAGAAACAGTGCGATTAGCAAAACGGAAGCAATGATCAGTGCCAGCAGGTCAAGCTGTATCATGACCACAATACAGGCCAGGGCACCGATAATGCTCACCACACGCGGAATTTTGAAAGAAGGTCTGAAATCGCTCCCGGCCCAGCTTTCCAGGGTATAGGTAATATTGAGAAAGCCATAAATGATGATAAAAAAGATGGTCACAATGCGGGCAATGGTATTCAGCTCTCCGATCAGGATGCCCGCCTGTGCGATTAAAAATGCAACCACAAGGGCATTCCGTGGTTCGTTCGATGCACCATAACCTTTCGAGAAGAAAGCAGGCAGGATTCTGTCCATGGCCACCGCCTGCAAAATCCTGGGCGCCCCCATAATACTGACCAGCCCTGACGACAGTGTGGCACCAAGTATTCCGGCAATTACAAGCTGGGGTACCAATGAAATCTGAAACAGAACCTGCGGATCATTGATCAGTATTTCACGATTGACAGTCAGGGCGAAAAAAACTGCAAGGCTGATATACACCAGCATACCAAACAGGATAGCCGAGATGGTACCCAGGGGAATACTCTTCCTCGGGTCCTTCAGGTCACCCGACATGGAGACCCCTGCCTGAAAACCTGTAACCGCCGGGAAAAATATGGCAAACAGGGTAATCCATGGAAGGGCACCATCAACCGGTATCATCAGGGGTTGCCGGGGCACGTATTCATGACTACCGAAAAACACCGATACCAGCGAAAGCCCGATGGCAGCCATGATCAGGTATTGGGTCTTGATCGCCAGAGAGGTACTTATAAAAGTTACAGCCGTGACCAACAAAAGGGTGACCGAACCGGCAATGCGGATATTCTGCAGGGTTACCGCAAATCCGAAATACGACAGCAAGGTTTCAGCAAAACCCAGCAAGTATAAGCTCACGCTGAATGATAAGCCAATGAAAAGCGCCACCCCCAGGGTGCCACCGATGGGCAGCCCCAGGCTTCTGGAGATAATGTAATAACTGCCTCCGGTTTCCACCCTTTTGTCAGTGGCAACTGAAGAAACACTCAGCCCGGTGGCAATTGAGATCACATGGGCCAGCAAAATTATCCCCAGTGCAGTCCACAGCCCGCCAATTCCGACAATCCACGGAAGACGCAGGTACATGATCACCCCGAGAATAGACAAAATGGAGGGGGTAAAAACCCCGCTGAACGTGCCAAATCTTCGTGCTGTAGCCAAGTTTTTACGGTTTTATGCAACAACCAAAGATAGGAAAAAAACATTGAGTGCTCCGCACTCTCAGGTTGTTGGTTAGTCGGAGGCTTCGCCTCCTCCGGTTGTTGGTTGGTCAGCGCTGCGCGCTGACGGTTGTTGGTTTGTCGGGGGCTAAAGCCCCCTCCGGTTAGTCGTGGCTGGCGCCACTCCGGTTGTTGGTTCTCATGGGCTTTGTAATGGGAAAGCTGCCCGTGGTCTGGTCAATGGTCGAAGTGGTTGTTGGTTGGTCGGCGCTGCGCGCTGACGGTTGTTGGTTCTCATGGGCTTTGTAACAGGAAAGCTGTCAATGGTCTGGTAAACGGCAAGAGAGGTTGTTGGTTAGACCCCGAAGGGGTCACATGTTACTGGTGGGTCACATCTTACTCGTAGGTCAAATGTTACTGGCAGTTTTGGTTTAACCCATGGTTTGTGTATTTTTGGTTGGTAAATGATTTCCGGCCATTGTTTCATTCAGGCCGGCTTTTATACAAACAATTCATATACCTCTGAGAAACATCATTTAAACCCGGAACCATGTTGAATCATTTGGTTTTTTGTTTGCTGCTGGCAATGCTTTCTATCCCTCCTTCCAAAGCCGCAGTGGCTGAGGAAATTCAGCCGGAAGACACACAGATAGCTGACACTGCATTATGGGCTGAAACGGAAGAAGTACCCGTGGATCTCAGCAACCCGAGAAGCAGCCTGACAACCCACCTGCACTTTTTGCAGCCGGGGAGCTTTGATCCTGAGAAGGCTGCCCAGGCCTTTCTGCACCCGGAACTGACATTGGAAGAAGCGCGCGAAGCCGCAATCAAACTTAAACAGGTACTTGATGGAAAGGGATATTTCATCAGCCCGGATGAAGCCCCGGAAGATCCTGATTACACCGATACCATACACAACGAACACCGCTATACCTTAACCCAATATCTGCCGGAAATATATCTTGCCAAACGGAATGACCTGTGGCTCTACAGCCCGGAAAGCATCCAGCAGATTGACCATTTACACCGGGAAGTTTTCCCTTTTGGCCCTGACCTTCTGATTGACCTGATTCCCCGGGCCGGCACCCATATGTTCCTTGGATTATACCTCTGGCAGCACATCGGTATTTTATTGCTCATACTGGTCAGTTTTATCATCCATAAAATTTTGACTTTCATACTGAATAAAGCTCTTTACAAAGGGGCATCCCAAATGGGTTATGACCGGCTGGTCAGGCCTTACCTTTTGCCGGTGGCCAGGCCACTTAGCCTGTTTATGGTTTTTGTATTTGTAATGGTTGTTTTTCCGGTGCTCCAGTTACCGGTTGAACTGGCAAAATATTTCACCTTCGCCTTCAGGGCAATCCTGCCATTTTTTGCGATGCTGGTGTTCTACAAGCTGGTGGATGTATTCTCGCTCTACCTGGAAAAAATTGCGGGACAGAAGGAATCCAGCCTCGACAACCAGGTTGTACCGCTGATAAGAAAAGTATTGCGGGTGTTTGTGGTGATCATCGGAGGGTTGTTTATTTTACAAAACCTTGACGTAAACATCACTGCCCTGCTGGCGGGCTTGTCCATCGGAGGACTGGCACTGGCACTGGCCGCGCAGGACACCCTGAAGAACCTCTTCGGCTCTTTAATGATCTTTATTGACAAACCCTTTTCCGTAGGACACTGGATTACCAGCGGAGAACTGGATGGCACAGTGGAAGAGGTAGGCTTCCGCTCAACAAGGATCAGAACCTTCCGCAATTCACTGACCTACGTTCCCAACGGCAGGCTGGCTGACTCAGTGGTTGACAACCACGGCCTGCGGCAATTCAGGCGTTTCTTCATGCACATTGCCATCACCTATGACACACCCCCTGACCTGATTCAGGTATTTGTCGAAGGATTGAGAAAAATCGTGGAGAAGCACCCCAAAACCAGAAAAGATTTTTACCTGGTGGAGTTCAACGAAATGGGAGATTTCTCCCTGAAAATCATTTTTTACATCTTTTTTGCTGTACCCACCTGGACAGAGGAGCTTCGTTGCCGCCATGAAGTATTGATTGAAATTGTAAAGCTGGCAGAGAAGCTGGGCGTACGCTTTGCCTTCCCGACCAGCACCCTTCACATGGAAAACTTTCCCGGGAAGCATTCCCTCACACCACATTATGACATGACCATGGAAGACTTCAAACAGGTCATGGAAAACCATTTCAAACACAAAGACTAACCCGATACTGGTTGACGGCGCTTCGCACCCTGGTTAGTCGGCGCTGCGCGCCTCCGGTTGTTGGTTGGTCGTGGCTGACGCCACTCCGGTTGTTGGTTCTCATGGGATGAGGATGGTGGGGGTAGGCCATAAATCGTGGCCGGAGCCAGAGAGTTGTT
>PWGY01000064.1 GCA_003554665.1 Bacteroidales bacterium | reverse complement strand
TACTTAAAAAATAAACCTATGCATAAACTACTTCTTCTGGGTGATGCGGCCATTGCCCAGGCAGGTATAGATGCGGGCATGTCAGGCGTTTTTTCTTACCCCGGCACGCCATCCACAGAAATTACCGAATACGTTCACCGTTCACCTGAAACCAAAGAAAAGGGAATTGTCGCCACCTGGAGCGCCAATGAAAAGACAGCCGCAGAAGCTGCCCTGGGGATGTCTTATGCAGGGAAACGAAGCATGACCTGCATGAAGCATGTGGGGCTTAACGTGGCGGCTGATGTGTTCATGAACGCCAACATCACCGGTGCCAATGGCGGAATGATCTTCGTTGTGGCCGATGACCCGTCCATGCACTCTTCCCAAAATGAACAGGACTCCAGGGTTTACGGCAATTTTGCCATGATCCCAATGCTTGAACCATCCAGTCAGCAGGAAGCCTATGACATGGTGCATGAAGCATTCGAGATATCGGAAAAACGCAAAATTCCGGTACTGCTTCGTATCACCACACGGCTTGCTCATTCCCGGGCGGGCGTTGCACGCAAAGAATCCAAAGAACAAAACAGGCTCAGGCTACCGGAAAACCTGCGCCAGTTTGTGCTGCTTCCGGCCATCGCCAGGAAACAATACCAGGATCTGCTAAACAACCAGCCTGTCTTTTTGAAGGATGCAGAATCCTCTTCCTACAATCAGTACTTTGAAGGAAAAGACAAGTCGATGGGTGTTGTGGCATGCGGACTGGCCTACAATTACCTGATGGAGAATTATCCTGACAGGAACATCCCATATCCCGTCGTGAAGGTTTGCCAGTATCCGCTTCCTCACAGCCTGATCAAAAAACTGTATGATGAATGCGACAGCATACTTGTTCTTGAAGATGGCTATCCTGTGGTTGAAGAAAAACTGAAAGGCTTTCTCAATTACGGCAAAAAGATCATGGGCCGGATGGACGGATCATTGCCCCGTGCCGGAGAACTGAACCCGAACCTGGTAGGAAAGGCACTAGGTTTGCCCCAGCAGGAGATTACCGCCATTCCCGACCTTGTGGCCAAACGCCCCCCGTCGCTGTGTAAGGGTTGCTCACACATCGACAGTTTTATCGGCCTGAATGAAGCCCTTGAAGAATACGGCAGAGGGAGGGTCTTTTCAGACATCGGGTGCTATACCCTGAGTGCCCTTCCTCCATACGAATCAATTAACACCTGCGTAGATATGGGTGCTTCTGTCACCATGGCAAAAGGGGCGGCAGATGCAGGCATGAATCCCGCTGTTGCCGTGATCGGCGACAGCACATTCACACATTCAGGGATGACAGGATTGCTTGATGCCGTCAATGACAAATCCAATATTACTGTCGTTATCCTGGACAACTCCACCACAGGTATGACAGGAGGACAGCCTTCGGCAGCCTTCAACAAAATTGAAGACATCTGCAAGGGCATTGGTGTGGAAGAAGATCACATCCGGGTGATCAAACCCCTGAGGAAAAACCATGAGGAAAACACCCGTATTATGAAAGAAGAGCTTGCTCATGACGGGGTTTCGGTGATCATACCTCGCCGGGAATGCATTCAGACTCTTAACAAAAGGATGCGCCAGAAGTTCAAAGAGAAAAAAAGCAGCAAACAATAAACCATATTTCCAATGAAGAACGACATTATACTAGCCGGTGTAGGCGGACAGGGGATTTTGTCCATTGCCGCCATTATCGGATATGCAGCCGTCCAGTCAAATTTGTACCTGAAACAGGCAGAGGTTCATGGAATGAGCCAGCGGGGCGGGGATGTACAGTCACATCTGCGCCTGTCATCTGAAGAGATCGCATCTGACCTGATACCGCAAGGCAAGGCCGACATGATCATCTCAGTGGAACCCATGGAGGCATTGAGATACCTGCCGTATCTTTCACCTGAGGCCTGGGTCATTTCCAATTCAGAGCCATTTGTAAACATCCCCGATTACCCCCCGAAAGAGCAGGTAATGCAGGAGATTGAGAAACTGCCACGACACGTATTGCTGAATGCCGATCAGATGGCCGAAGAGCTGGGCACCAAAAAAGCCGCCAACATGGTCATTCTCGGAGCGGCTTCCCCCTTCATCGATATCCCTTTCAGCAAGCTGGAAGACGCCATCCGTTTTCTTTTCGGCAAAAAAGGTGAAGACCTGGTGGACATCAACCTGGGAGCGATCAGGGCCGGTCGCAGTTTTGCCCTAAAATCAATGGAGTAATCAAACAATCAGGCTCAAAAAACGGTTTAACATTATATTTCTTAAACAGCTGATAAATATGTTAACAAATAACTTTATTGATCGCCATAACGGACTTCGAAAAAGTGATGAGGAAAAAATGCTGGAGGCCATCGGGCTGGATTCGGTTGATACACTGATTGACCAAACCATTCCGGAAAGCATACGGCTAAGCAAGCCCATGAACATTCCTGAAGGGCTGAATGAATATGAATACATCCAGCACCTCAAGTCACTTGGTTCCAGAAACAAGCTTTACAGATCCTATATCGGGATGGGGTATTACAATACCATCATGCCGGGGGTTATTCAGCGAAATATCCTGGAAAACCCCGGATGGTATACCTCATACACCCCCTATCAGGCAGAGATATCGCAGGGCCGGCTCGAAGCCCTTCTGAATTTTCAGACCGTGATATCAGAGCTCAGCGGCCTGCCCATTGCCAATGCATCCCTGCTGGATGAAGGCACAGCAGCTGCAGAGGCCATGATCATGCTGTATAACAGCCGGCCAAGAAGCGCTGTAAAGCAGGGCGTCAATAAGTTTTTTGTATCAGGACGCAGTTTCCCTCAAACCATTGAATTACTGAAAAACCGTGCTGAACCCCTGGGCATTGAGCTGGTGATTGAAGATCATCACACCGTGAAGCTCGACGATAGCTTCTTCGGAGCCATGCTGCAATACCCTGACAATTACGGTTCTGTCAATGAATACCGGGATTTTGTGGCCAATGCTATCGACCTGAAGGTCAGGATTGTGGTGGCTGCCGACCTGATGAGCCTGACCCTTCTGACCCCTCCGGGCGACTGGGGCGCTGACGTGGTTGTCGGTTCAGCCCAGCGTTTTGGCGTTCCCATGGGCTTTGGCGGCCCGCACGCCGGATTCTTTGCCACCAAAGACGAGTTCAAACGCTCCGTGCCCGGACGTATCATTGGTGTTTCTGTGGACAAAAACGGGGATTATGCCCTTCGTATGGCGCTGCAAACCCGTGAGCAGCACATCAAAAGGGAGCGTGCTACGTCCAACATCTGTACGGCACAGGCACTTCTGGCTTCCATTGCTTCAATGTACGCAGCCTACCATGGCCCCGAAGGGCTTAAAAAGATCGGCCGCCACATCAATAACCTCACCGGACTACTGGGCACCGAGCTGGAGAGTTATGGCTACGGTCAACTGAATAAATACTTCTTTGACACCCTGCTGGTCGAGATGCCCGAAAACATGTTTGCCGATGAGATCCATCAGCTTGCACTGGAAAAGCAGATGAACTTCAGGCGGATCGATGACAAGCATGTGGGGATCAGTATTGATGAAACCACCTCACTGCACGACATCAATGATATACTTGAGGTGTTTGCCAAAGCTGCCGGGAAAACCTTCAAAGCCGTTGAATGTGAAAAAGAAGACTGCGGAGAAATAACCACCGTACCCGATACCCTGAAACGAACAACCCCCTTCCTTCAGCAGGCCTGCTTCAACTCCTATCATTCAGAAACGGAGATGATGCGCTACCTGAAAAAGCTGGAAAACCGGGATCTTGCATTGAACCGCACCATGATCCCCCTCGGATCCTGCACCATGAAACTGAACGCTGCCTCCGAGCTTTTCGCGCTCAGCTGGCCGGAGTTTTCGAACATTCACCCCTTTGTGCCGGATGATCAGGCGGCGGGTTATTATGAACTGATCCGGCAGTTGGAAAAGGATCTGTGCGAAATTACAGGCTACGCAGGCATTTCATTCATGCCCAACTCAGGTGCCTCGGGTGAATACACAGGCCTGATGGTGATTCGTGCCTACCATGCCAGCCGCGGAGAAGGACACCGGAACGTTACCCTAATCCCCTCCTCTGCCCACGGCACCAACCCTGCCAGTGCCGTAATGGCTGGCACAAAAGTGGTTGTGGTCAAGTGCGACGAAAACGGCAACATCGACATTGACGACCTCAGGGAAAAGGCCGTCAAACACAAAGAGCACCTCGCAGCCATCATGGTTACTTATCCTTCCACGCACGGTGTGTTTGAAGAAGAAATCCTGGAGGTGACAAAAATCGTACATGAAAATGGCGGACAGGTTTACATGGATGGCGCAAACATGAATGCCCAGGTCGGGTTTACCAACCCGGCCATCTGTGGTGCTGACGTGACCCACCTGAACCTGCACAAAACCTTCGCCATACCTCACGGCGGTGGCGGACCAGGCGTCGGGCCGATCGGTGTGGCCGAACACCTTCTTCCTTTCCTGCCAACACACCCCATCCGGCAAACAGGTGGTGATCAGGCCATTCATCCAGTGGCATCGGCCCCCTTCGGAAGTGCATTTATTCTGACCATTACCTATGGCTACATTAAGCTGCTTGGTGGAGAAGGATTGACCAGTGCCACGAAAGCCGCAATCCTGAGCACGAATTACCTGAAAACTGCACTGGAAAAACACTACAAGGTGCTTTACACCGGGAAGAACGGGTGGGCCGCCCATGAAATGATCCTCGACTGCAACCCATTCAAACGAAGCATCGGGATTGACGCCATTGATATTGCCAAGCGACTCATGGATTACGGATTTCATGCACCCACAGTGGCTTTCCCTGTTCCTGGAACCCTCATGGTTGAACCAACCGAAAGTGAACCATTGGCAGAACTGGAACGCTTTATCGATGCGATGGTCACCATCCGGGAAGAGATTCAGGAAATAGAGGATGGCAAAGCCGACAAGGAAGACAACATCATCAAAAATGCACCCCATACAGCCGCCATGGCAGCAGGAAATGACTGGAACCGGCCATACAGCCGCGAGAAAGCCGTTTTCCCCAGGCCCTGGTCAGTGGAGATCAAGTACTTCCCGCCTGTAACCCGCATCGACGATGCCTACGGCGACCGCAACCTGGTGTGTACCTGCGAGCCCATTGAAAGCTACGCTCGGGGCTGACGCCCCTCGCGGTTGACGGGGCTTCGCCCCCTTGGTTAGTCGGGGCTAAAGCCCCTCCGGTTTGTCGTGGCTTCGCCACTCCGGTTGTTAGTTTGTCGGGGGCTTTGCCCCCTCCGGTTGGTCGGAGGCTGCGCCTCCTCCGGTTTTTGGTTCTCATGGGCAGAGGAAAGGGAAAGACCAGCGGACTGGTAACCGAAACTGACAAGTTGTTAGTTGTTGGTTGTTGGTTCTAATGGGCAAAGGAAAGGGAAAGATTAGCGGACTGGTAACCGAAACTGACAAGTTGTTGGTTGTTGGTTCTTAAGGTCTTTGGTTTGGGGAAGCTGCCGATGTTGCAGGAAACGGCCCAGGTGGTTGGTGGTTGTTGGATCCCGAAGGGATCAAACGTTACTAAACCTCCTCGCCTTGTCCAATGATTGTGGGCACGCCGTACCGCCCTAAGCCCGCAAGAACCATCAACCTGCCAGCTCCGGTTACCAGACCATTGACAGCTTTCCAGTCACTCAGCCCGTGAGAACCAACAACCGCGAGGGGCGTCAGCCCCGAGCTAGTCCTGATCCTTATCCTTATAAAGAAACCGCTTTATTTTCTTGGTAGGGGTTTTCTCAAATGGCTCAGACTGTTCTTCAATAAAAGTCAGACGGGAAAACCTGTTAAGGCGGGAATTAACTCTTTGCTGTATCTCTGAAAGACGCTGGCTGACCTTTTCCCGGGTCTGTTCGTAAAACTGCCCTGCCGACTCTTTCATTTCGTTGTAACGTTGGTCAATCTCTTCGTAATTCAGGTGCACCCGGGCCACCAGCTTTCCTTTCAGTTCATATACCAGGCTCTCAAGAACGGTGGGCTGGCTGTTAATAACGGCTTCAATATCTTCCGGATAGATGTTTTCACCGCTGGCACTGATGATAATATTCTTCAGGCGGCCCTTAATGTACAAATAGCCATCATTATCCAGCAGACCAAGATCCCCGGTTCTGAACCAGCCATCAGACGTAAATACGTCTTTGGTTAAGCCAGGCTCTTTGTAATAACCTTTCATGATATTTGGACCGGAAGCAACAATCTCTCCCTCACCCGTATGTGGATCCGGATCAATGATGCGCAGTTTTTGCCCGGGCAGGCAAAAACCGGTCGAACGGTACTTTGTCAGCGAAGGGCCACAGCCTGCCAGCAGGGGGGCGGTTTCGGTAAGTCCGTACCCGATGGCATAGGGAAAGCCGGCATCACGCAGAAAACGTTCGGTGGCTGCATCCAGCTTTGATCCGCCGATGCCAAAAAAGTGCAGTTCACCACCAAATGCTTTATAGATCTTTTTCCCGGCCATTCTATGAAATGCCTTCTGAACCATACGCGACTGACTAAGAAAGCGCATGGCTTTACTACCGGTTAGTTTGGGCAGCACCTTATTGCGGTAAACCTTTTCAATGATCAGCGGAACAGTGAGCATCATTGTTGGCTTAACCTGCTGCATCGCGGGCAAAAGAACCGCAGGGGTAGGCAATTTATCCAGATAATATATTGCAGCGCCCGACATATAAGGGATCAGAAAGCCAATGGTGCATTCATAGGTATGCGGCAAGGGCAAAACAGAAAGCAGCCTGTCCTTCTCTGTTACATTCTGAATGCCCAGTGTATTCACAGCATTGGATAAAATATTTTTATGGGTGAGCATTACCCCCTTGGGCTTCCCTGTGGTACCTGAGGTATATAGGATAGCTGCCAGGTCATCTTCTTTCGGGGCCGGAGGCATCCCGACACCATTACTGCGACGGGGTTCTGCACTGCCAACCGAACCAGTCATTTCCAGCATACCAAGACTGATCTCACGGAAGTCATCCATCAGAACAGCCATCTTCAGGGTTTCCGGGAATGTCCCTTTCAGTTTGGGCGCAAGCTTCTCTGATACAATCAGTGCTTTAGCCTCGCTATGCCCGATAAGTTTGGCAATCTCTTCCTCTGAAAAATCGGTCAGTACCGGCACAACAATTGCACCCATACTGGTCACGGCCAGATAGGAAACACCCCAATTGGGCATATTCTGCCCCAGCAACATTACACGATCACCAGACTGTATACCTCCTGAAATCAACAAGTCGGTTAACCGGATAATCCCTTCATTGACAGCATTGTATGTCATCGTATCCCCTCCTGCATAACCAAGAGCCGGGGTATCACCATAACGGGAAGTACTGTTCTCCACCAGGTGACGGAACGTTAAAACATCAGGTATTTTCATAGGTAAAATCCAAATTCCCTGCGAAATTACTGATAAATGACGAAGCATAAACACAAAAAAGTTTAAATGTTTGTTTTATTATCTTAAACGCCTAAACTTCAATGTGTTATAAGCCTTCACCTACCCCCTGAGAAGAGAGTCAAAATAGGAAATTGTTTTTTGCAATCCTTCACGCAAAGGTATGGCTGCTTCCCAGCTCAGCAATTCATGGGCATACCGGGTGTCCGGCCTGCGCTGGACAGGATCATTTTCCGGAAGGGGCAGGTAACTGATGCTGGACCTGGAGCCGGTCAGGTCAAGAACCATGGTTGCAAGCTCATTGATTGTAAACTCATGCTTGTTACCCAGGTTAACCGGTCCGGTAATCTCATCCCCGGTATTCATCAATCCAATCAAACCGTCAAGCAAATCATCAATATACTGAAAACTGCGCGTCTGTGTGCCGTCCCCATAAATTGTCAGGTCTTCATTCTTCAAAGCCTGGATAATAAAATTTGAAACCACCCTACCATCGTCAGGCTGCATTCTGGGGCCATAGGTATTAAAAATCCGGGCAATTTTAATGCTCACCTGGTTCTGACGGTGATAATCCATAAAAAGTGTTTCAGCACATCGCTTCCCCTCATCATAACATGACCTGATGCCGATGGGGTTTACGTTGCCCCAGTAACTCTCATGCTGAGGATTGCTTTGGGGATCGCCGTATACTTCACTGGTAGAAGCCTGCAAAACCTTGGCTTTAACTCTTTTAGCCAGCCCAAGCACATGAATGGATCCCATTACCGAGGTTTTTATGGTTTTTATGGGATTGTACTGGTAGTGAACCGGAGAGGCAGGACATGCCAGGTTGTAAATTTCATCCACTTCCACAAAAAGTTCTTTGGTAATATCGTGCCGGATAACTTCAAAGCGATGGTTGTTAAACAGATGAGAAATATTGTCACGGGTTCCGGTAAAATAGGAATCCACGCACAATACATCATGTCCATTACTGAGCAAACGCTCACAAAGATGCGATCCAATAAACCCGGCACCACCGGTAACCAGTACCCTTTTTCGCTTCATACAGCAAATATAGTTAAAAACACATGCAACGCCGGGAACATAACCGGCAAGTGCAACCGGTCAGTCAAAACCTGACTAAAAAGCATGGTAGCCCCGCAAGACTATCCCGGACAACACGAACATATTAAAACACAGCGCATGCAACCGCGAGCCCAACGGTAACATCTAAAACACAGCGTATGCAACCGCGAGCCCAACGGTAACCACCGATGCCATCACCATGAGCTTGATCAGAATATTCAGACTCGGGCCGGAAGTATCTTTGAACGGATCACCCACAGTGTCACCATTCACGGCTGCCCTGTGACCTTCTGAACCTCTCCCTCCGTAATGCCCCTCCTCGATGTATTTCTTTGCATTGTCCCATGCTCCTCCTGCGTTTGCCATAAAAATGGCCAGGGCAAAACCCGACGATATGGTGCCCAAAAGCAACCCTGCTATTCCGGGCACTCCAAACAATAAGCCCACCAGCACAGGGATCAGAAGTGCAATAAGCGAGGGGGCCATCATTTCATGCTGGGCTCCCCTGGTGGAGATGTACACACACCGGGCATAATCGGGCTCAGCCTTTCTGTCCATAATGCCAGGAATGGAAGAAAACTGCCTGCGCACTTCATCGACCATTTTTTGTGCCGCGCGCCCTACGGCATTCATTGTCATTCCGCTGAATAAAAAGACAGCCATCACACCCAGTAAAATCCCCACAATTACTTTGGGGTTCATCAGGTGAACCTCATAATGGTTGACAAAATCAATGAATTCGGCTTCAATGGCCGGTGTTCCGTTGATCAACTCCTGCGGACGGTCAAGGAACTTTACAAACATCATTCTGACCTCTTCAAAGTAAGATGCCAGTAGCGCCAGGGCGGTCAGGGCAGCCGACCCAATGGCAAACCCCTTTCCGGTAGCAGCGGTGGTATTACCCAGGGCATCCAGGGCATCCGTACGTGCCCTGACTTCAGACCCAAGGCCACACATTTCAGCATTTCCGCCGGCATTATCGGCAATGGGGCCGTAAGCATCCGTAGCCAACGTAATACCCAGGGTTGACAGCAGTCCCACTGCAGAAATTCCAATGCCGTATAGCCCGTAATTCAGGCTGCCAATATCAAATGAAAAGCCGGTAGCAAATAAAAAGGCAAGGGTAATGGCCACAACAATGATGAACAAAGGCACTGCCGCCGATATCAATCCGGTTCCAACACCACTTATAATGAGGGTGGCCGTCCCTGTCTGACTGGATTCGGCGATCTTTCTGGTCGGCCTGTATGCTGAAGCGGTGAAATACTCAGTAGACTGGCCAATGGCAATACCCGCAAGCAAACCGACAACAATTGACCCCCACAAGCCGAGATAGTTGGGAAGATCCAGGAAATACAGCACCAGGAAAGAAGCCACCACAATCAATCCGGCACTCATGTTTACGCCAAAGCCCAGCGAGCGCAGCAATTCTTTTTGACTTGCACCCTCCCTGGTGCGTACCATAAATACCCCGGCAATCGACAAAAGGGTACCCATTGACGCTATCAGCATCGGTGCAACAACTGCATTGAACTGGACATCGAGACCATAACCCATAAAGGCAGCAGCCCCAAGCAATGCAGTTGCCAAGATGGAGG
>PWGY01000143.1 GCA_003554665.1 Bacteroidales bacterium | reverse complement strand
TTCTTTGATGATCACATGGATCATCCCGTTCAGCAATGCCACATCGGTGCCCAGTTTTGGCTGCATCCAGATATGCGCGTGTTCTGCCAGCGGGGTCCATTTGGGGTCTATGATGATGATCTTACCCCCTCTGCGCTGGGCTGCGTACTTGACAAATGTTGCCGTAACAGGGTGGGTCTCGATCATATTGTTACCGGTTACGATGATGCAGTCGCTCTCTTCATAGTCTTCAATGGAGTTGCTTCCCGCCCCGTCGCCCAGTGAGCGGAGCATGGCCGTAACCGTGGATGCATGACAAAGACGGGTGCAATAATCAACATTGTTGTTTTCAAAGACCATCCGCACCAACTTCATAAAGAGGTAATTGTCTTCATTGGTGGCCTTTGCCGAGGCGTAACCGGCCAGGGACTGATGCCCATATTTTTCTTTGATCTCTGAGAATTTCCGCGCCACCAGATCCAGGGCCTCATCCCATCCGGCTTCCACAAATTGACCGTTCTTCTTTATCAGCGGTTTGGTAAGGCGATCCGGATGCTGCACATAATCGTACCCGAAACGCCCCTTGACGCAAAGCCGGCCGTCGTTGGGGCTGACTCCTTCCACCCCGTTGCTTCTGAGAATGCGTCCATTCTGCACAATCAGCTCCAGCTGGCATCCCACACCGCAATACGGGCAGGTGGTCTGAACCTTGCTGGGTGTCTGGTCAAGCCTTATCTCTTCACGATGCGGTTTTTCAACGATCGCACCGGTGGGGCAAAGTTGTATGCACTCGCCGCAACCATCGCACTCACTTTCACCCCATTTGTCAAACCCTCCGATGATATAGCTGCTGATGCCACGATTGGTAAAAGAAAGTACATTTTTTCCCTGTACCTCGTCACATCCTTTAATACATCTGAAACAGCGGATGCATTTGGTGGCGTCATAGGTCAGCACCGGGGAAGAGTCGTCGGTGGGGTAATCCATTTCTTTCCAGATGGAAGTGAACGTGCGGTTCTCTTTCTGATCCATTCCGTAGTGCCGGCATAATTCACGGAACTCATCCCCATAAGAGCCATCATAATCTTCGTTGTGTTCGGCAAGCAGGTAATCCAGCAGGTATTTTCGTGCCCCTTCAAGCTCATCGTCAAAAGCGGTGACTTCCATGCCGTCTGTCACCGTTACCCCGCAAGAGGCAATCATGCCCCGCTGACCGCTGATCTTTACAATGCAAAGGCGGCAGGCTCCTGTGGGAGATAGTTTGCGATGGTAACACAAATGAGGGATCCGGATGCCATTGTCTTTGGCGACCTGCAGCAGGTTGGCCCCTTTGTTGGCCATGATGGTTTTTTGATCGATGGTTATGCGAATTTGTTCAGACATGGGATGGTGTTTAGTGTTCCAGAAAATAACGGGCGGCTGACTTGATCGGGAGGATGGGCGATTGGCCCAGCGGGCAGAGTGAAGTTGCCGCCATTAGTTCCGACTCATGAAGCATTTGCCTGACCAGTGCTTTGGAGTCGGCATCTCCCTTCAAAAGTTGTTCAGATCTTTTTACCAGCATGGTTGTGCCGGTACGGCATGGCACACATTTGCCGCAGGATTCGTGGCGGAAAAAACGCAGGCAGTTATGCAGGATCTTTTCTACCGAATCTTCCTCTGCCAAAACAATCACGGCACCGGAACCCAGGGTGGCTCCCTTTTCCTTTAAATTGTCATAGGTCATTCGCTCTTTCAGCATGCTGCTGTCTGCAAAAGTGCCGGCAGCGCCTCCAAGCAGGGCAGCTTTGAAGGGTTGTCCGTTGCGCATTCCGCCGGCAAGCTCAATGAGCTGTTCGAGGGTTGCCCCCATGGGAAGTTCATAACAACCCGGTTTGTTGACCTGTCCGCTGATGGTAAATATTTTCGTTCCGTGCGATCGCTCCGTGCCGATGCTCTGGTACCAGGCTTTTCCCCGGCTCAGGATCAGCGGGGCATTGGCCAGGGTTTCGACGTTATTGACCAGGGTCGGCATACCGAACAAACCCTTTTCGGCCGGAAATGGAGGTTTAATACGGGGAGTTCCCCTTTTTCCTTCCAGAGATTCCAGCATGGTCAGCTCTTCGCCACAGAGATAGGAGCCGGCGCCCAGCCTGATCTCCACATCAAAGCTGAATTCAGTTCCCATGATGTGCTTGCCCAGGTGTCCCTTGTCATAGGCATCTTCAATGGCCTTTTTTGTCTTTTTGATGGAATCGGCATATTCCCCGCGAAGGTAAATATAACCTTTGGTGGCCTGGATGGCCCATGCGGCAATGATGGTTCCCTCCAGGAAAAGGTGGGGATCCTGCTCCATGATCACCCTGTCTTTAAAGGTGCCGGGCTCCCCTTCGTCGGCGTTTACCACAACATATCGCTGCGGGCAGCGCAGGCAGGTTTCACTGGTAAAACGTTGTTTCATGCCGGTGGAAAACCCTGCACCGCCACGGCCGCGCAATCCGGCTTCCAGCAGCTCGTCAATGACCTCCGCAGGCTCCATGGAAAGAGCCTTGCGCAGCCCTTCATAACCTCCCGCTTTCAGGTAGTCCTCAATGTTTTCCGGGTCAATCTTTCCGGCGTTTTTCAACACAATTCTGGTTTCCTGTATCATGGCTTCTTAGCTGTTTTGTGACCGGATTTCGGAAAGAATCTCCCGGATTTTTTCCCCGCTGAGATTGTTGTACACCTTGTCGTTGATCATCATAGACGGGGCTTCCTGGCACTGGCCGAGACATTCTGCAGTCTCCAGGGTGAACAGCCCGTTTTTTGTGGTCTCCCCCGCTTTGATCCCAAGCTCCTTTTCGATAACCGGGAAAAGGGCATGGATCTTCATGACCTCACAAACGGGTGATATACATACGCGGACAATAAACCGGCCCCGGGGCCTCAGGCTGAACATGGAGTAATACCCGGCTACCCCGAATACCGCAGCTTTGGTAAGCTTCAGGTAACGGGCTGTTTCCTCAAGGGCCTCTTCGGTCAGGTAATTATGCGGATGGTTGTTTTGCAGGGCATGCAGGATGTTCAGCAGGTTATCCTTAACGGGATCAAATTGCCGGATGATTTCTGTGGTGGGCATGGGGCTGGTAATTTAATTATTCAGGAGTCAAAATACGAATAAATCTTCAAATCATCCTCTGCTTTCCCGGTAAAAACATTGCTGGAGGGTCAGTTTTTATTCAGACTGTTTCTGCAACTCCTTTGTCCAGGTAGATCAGTAGTTTTTTTACTTCCGGGTAGCCCATTGAACGGAGGATGCCTGCGTAGCCTTCCATTTGTTCCCGGTGCTTCTGGTAGGCCTTCCCGGTTTTGTAATCCAGAATGATGGTCTCGTTGTCCATGAACACCACCCTGTCGGGCCGGTAAAACGTTCCGTTTTCATCGAACAAACCCGCTTCTTTTCTTGCTTTTACGCCAGGGGCAAAACAGGGTGCCACAACAGGATCGGATAAAATGTGGCCAATTTTTTTTCCCCATTCGGTCTGTTTGTTATGGTCTATTTCCCCATTGGCAACCATTTGCCTGAGCACTTCGCCCACGTCATTATGGCTGTCTATCATCTCCATTGCGCGATGCAGGAGGTTTCCCCGTTCCAGCGGATCAGTGCCATCCAGCAGACTGCTTCTTTCTTTCTGATGCGAACGGATCCGCAGGGCCCTGGTCCATTGTTCCGACATGAGGTGGCGGAAATAATCTGTTTCCGGCCTGTCCGGAGCAGTTTTCGTGGTAGACGAATCAAAGCTTCCAAAGCGATAACCGATTTCGGAGTCATCCCACAATCCTTTGCTGACTAAAAAGTTATGCAGCATGCCGTTGATTGTACGGGGCTTGTAATTGTTGGCCTCCTTTCCGGATAAAATGAATAGTTTTTCGGAAGGACGGGTAAAGGCCACGTAGGTGGCATTGAGCATATCCAGGAAGGTTTTTTCCTGTTCCTGATTATAGTCTTTTTCAAAAGGCGTGCCAGCCAGGGTGGATTTGCTCATCTCCAGCCATGCTGCCGGCAGCTCTGGTACGTTTGCGGATTCTCCCGTTGTCCAGAAACCTTTCCGGGTCGGTTTGTCGGGTTTCTGGACGGCAAAAGGGTGAATGACTACGGGGAACTGCAGTCCCTTGGATTTGTGGACAGTCATCACACGAATGGCTTCCGTACCTTCAGGGATGACAATGGAGTAATTTTGCTGATTTTCCTCCCACCATTCAAGGAAATCGGCATAAGACAGCATATGCTTTTCTGAGAAATCATAAACGGCATCCGTGAAATAGGCCACAAAAGGGTTGGGTGCAGCATCTGCGGTAAAAAAATGGCGAAGGATGGTCTCGCAGGTGTCGTAAATGTTCTGGTGTTCGAAAACACGGAAAGAAAAGTCGATGCCATTGGCATGCATGAGTTTTTCAAGGCCGGGCAGCAAAGAGGACCCGCTTTTTGCCTTTTGTCCGGTAAGGCCAGCTTCCTCCAGGGATTTATGCAGGTCAGGGGGCGAGGTGATTTGACCCCTCTGGTGCAGAAAGGTGATCATTTCGGCTGCTGCCACCGGATTGGAGGGGTTGTCAAGCAGGGTGATAACCGAAAGGAAAAAATTTACCTCCGGGCTATAGCTCAGAAGCAGGGAGTCGGGTGAGATCACAGGAATGTTCTCGGTCAGCAGCATTTTTGCAACCATTCTGGCTTCTTCGTTGGCCCGGCAGAGAATGGTGATGTCCTGAAGGGAATGGCCGGCATCCTTGCACTTTTTAATGATATCCGGTATTATTTGGAGGGTGTTTTCATTTAATTCTTCTTTATTGCGCCCCTCCAGAAATCGAATGTCCACATAACCCACTTCTTTGTCGGGCCGGGCCTTTTGTGTAACCTCCTTGTAGATGCCCTGCATTTCTTCGGGCAGCTGTTGGCGTGCAAACCTGAAGAATTCATTGTTGAAATTGATGATCTCCTGTGCTGAGCGCCAGTTGGTGTCAAGTGAGATTTTCCGGTAGTTATTTTTCAGGGTGACCTCCCATTCAGGCTGGGCAATTTTTCTGAGCTCCCCGGTGAGTGCAGGCAGGTTGGCGAACTGTTCCACATCCCCGTTTCGGAAACGGTAAATGGCCTGTTTGCCGTCACCCACAATAAGGCTCAAATGACCGGCAGACAAAGAATTCTCTACCAGCGGGAGCAGGTTCTGCCACTGCAGCATGGAGGTGTCCTGAAACTCGTCGATCATATAATGGCGGTAACGTTCGCCAAGACGCTCATAGATAAAAGGCACAGGTTGTTCCGTTATAATGGATGCAATCCGCTTGTTGAAATCGGAGATATGGAGTATAATATGCTCGTTTTTAATATCTTCCAGCATTTTTTCCACTTCGTTGAGTACGGCAAGGGGAAATATGGAACGTAAAACGGCCTTCCTGTTCAGATAAGTTTCCAGGTTCTTTTCTGCCAGTGACCGAATGCATGCAAAACTCCGGACCAGCTCATTCCTGATGGCCTGGATGCTGTCTTCCTGGGTTGAGGTACATTTGCCTGACACCCATTTGTCTTCTTCGATGGTCTTTTTTACGTAGCTGTTGGGTTTGATCTTATCCCTGATATGACCCCGGGATAGATGCAAAAAATAATTGTATATCCCACTTTTGCCTCGGTAGAAAGCTTCCGGGGGGATTCCATTCCTGTGAATCAACTCCAGGGCATCGCCGGCCAACCTGGACACCTCATCCTCAAATGCCTTGACCTTTCCTTTAAGTTTTCCGGCCAGCTGCTGAAAATCCTGCATTTCTACCTCCTTCAGCTGTTCAATGAATTTGCTGCTTTCTTCGTCAGTGAGGGTTTTGGCCAGCCGGGTGATCTGCTGTTCAATGCGGACATCTTTTTCGTCGTCGGCCTGGCTGATGATATAGCTGACAAGCAGGTCGGTCAGCTTTTTTTCCCGGCCGGCTTGATTGATCAACAGCTCCACGGCTTGTTTGAGCAAGGTATCGGCATCAAGAGATACTTCAAAGTGAAGGGGGATGCGCAGGTCGAAGGCAAATGTCCGTATAACCCGGTGAACGAAACTGTCGATGGTGCTTACCGAAAAGTCGCTGTATTGATGAAGGATTTTTTTCAGGACAAGCTGTGCATTGTGAATCAGTTGCCATTCCTGAAGCGGGGCTTCACCTTCTGCTTCCCTGTCTGACATGATCTGTTCAAGCAGAGCCCGACCTTTTTTCCGGGCGGTTTCTCTGGCCGTGTCTGCTGCCTTGTCCGGGCTATTGGCTGCATTACCTGCCCTGGCCGGGTCTTTTGAATTGCCGGGGTGCGAGGCCTTGTCGGGGTCATTGGCGGTTTTGTCTGCGCTGTCCGGGTCTGCTGTCCTGGCGGGGTCCGGTGCATTGCCGGGGTGCGAGGCCTTGCCCGGATCCCCCAGCGCTGCCACAAGGCCCAGACCTTCAATGATCCTTTCCTTCATCTCCGCAGCAGCGGCATTTGTGAAGGTGATGGCAAGAATGTGGCGGACAGCTCCGGGGTTATATAAAACGATCTTGAGGTACTCCCTGACCAGCGTGTAGGTTTTACCACTCCCGGCCGATGATTTGTAAACGTGAAAATTCTGCATGTCCCGGTTTTGAAAATAAAGTTACATTTTCTTAGTATATTTAGCGCCTAAATTGACGGGTATGCGTGAAAAGATTCTGGTTGAAAAATACTCCGGCGACAAGGAAGTCTTTGACCCTGAGAAACTGCGTGCCTCACTCCGGCGTTCCGGAGCCTCTCCCCAGCTGACCGAAAAGGTGGAAAATTCACTTGCAACTTACCTTGAGGACGGGATCACCACCCGGGAAATTTACCGACGGGCTTTCCAGCTGCTCAGGAAGTTTCAGCGATCCTCAGCTGCCCGCTACAGCCTGAAAAAAGCAATCATGGAACTGGGCCCGTCGGGTTATCCCTTTGAGCAATTCGTGGGCGCAGTAATTGAACATATGGGATATACCGTGGAGGTGGGCAAGCAGGTGAGGGGCCAATGCGTGGAACATGAAGTGGATGTGGTGGCCCAAAATAATCACCAGCAGTTTATGGTGGAATGCAAATACTACAACAGTCAGGGAAAACAGTGCAACGTAAAGATCCCACTGTATATTCATGCCCGCTTTCAGGACATTGAAAAGCGCTGGAAATCCACCCCCGGTCTGGAAAAGCGTAGTTTTCACGGCTGGGTGGTCACCAATACGAGATTCACCAGTGACGCCATGGATTATGGAAGATGCGTCGGGCTGCGGATGGTGAGCTGGGATTACCCGAAAAAGGAAAGCCTGAAAGATATGGTGGAACAAACCGGCCTTTTCCCGGTTACGGTGCTTACCTTGCTGAACCGCAAACAGAAACAGGGGTTGCTTGAAAAGGAGATTGTTCTCTGCAGGCAGCTGCTTGAGAAGCCGGGAATACTGAATACCCTGGGGCTTAAAGGAAATAAAATTGATAAGGTGCTGGATGAAGCGCGTTCACTGGTTGAGGCTTAAGCGCTCTTTCGCATCCCCCAAAAAAAAGAAACAATGAAAAAGAAGACATTACTGATTGCTTTGTGCTGGCTGCTGGTGTTCACGGGTTCCTCTTTGCCCATGCAGGCAGAGGAGGCTCCGGAGCGGGTGGAACCCCCGTTCTGGTGGACGGAAATGGAACACACTGAATTGCAGATTATGGTCCATGCGGATCAAATCGGGGCTACCAGGGTGGAAATTGATTACCCGGGAGTAAACATCAGTGAGGTGGTGGCCGTTGAGAGCCCCAATTACCTGTTTATTTACCTGGATATTACCGATGCCTTGCCGGGTACCATGCCTGTGCGTTTCATCAGGGAAGGTGAGACAGTGTTTACTTATGATTACGAGTTGAGGGAACGTGAGCAGGATGCCCGTTACCGTGAAGGGGTGAATGCATCGGATGCGATGTACCTGTTGATGCCGGACCGCTTTGCCAGTGGTGACCCTTCACTGGATGACCAGCCCGGCATGCTGGAACAGGCAGACCGGAGTGACCCGGACGGACGCCATGGAGGTGACATCCCCGGAATTGTCAACAATCTGGATTATATTGCCGGGATGGGATTTACTGCCATGTGGCTGAATCCGGTACTGGAAAACGACCAGCCAAGATACAGCTACCACGGGTATGCAACCACCGATTATTACATGGTCGACCCCCGGTACGGATCCAATGAAGATTACCGGAATATGGTCATGGAAGCGGAGGCAAAGGGGATCAAAACCGTTAAGGATATCATCCTGAACCATTGCGGTCATCATCACTGGTGGATGGATGACCTGCCCTCGCCCGACTGGCTGAATCAGTGGGATGAGTTTACCCGTACCACTTACCGGATGACCACCATTGTGGATCCGCACGCATCCCGGTACGACTATGAACGGATGGTTGACGGCTGGTTTGATACCAACATGCCTGACCTGAACCAGCGAAACCGGTTGCTGGCGCGTTACCTGAAACAAAACAGCGTCTGGTGGATCGAATATGCAGGGATTCACGGCATCAGGATGGATACCCAGCCTTATGCTGATCGCTTTTTCATGTCAGACTGGGCGCAGTACGTGCTGAATGAATATCCCTATTTTAACATCATCGGAGAGGCCTGGTCAGGTGTGCCGGCCATCTCGAGTTACTACCAGGGCGGGGTCGACAACCATGACGGCTATGACTCAAACTTTCCTTCCCTGTTCGATTTTTCACTGTATGATGCCATTGGTCAGGCCTTCAATGAAGAGCAGGGCTGGGATTCCGGAATGATGCGCCTGTATAACAGCCTTGCCCAGGACTTTCTTTATTTTGATCCTTACAACCTGGTGGTATTCGGCAGCAACCACGACACCGACCGCTTTTTTACCCGTGTGGATGAGGATATTGACAAACTGGAGATGGCCCTGACTTTCATCTACACCACCAGGGGAATCCCGCAGGTATATACCGGTACGGAGCTGCTGAAGTCGGCCTGGGAGCATGATGGCCATGGAGAAATGCGAACTGATTTCCCCGGCGGATGGCCCGATGACCCGGTGAATAAATTTACCCGCGAAGGGCGCAACCCTGATCAGAACCGCATTGTGGATCATATCACTGCGCTGGGTGAGTTCAGGAAGGATAACCCTGTGCTGCATTACGGGTGGCTGCTTCATTTTGTGCCCGAAGACAATGTGTATGTGTATTTCCGGTATGATGAGGTGGATACCATCATGGTGGTTCTGAATAATAATGATTCAGAGTATCAGCTTGATCTTGAAAGGTTTGAAGAGGGCTGGGGTGGCTATTCCGGAGCAGAGGAGGTTTTTTCCGGAAGAGAACGAAATGGATTTGACAGCTGGGACATACCCGCCAATTCGGCAAGTGTGTATCAGCTTTGGTAAGAAAATCGGCCGCATGCAAACTCTTTCAGTAATAATTCCTGCGTACAACGAATCTGCCACCATCCGGGGGCTGCTTGAGCGTGTGCTGGAAGCGCCGCTGGAGGGGTACCGGAAAGAACTCGTCATTGTCAATGATGCCAGTATTGACGATACTGCTGAGGTGGTGGACGGTTTCATGAAAGACAATCCGGAGGCGCTGATTCGTTTGTACCATCAGCCCGGAAACATGGGGAAGGGTGCGGCCCTGCACCGGGGCATCCGTGAGGCAACGGGTGATTTCCTTGTTATCCAGGATGCAGATCTTGAGTATGATCCGCGGGAATACGCCCGTTTGCTTGGACCTGTCAGGGAAGGGAATGCCGATGTGGTATATGGTTCACGGTTTACCGGGGCTTATCCCAGGCGTGTGATGTTTTTCTGGCATACCGCGGGCAACAAGCTGCTTACATTCTTTTCCAATATGTTCACAAACCTGAATCTGACCGACATGGAAACCTGCTATAAATTGTTCCGTGCCGATCTGGTGAAGGGGCTGACCCTGAAGGAGAAGCGATTTGGATTTGAACCGGAGGTGACGGCTAAAATTTCCCGGATTTCCGAAGTACGGATCTGCGAAGTGGGGATTTCCTACTACGGCAGGAGCTATGCAGACGGCAAAAAGATCGGCTGGAAAGACGGATGGCGGGCGTTGTGGTGTATATTAAAGTATAACTTGTGGGATAAGTAGGAGAAACTCGAAGTTGGAAGGAAGAGGTTAGATGGGAGAGGGTGGAAGGTGGAAAGTGGAGGTTTGAAGGTAGAAGGTAGAGGGTGGAAGGTGGAGGTTCGAAGGTAGAGGTTAGAATGTGGTGGTTTGAAGGTAGAGGTTCGAATGTGGAGGTTCGAAGGTAGAGGTTAGATCCCGAAGGGATCACATATTACTAACCACAGGAGACAGCCACCTGTTTTATGACCCCGAAGGGGTCACATGTTACTAACCACAGGCACGAACAAACTTCTGACCCCAACGGGGTCAAACGTTACTAACACCAGGGGCAGGTACCTGCCTCCCTGACCCCGAAGGGGTCACATGAGACTGGTGGGTCACATGAGACTGGTGGATCGTATGTTACTATGAGAAATAACAACCAAACAACCAACAACCGCGTGGCTTCGGCCACGGTTCATGGGCTATCGCCAGTGCTCTCTGCCCGTGAGAACCAACAGCCGGCCAACCAACAACCAGGGGTGCGAAGCACCCGTCAACCGGAGGAGGCGAAGCCTCCGACTAACCAACAACCGACTAACCAGCAATCGGCCACCCAGCAACCGGCCAACCGGCCGGGGGGGGGGGGGTCTACCCCAGGCTTGAGGGGGACAGCCCCGGGAAGGCTCCTCCAACGGCTGAAAAACAATGAGTCCACCGGTATGCTGGCCATGCTTGGCGGGCTGTTTATGTTCTTTATGTGGGTGCTGCTGGCCTCGGAAGGCTATATCGGGGATGCAGACAGTCTGACACATTATAAGTTTTCCCGTTACTCCTGGCTGTATCCCGAATTTTTGCTTCATCATTGGGGGAAACCGGTGTTTACATTGCTCTCAAGTCCTTTTGCCCAATTCGGACATGAGGGTGTTTCGGTGTTCAACTTGCTGGCCGGGCTGGGCAGTGGCTGGTTTGCATGGCTTTCGGCCCGGAGGCTGGGTTACCCCAACCGATTGTTGCTTCCTTTCCTGCTCTTCTTTGCACCGGTATATACTTTTTTCATCATTTCCGGCCAGGTTGAGGTGTTGTTCGGTCTGTTTGTGATCGCCACGGCTTATTTGTGTCTTGACAAAAAATACCTCTGGGCCGCTGTGCTCATCTCTTTCTCTCCCCTTGTCCGTACCGAAGGGATTATCATCATCCCGGTTTTCGGCCTGTTTTTTCTGGTCGTAAAGCAATACCGGGCCATCCCCTGGTTGCTCACCGGATCCGTCATTTACAGCATCATCGGTTATTTTCACTTCAATGACCTGTTCTGGCTGGTCAATCAGATGCCTTACCGTGGAGCGGAAGAGGCTTATGGAACGGGGTCGTTGTCTTATTTCTTTGTGAGGGCACCGAAAATGTTTGGCTGGCTGATATCCCTTTTGGTCTTATCAGGTATGGTAATGATTACACGTGAGGTGCTGTTGCGGCGATCTGAGGCGTCCGTCAATGCATTCCTGCTCATATTGCTCCCGTTTGCGATATACTTTTTGGCTCACGTAACGATGTGGTATACAGGTATCGGCCGGTCGCTGGGTCTTCACCGCTATATGGTATCGATTGTGCCCCTGGGAGCTGTGCTTGCCCTAAGAGGTTACAATGACATCATCGGGTTGTTCAGGGTACAACGTCATGGTGGTTTGCTTACACTGCTGTTTTCGGTTTTTCTTTTGCTGACGGTGGTGAGTGAGCCATTCAGCAGGCATCAGATCCCTCACAAGCTGGACGGAATGAATAAGGTCATGAAAGAGGCCACTGATTTTATGGAACATGAAGGGCTTGACAGGCACAAGATCTATTATTATGATCCTGCATTTTTTTATTTCCTGGATCTGAATCCTTATGATGAATCGCAGTCAAGACCTTTTGTTTACCGGGCCGGAGAACCCCATTACAATATCAGGCCCGGTGAAATTGTCATCTGGGATGGGCTCTTTTCACCCCTCCACCACCTGGAACTTGAACAACTCAAGGAGAGTCCATATTTTGAAACCATTCAGATATTTGAGCCCGAAGTTTCTTTCAAGGTTTTGGATACAACCTATAAGGTGGGTGTGTTTCAGAGGGTAGAGCCGGGCAACAGGGCGGAACCTGCAAAATAACCCGGAGGCAGCACCATCAGATCCCTGGGGCTTAAGCCGGCCAAAGAGGCGGAGCCTGCAAAATGACCGGCAACCCTTTTGCGGCTTAATCCCTGTACAGCCGGTCGTTGTGCTGCATGTCCATCCACATGGCAAATAGCAGTGACTGGAATCCGCTGATAAATAAAAACATAAAAGCCAGTGCAGTCAGGGGGTTTACATCGATGCCCTGCAGGGCCAGGCTGATCATTTTGATCCCATAGGGAATTGATAAAACCAGTAACAGGAAGGCGAAGTGATACAGGATGAACAGCGGATGGAAGTCCCTGAAAAGGTATTTGGACCACAACCGCCTGAAAAAGGACCGGACGAGCAAACCTGCAATTGGCAGTATCACCTTGCTGATTTTAAGCTTGGATTTTTCTCCAATACCATATACCGGCCTGATATCTACCTCTTTGATGGTGCAGGAAGCAATATTCAGTTTCACCAGCATATCGTTGGGCATGCCGTATCGCGGGTAAATGTCATAAAGTTTGATGGCCTCCAGTGCCTTCAGGGAAATGGCGGTATAGCCGGTCTGGGTATCGGATACTGACCAGTATCCTGAAGCCAGTTTGGTGAGGATCGTGAGAATGGCGTTGCCAAGCAGCCGTTTTTTGGGGATGAGAAACGGGGCACTTTTGTGGGAAAGCCGGTTTCCTTTCACATAGTCAATCTCTTCTGCAACTACCGGCATGCAAATTTTTTCCAGTTCCGACGGATCCATTTGTCCATCGCCCGCCATAACGGCCGTGCAGTCAATCCTGTTGTCCTTGGCCCACTTATATCCCCTTGCAATTGCCGCACCAACGCCCCCGTTTCGCTTCAGGTTGATCAGCACGATTTTTTCAGTGGCTTCGGTCCAAACAATTTCGGCTGGAACAAACCACTGGTTCTCCTCCTCATTCAGTTGAGCCTGGATCCGGTCAGCCTTTCTGTAGATTTCATTACTGACTGATTCTGCCGCCGGGATGGGTGCTCCCTCAAATTTTCCCATTTGCGACATCACAACCTCCTCGGTCTGGTCGTCCGAACAGTCGTTGACCACCACAATGCGATCCACAAAATCCGGCATACCCTGAATGACCTGCTCAAGCTGGGTGGCTTCATTGTAGGCGGGTACGACCACCGCCACGGTTTTTCCTCTTAGCATCAGTATTCTCCTCTTTCGTAAAACCATAATGCATCACGCCGGAACATTGTATCCTCCGGCACGTTTGCTTTCCGGGCTTTTTCACGGATAAATTCCGCCATTTCCGGATCATCACGCAAACGTTGTTCGATTTCGCTGATACGTTGCTCCCTTTCTTCCGGCCCGTATTCGTCGCGCCTTACCACAGAAAGGCTATCGGGCTGCTGCCGTTTTTCGCGGCTGATGGTATCCGTTGCCTCTTTATCCATGGTTTCGCTTGTGGGGCTTTTCGTTCCGGTGGTTTCATCCATGCGGCCTTTCTCAGGATCGATAACTCCGTTTGTGGGGCTTTCTGTCCCGGCGGCTTCATCCGCCCGGCTCTCCTCCGGATCAATGGCCACATAAATCCCCTCTCGGGCCTTGTCGTAATCAGGAATGGTGATCAGGTCCCAGTATCTTTCGGTTGGCCTCCTTCTCAGGAAGGTTTCCCAATAGGCCTCTTTGTTCATCCACCAATAATGGATTGCTCCCCGCCGGTACTGATGGATTTGAAAGTTGTTGAACAGGATCAGCAGCACAAACACCCCGAAGGCTGCGTTGCGCCACTTCACCGGCAGATTGGCTGCCTGAGTGAGGACGGCTGCCAGTGGGAGGGCCATGATGGCATAAGAGTCGATGAAGGCCCGCAGGCCGAATCCGCCACCGAACCACCATGCCCACCAGGACGACAGGATGTAGATATTTAGTAGTTTAAATACCAGGATAGGGAGAAATGCTCCCCTCAATGCATCCGGAAGCCCTTTCAGGCGCCAGGGGAGAAGGAAAATTCCGGCAAAGGCAAACAGCATCAGCGGGGTATATACAAACCATCCTTTTTTGTAACTGATCAGTATATTGGCAATCTGCGGGTTATGCCAAAAAAAGCGCCCTCCTTCTTCACCATAGGTGAAATAAAAAAACATGCCTGATACCTGCTTCCAGTAAATGAATTGCGGCACCCAGGCCAGAATGAAAAACAGGGCCATAATGCCGACCAACCATGGTTTTTGCAAGAAAAAACCGATCCTTTTGCGCAATGCGGAAATGCTGTCAACACCCCATAGAAAAAACAGGAGCAGGACGATGATGTTGGTTGGACGGATCAGGGTAATAAAACCTGCAAGGAATCCAAGCAACATGAGCTGACCGGCAGATCCGGGCCTGTCATAAAAACGAATGGTCAGATAGAGAAAGAGGGCAATCAGTGAAAAATTGTATCCATGAGGCATGGCTGCTTCGTGCGTGGCGTAATATAGCAGGTTGGTTCCCATTACCACGGCTACCAGGGTAAAAGTCGTAATACCGGGGGTGAAGAAACGGAGCAATACCTTTTTCAGGAAGTACAATCCCGCCAGCACATAGAAAAGGGTGCTGAAATTCAGTGCAAAACGGTACGGTATCGAGTATCCGTCGGCCTCCCAACCGGTTAGCAACGCAAAGGCGTGAGCGGTGAAAAAGAATGGGGCATACAATACCGACATGCCCATGGTAGTGATGATGGCACACTGACCTGTGGGGGTTTCAACCGGCCATATGAGGTCTCCGAATTTTTCAGGATCCTCATCCAGAAACTCCAGCGTAAGGTCCTGATAAATAAAGACCGCCGGAAGGTAAGCATAGTAGGATTTGACATCCCATTCGATCACCCGGTCGCGGGTCCAGTTTCTATGGTCGAAGTTGATCCACACCATGGACAGTGCCATGGCCAGGATGGCGATGTTGTATGACCGGCTTAAGGCGGATCTGATGCCCGAACCCATAGACACAGGATGAAATTTAGTGAGCCATGCCAAAGTTACACTTTTTCGTGCAATACCATTTCCAGTATATGGTGTGATTTTACCTCACCAAGCCCCTCCAGATGAAAGCGGTAATAGTCAATTATTTTGTCAAGAAGGTCCTTGCGCTTCTCTTTTGGGATGCTTAACTGGTCCGGTTCCTCAAGCCGGGCATTTGCTGCCTGGAAAAAATACCGGCTCAGTGATTTGTCCAGGCAGATCTCCTGATGTCCGGCATCCCGCTGGAATACGCCTTCCTGAAGATTAAAAAAACAGTGGTGGTTGTCATAATTATCGCGGGGCTGGAACCCCAAAAACCGGGTAAGCCCGAGCAGGAAAATGAGATGAAAGTCAGCCACCCTGCCATCGGTATGATCAAGCTGCCGGATTGAGTTGTGGAGGTAAGCAAAAAGGGCCGGGTTGGGTTCGTGGCTTTTGATCGAGTGGCTAAGCATTTCGGCCAGAAAAAGGGCAATGGATGATTTGCTGATATTGTAGGGGATGGTTGAAAACGGTGAGGGGCAACTGATTTCCTTAATACGCTGCAGGCCGCCTTTTTCCTTGTGGTATACCACCATGCTGACGATTGTCAGTGGCTGAAAAAGGTTTTGCCTGATGCGGGCCCTGCTCTTCCTTACACCGGGAACCAGGTATGACTGAAGCCCCAGGTCACCCGAGTAGATCCGGGCAATGATGCTGGTTTCTCCATACTTGAAACTATGCAGGATGATTCCGGTTGTGGTTGCGATCATGATCTGCTATGGTTGACTGTTCCCTTTTCCAACGGGTCTGCTTGCTGCAACGGAACTGCCTGTTTCAAAGGATCTGCGGGCCGGCACGTCCCTTTACTGCTGGCCCGGGTTCTCCGTTAATTGATAAACAGGATCTTGGTTACCGCAGTTTCCTCTCCGTCCTCATTGGTGGAGAAAACCAGGTACACACCGGAAGACGGCCTCCTTCCGCGGAGGTCCTTTCCGTTCCATACCGCCTGACCTCCTTCTGCAATGGTTTCCCAAACCAGGTTGCCGCTGATGTCAGTGATTTTTACCCTTGCATTACTTACCAGGCCTCTCACGGAGATGTATCCGTCGTATCCCGGATGGACGGGGTTGGGGTAAGCATACACATCCTGATGAATGTCTCCGCCGCCTGTGGCAAAGCCCCTGAAAGAGACCAGCCCCCTGTCGGTTGCAAAAAAGACCTCTCCGCTTTGGTCCTCAATGGAAATATCCAGGATATTGTTGGATGGAAGAGGGCTGTTTTCCTGGTCAAAATGAAAGATTGTTTCGCGACCGTCTTCAGAAAGCAGGAAGGCGCCTGAGCGTTCCGTGCCGAACCATTTTTTATTGGATCCATCCACCGCGATTGCGGTGACGGTTTCCGATTCAAGCAGATAGCCGGCAAAGCCGTCGGCCTGATCCACCACGATGCGATTGGCCTGGAATTCCTCTCCGGTAAATGCACGATGCGGACTGTAAAATACGGCCACGCCCTCTTCTGTTCCTACCCATACGTAGCCATTGTTGTCAACAGCCAGGCTGTGTACACTGTTGCTGGGTAGTCCGCCGCGGTTGGCCTGGGTGGTCAGCCTGCGTGTCTGGTAGCTGCTGTTGTTATTCAGACCGTCTTCCTTAAAAAGAAAAATGCCGTTTCGCGGAAGTATTACCCATTTTTGCCCGCTATCATCAATGATAAGATCTCCCACCAGTGTTTGTGACCCAAAAGTGCCTCCACTGCTGAAAGCCAGCCAGTCACCTGAGGATTTCCTGACCAGGAGCGGGGTGTCAACCTCAGAATTGGTGACCCATACATTGCCCTGGTTGTCGACGGCGGTACCTCCCACACGGAGCCTGTCCTCAACGATGGCGCGTTTCTGCAGGGGGCTGTTTGAGTCGTCAAATAGTTGCACCACTCCTTCAGGGTTCAGTTCTGCCATGCCTCCGCTCCAGGCTGCGGCAAAGGCACGATCCGGATTGCGGGGGTCGGTGCTGATTCTGATGATGTCTGATAACGGTTCCAGTTCCGGAAACCTGAAACGTTCAAAGTGTTCCCAACTGCCTCCTTCAAAAAGGAAAATACCGTGCTGAATCCAGTTATGTTCTCCACCATAGGTTACTGTACCCGGGGCAACCCAAACCCTTCCATTTCCTGCTGCCAGGCCAAATGCATCTGATTCGGGAGGACCCGCAAGTTCTATGGTTTCAAAACCACCGGCACTTTTTTCCCTGGCCAGCCCCCTATTGTGATCAGCAATCCAGAGCTTCCCGTCAGCAGCCAGAAGCGCATCGTTTGCTGTTACCTCACCCGGCTGATAGTTGTCCACCCGGCGGATCTTGTTTAAATCTTCATTGTAAATGTCAACTTTGCCGGTGGCTGCCACCAGAAGATGGTCACCACTCACGGCCAGATTATTGATCTGCTGATCCTCATTTTCGTCAGGACCAAAAGGGATCCAGTTATCCTGATCTGATTTATAAATCTGGTCAGATGAGTCCGTGTTTCGCAAGGCAAACACCCTGTCGGCATAGACGCCCAGATGTGTAAATATTTCATTATCATCTCCGCTGACTTCCAGACGATCCCAAAAACGATAATCTGCAAGATTGGAGTCGTCAAGGGGCGCCCGGAGGAGGCCGGCATTGGTGGCAGCATAGATGTATCTGCCGGAAATGGCCAGGTCATTGACATTGACCATGCTGCCAAATGGTCCGATGAACCAGGTGTCAAGAATCAGGTAGTTTTCAGGATCCAGTTCGATGATGCCAAAATCGCAGGCAAGCAATATGCGGTTTTCATGGGTTTCCATACTGTTGATTTTTTTACTTCCCAGTATGGAAGCCTGCATAATATCAGGGATGTTCACAACCTTACTTCCATCGATCAGGTCCAGGTTGCCGTTTTCATAGCCTGCCAGGATTACTTCATGTTCTTCCGACCAGCCCATTGCGGAAATCCCGAAGTCACTCATCCCATGAACTTTATTTATTCGCTCCGCGCTGTTATCACCCTTGTTAATGACCACCAGCCCGTAGGAGGTGGCGCCCACAATGCGGTCGGGGGCTTCTGCAATATGAAGTATGCGGTTGTTGGGCAGGTGATGCCGCCACTGGCCCACGGGAACATCAGCTTGCAGTTCAGGCATCAAAGTCAGGATGACTGTCAGCATCAGAAAAAGCAGCAGGCTGCGCATGGTTGGTCTGTATGTGTGATAAGTAAACCCTGCGGATCAGAAGATCTCTCTTCGGAATGCGTCCCTGGGGGTTTCCTGTTGTTCAATTTTTGAGCAGTCGGTTTCTATGTCAGGTGGCTGCAGAGGCATTTCAAAGTCATCCATACTGACGTTGAGGCTGTCGTCTTCATAAACCCTGGTCATGAATTTGGCCCAGATCGGAAGTGCTGTGTTGGCGCCCTGGCCCAGCGAAAGATTTCTGAACCTGATGCCGCGGTCTTCACCTCCGACCCAAACACCGGACACAAGGTCGGGTGTAATGCCCACGAACCATCCATCAGAATTGCTCTGCGTGGTTCCTGTTTTACCGGCAATGGGGTGGTCAAAGCCATACCTGAAGTTCAGTCTCCGTCCGGTACCTTCCGATACCACACCCTTCATGAGTTCCAGCATCAGCCAGGCAGTTTCCTCATTCATGGCTTCCTGGCGGTCAGGCACAAAGGCTTCAACCAGATTGCCGCTTTGGTCTTCGATATGGGTGACGAAACTTGGTTCTATGTAGACCCCTTGGTTGGCATAGGATGACATGGCGCCAACGACCTCGTAAACTGACAGGTCAGGGGTTCCAAGAGAGATTGCAGGAACCGCCTCCATGGGGCTTTGCACTCCCATCCGGTTTACCAGTCTGATCAGGGCCTCCGGGCTGTAGCGTCTCATGAGGTGAGCTGAGACATAATTCACGGAGTTTGCCAGTGCCCATTGCAGGGTCACCATTTCCCCCTCCCTGTCGTCACTTGAGTTTTTTGGTGTCCACAATGTTCCGTCCCAAAGTTCAAAGCTTACCGGGGTGTTGGGAACCTGGGTGCAGGGGCCGAACTCCCCTTCCTGCATGGCCAGGGTGTAAAGAAATGGTTTAAAGACCGAACCCACCTGGCGACGAATGCCGGTGACATGATCGAACTTGAAATGACGAAAATCATTGCCGCCCACATAGGCTTTTACGTTGCCGGTATGGGGCTCCACAGCCATCACCCCCGCATGGAGAAAGTGCTTGTGATACCAGATCGAATCCATGGGGGTCATTACGGTATCCAGGCTGCCTTCCCAGGAAAAGACCTGCATGGGCACGGGTTCTTCAAAGCTGGCTTTGATCTCTTCTTCGGAGTAACCCTGTGCGCGCATATTATGGAAACGGTCTGACCGCCTTACTGAATTCCTGATGTTGGATTCTACCTGTTCGTTGGTCAGGTCTGTATCGTAGGGGGCGTTGTTATAGCCGCGCCAGTGCCTGTAGAATTCAGGCTGCAGGTAATTGGCCATGTGCTCCTTGACCGCCTCCTCAGCATGCTCTTGCATGCGTGAGTCAATGGTGGTATAGATCCGCAGCCCGTCGCGGTATATATCATAATGAGACCCATCGGGTTTTGTCCGTGACCGCCCCCAGTCCCGCAGTTCACTTCTGAGATACTCCCGTAAATAGGTGGCAATTCCGGTGTGATGGTCCTGTACCTGGAACTGTGACATGTCAAGAGGCTTATTGCGGAGCGAATCGAGCTCTTCTTTGGTAATGTATTGGTACCTGGCCATCTGTGTCAGTACCACCTGGCGCCGGCTCAAAGCCCGTTGGGGGTTCCTCACGGGGTGGTACCAGGAAGGTGCTTTCAGCATCCCTATCAGGATGGCCGCTTCCTCTTTTTTTAATTCGTCGGGGGTTGTATTGAAATATGTTTTGGCGGCTGATTTGATCCCGAAGGCATGGCTTCCGAAGTCAACCGTATTGAGGTACATGGCAATGATCTCGTCTTTGGTATAGTTTCTTTCCAGGCGTGCAGCGGTCACCCATTCCTTGAATTTGATGATCACAATCTGTGCGGTGGACAGATCCTGCTGCCTGGGAAACAGGTTTTTGGCCAGCTGCTGGCTAAGGGTACTTCCTCCACCGGCACTGCGTTGCCCGCCGATGATGTTGCGGAACAGTACCCTGAATATGCTTCTGATGTCAACTCCTGAATGGTGGCGGAAACGAATATCCTCTGTGGCAAGCAGTGCATTGACCACATTCGGTGAAATGTCCTCGTACTGGATGTTGGATCGGTTATGGATATAGAATGTGCCCAGCAATTCTCCATCGGCCGAATAAATTTCACTGGCCAGGTTACTTCTGGGGTTTTCCAGTTCCTCAAAAGAGGGCATAAACCCCCACCATCCGATGGAAATGGTAAAAAACAGCAGGAAAACAAGCACAACGGGTGTGGCAAACAGCACCCAGAATAAGCGTCTGTATTTTCGTTTTTTGGAAACTTTGCTCGTCATAAATCTTGGTTATAGTTAGTAACAAAACGCCCGGCCTGTGTCTTTATTATTTTTTTTTGATGCGGATGCCAAGGTCTGAAAGGCCTTCCAGTTCTGTGTCACGCATCCCGTGCTGAATGCGAAACGTATAAGTTCCGGCAACAGGGAACCACACTTCATCCCGGAACAAAAAGCGGTTTGACCGGACCTGTCCGATCCCTCTTCCTGTCCATTCCCCTCTGCTGTCGGCAAGTACGCATTCAATGGTGTCGTGCAGTGTCCGGTTATCAGGAAACTCAATCTCCATAAAAAGGAAAAGATTGCTGTAGGGATAATCAATGGTGTTACGGACATCAAGATATAACTCATGCAGGGCCAGTGTATCACTGATCTCTGCCTCAAAAAGGATGCCATCCCGGTAGTCCCACCCTTCAGAAGAAACGGTCTGTGTTTCATGATAGGAGACACCGGGCTGGCATGCGGCCATAAGTAGCCACAATACAACTGTGATGCTCATTTGCGCTGATCTTATCATCATCTTTTGGAATGGCTATTTATCGGAAGTTTTCCGGTTATTCCGGGGCTTTCTTTTTCTGCGGCGCTTGCTTTTTTTGCTCTTTTTTGGATTGTCAAAGCGTGTAAGGCTGTCTTCCAATCCGCTGTTTCCATGATCCGGGGCAGTATCTTCAGCCACCTGATCCAATGAGGCCAGTTTGTCTTGCAACTCTTCAGGCTGATGGCCTTTTTCATTCATGTGGATAATCTCCCGGACCCTTTCCACAGATAACATGATGATCTGCCCGGGCTTATCGGTATATTGGTAGCCGATTTCCTTCTTCATCACGTCCATTTTCTGAAATGTGGCAGTTCCGGCCCTGGTAAGCAGTTCCTTGCCGGTATCAGGAAAGTTCCGGATGATCTCCTCGTAGCCGGCATTCTCATAGTTGATGCAGCACTTGAGTTTGCTGCACTGACCTGCCAGCTTCTGCGGGTTGAGTGTCAGCTGTTGGGTGCGCGCACTGTTGGTTGATACTGAACGGAAACTGGTCAGCCATGTGGCGCAGCATAGCTCCCTGCCGCATGATCCGATCCCGCCTAAGCGACTGGCCTCCTGCCGCATCCCAATCTGCCGCATTTCAATGCGTACGCCAAAAGCATCTGCCAGTACACGGATTAGTTCGCGAAAATCGACACGGTCATCGGCGGTATAATAAAAAATTGCTTTGGTGCGGTCTCCCTGGTACTCCACGTCGCTGATCTTCATGTCCAGATTCAGTGAAGATGCGATTTCCCTTGAACGGAACATGGTTGAGTCTTCCTGACGGACGGCCGTTACCCATTTCTCAATGTCCGATACCTTGGCCTTCCTGTAAACCCGCCGCAGCTCCGTTGATTTTGGATCAACTTTTTTGCTTTTCATCTGGAGCTTTACCACCTCCCCGGTAAGTGTAACGATACCGATATCATGACCGGGGGAGGCTTCAACCGCCACGATGTCACCGGTCTGAAGATCAAGGTCGTGCGATGCCCTGAAAAAATCTTTCCGGCTGTTTTTAAAACGCACCTCTACCACGTCGGCTGACGGATATCCCTCCGGGGGCTTAATGTCTTTAAGCCAGTCGTGTGCATCCAGCTTATTGCAGGAATGTTTAAACACATCCAGCTGCCGTGTATGCGGTTGCGGGGCGCATTTGCACCCCCTGGTTATAAATGCTTCTTCTTTATGATTGTTTTTCTCCAAAATGCCTCTTTTTTATTCTTGCAAAGTTAGCAAAATATCTGGTTTTGTTGAGGCTAACTGTGCATCAGCCGGACCAGCTGAAAGGACAGGTCGGTGAACAGGATCTTGGGATTGGCGTTCCTTTCCAGGTGGGTGATGGCGGTATTGAAGGCTTCGACGATCTGAATGGCGTTCCTGTGGTTGACAAAGGGTGAGAACTTGCTGATAAAATCCTTTTCTTCGCCTTCGAGCCGGATGAGGGAACCGGCATGGTAATTATAAAGCAGGCACAGGCGGAAAATCTTGAGCCCGTATTGGAAAAATGACTTTTGTTTTTCTCTGCCGCTCCGGGAAGCATCCTCGACCCATTTTATGATCATGGAGGCATCTTTCTTGTAACAGTAGCGCATCCACTCTCTGAAAGAGTCAAAATCGGCCATAGCTTCTCCGTCATGTTTTACCAAACGCAATGCCTCAGACACACTTCCGTCAGCCAAAAAAGCGATCTGCTTTGCCCTGACCGGGTCTGCTCCGAACTTTTCGGCCAATGCCCGACTGATCTCCTCCTCGGGCGGGTGAGGAACTTTCAGGATCTGTGTGCGGGACAGGATGGTGTTCAATACCAGGTCTTTATTCTCAGAGACCATCAGAAACAAGGTGTTTGCGGGAGGCTCTTCAAGTACTTTCAGCAATTTGGGTGCAGCGGCATAATACAATTTCTCCGTCATGTACATAAAAATGATCTTGTATTTGCCCTCGTAGGATTTCATCCCCAATGCCCTGATGATATCGTTGCAGTCTTCGGTATTGATAATGGCTTGTTTGTTTTCTATGCCGAGGTGTTCAAGCCACTGACGGTAGGTGAAATATGAAGAATCCAGCAGCATATCCCGCCAGTTTGCCAGAAACAGCTTGCTGCTGACTTCTTTCTTGTGTTCCTGGTTGGGTGCAGATGGAAAGAAAAAGTGAAGGTCGGGATGGGCCAGCTTATTTAATTTTTGACAGGACGGGCATTGGCCACAGGCATCATCCTTGCCTTTTTCGTGGCAAAGAATAAAGCGGGCGTATGCCAGGGCAATGGCCAGGGCTCCGCCATCATCCGGCCCCAGAAAAAGCTGGGCGTGACTGATGCGTCCGGCTTGCACATTAGCTATGAGTTGACCTTTTATGTGATTATGTCCGATTACATCCCTGAACTGCATATCACCTGTGTTTTGAGCTGTCAAACCTACACATTTTTTTGACCCGGACAAAAGGTGTTTTTTGGCATGAAAATTGTTAATGGGGGATGTGCCAGCTTTGTGGCACAATTGATCTTGTTGATCCAAAATGGTATCGAACAAAATAAATATATAGTTGTTTTTCTTAGCACGAATGATCAGAACAGCACGAAATTGATTAGAACAGCACGAATGATCAGAACACTTTGCCTGCTGAAGCAAAAAATCTTGATTATAAACAAAATGTAAAAGCTATGAGGGTTTTGCGTTTTGCAAGGTTTAAAAATTTCGCCGGTTTATTTTATGAACGAATTCTCCCATTCATGATCAAACAACGAAAACGAGTCCTTCTCTTCGTTGCTATTTCCCTCCTCGTATTAACCGGAATCTTGTCTGTGAACCGCTTTGATGCGGATAACGATTTTGTGAAGGTGAAAGAGGAGCAGGATTCCGTGACCGACCTTGCAGATATCATTGAACGGGGTTATCTCCGGGCAATTACCGATTACAATTCCACCAACTATTTTGTTTACCGGGGCGAACCAATGGGCTTTCACCTGGAATTGCTCAAGCATTTTGCCGAGCACCTGGGTGTTGACCTGGAGGTTTCTGTTTCCAATGACCTGCAGCAGAACATTGACCGCTTGCTGGATGAAGAGGGGTGTGACCTGATTGCACAAAACCTGACAGTGACCAACTCGAGGCGAAGTTTGTTTGAGTTTACCGTGCCACACAGCCGTACCAGGCAAGTGTTGGTTCAGAGAAAACCTGACAGGTGGTATTCAATGCAGTCTTCTGCCGTGGATAAGCATCTGATCCGGGATCAGCTTGACCTTGGTGGAAAAACCATCCACGTTCAAGAAGGGTCAACCTTTGTGACCCGGCTTGCTCACCTGATGGAGGAGATCGGTGATACGATTTATATTGTGGAACGGGAGGAGGAGATGGAAGAACTGATTGAAGAGGTTGCTCAGGGAAGCATTGATTATACGGTGGGCGATGAAAACCTTGCCCGTCTTCATGAGATGTATTATTCGAACATTGATGTGCGTACCCCGGTCAGTTTTGAGCAGAATCTTTCGTGGGCTGTCCGCCCGGGGGCAACTGAATTACTTGAAGCGGTAAATGAATGGCTTGAAGACTTCAGGGAAACCCGCGATTATGCGGCTATTTATAACAAATATTACAACAATCCGCGGTCAGTGTTTATTGCCAAAAGTGAACTTCACTCTCTGGGAGGTGGTAAGATCTCTATATTTGATGATTATTTTAAAAGGTATGCAGACATCATTGGATGGGATTGGCGTTTGATCGCATCGCTGTCTTACCAGGAGTCGCGGTTTAATCCTTCAGCTGTTTCCTGGGCTGGTGCTTTTGGGGTGATGCAGTTGATGCCAGGAACTGCAGAGTTTCTGAATGTGGGGATGGACGCCAGTGTTGCTGAACATATTTATGCTGGTGTTCGCTATCTTCAGTGGCTTGATGAGCGCCTGCAAAATGAGATCACTGACGAACATGAACGGATCCACTTCGTGCTGGCCTCTTATAATGTGGGGATTGGTCATGTACTTGATGCCAGGCGCCTTGCGGATAAATACGGAAGAGATCCCAATGTCTGGAAAAACAACGTGGATTACTATGTGCTGAACAAATCCAATCCTAAATATTACCAGGATCCGGTGGTACGTCATGGGTATGCCCGTGGCTCTGAACCCTATCATTATGTGACGGAGATCATGCAACGCTACCGCCACTATAAAAATGCCCTGGCTATGAATTAGTTTTATTGACGTTGGGTTGACTGAACTTCCTGTCTGTCCGGCTTCCCGGCTGCCCGGCTGTCCGGCTGTCTTGCCTGTCTGCTAATGGGCTTCCAGCCAGTTTTGGGCGGTATTCATTTCAACGACAATCGGCACGGGTAAATCCAGTGCCGATTTCATTTTGTCTTCCACAAGTTTTTGAAGCTTCTCCACCTCCTCTTTCAGTGCGTCGAAAACCAGTTCATCATGCACCTGAAGGATCATTTTGCTTTTTAGATGTTGTTTCTGTATCTCTTCGTGGATGCGTATCATGGCGATTTTGATCATATCGGCAGCCGTTCCCTGTACCGGTGCATTGATGGCATTGCGTTCGGCATAACCCCTGACTACCCCGTTGGAGCTGTTAATGTCTCTTACATAGCGCCTTCTGCCCAGCAGGGTGGTGACGTATCCGTGTTCCCTGGCAAATCCGATGTTCTGATCCATGTATTTTTTGACTCCCGGGTATTTGCTGAAGTACTGATCAATGATGGACGCCGCTTCCTGGCGGGGAATGGAAAGCCTTTCAGACAGCCCGAAAGCGGATATTCCGTAAACGATCCCGAAATTTACCGTCTTGGCACTTCTGCGCATTTCCGGAGTGACATCCTCAAGGCTGATATCAAATACTTTGGCAGCGGTAGCCTGGTGAATATCGATGCCCTCCCGGAAAGCCTCCAGCATGGCTTCATCCTGGCTAAGGGCTGCAATGATGCGCAATTCTATCTGGCTGTAGTCGGCGGCAAGCAGGGTATGTTCCTTGTCGCGGGGTACAAAGGCCTGGCGGATCAGTTTTCCCTCTGTGGTACGGATGGGGATATTCTGCAGATTGGGGTTATTGGACGAAAGTCGTCCTGTGGCTGCAACGGCCTGGTTGAAGGAGGCGTGGATACGGCCGGTTTTTTCTGAGATCAGTTTTGGCAAGGCGTCCACGTATGTAGACTTCAGCTTGGTCAGCGACCGGTATTCCAGAATCTTTCCCACAATGGGATGCTTGTCTTTCAGCTTGTTCAGTACTTCTTCGCTGGTGCTGTATTGCCTTGTTTTTGTTTTTTTGGCTTTTTCAGTTATTTTCAGCCGGTCAAAAAGGATTTCACCAAGTTGTTTCGGGGATCCGATATTGAAAGTGGCACCTGCCATTTCATGAATCTCTTTCTCCACTTTTTCAATGCTTTCAGAAAGAACTTGGGCGTAATCAGCCAGGGCGGTTTTGTCAATACGCACACCTGCATCCTCCATATCAGAAAGAACCCGTATCAGGGGTGCTTCAACCTCACGAAACAACCTCATCAGGTCCTGCTCTTTTAGCATCGGCTCAAAAATTTTCCGCAATTGCAGGGTGATGTCAGCATCTTCGCAGGCGTAAGGGGTAATGATCTCCAATGGAACACTCCGCATGCTTTTCTGGGATTTCCCTTTTTTGCCAATAAGTTGTTCAATCGGAACTGGGTGATAGTCCAGGTAGGTCTCTGCCATGGTGTCCATCCCGTGCCGCATATCGGGCTGAAGCAGGTAATGGGCCAGCATGGTATCAAAAAGCGGTCCCCTGACCTCGATGCCATATTGTTTCAGCACGCCGATGTCGAATTTCAGGTTCTGACCGGTTTTTTCAATGTGCTCATTGGTGAAAACTTTTTGGAAGCGTTCTGCCAGCTGGCTGGCTTCGTCCTTTTCTTCGGGGAAGGGCACATAAAAAGCTTCCCCGGGTTTCAGCGAAAAGGCAATTCCGACCAGCTGTTTATCTTTCGGATCCAGGCCGGTTGTTTCTGTGTCAAAACAAAACATGCCGGCCTTATCCAGCTTTTGGATCAGTTGCTCAATCCCTTTCTCTTCCTGAACGGCCGTGTAATCATTTTCTTTCATCAGCGACTCAAGCCTGCTCTGGGCTTCTTCGGCCGGGTCTGCAGAAGCGGGTGCATTGTCAAAAAGATCCATCTGTCCATGACGCTGAATGGCTTTTTTGGTGGTTTCCTCCGGGATAATAGATGAGTCACCGAACACCCTTTTCCCAAATGTCTTGAACTCCAGTTCATCAAACAGGGGAATCAGTTTTTCCGGGTCGGGATCCTTCCTTTCCAGTGCATCAATGGATGTGTTTATGGGAACGTCAAGCATGATGGTTGCCAGACTTTTGGACGACCTGGCCTGTTCCTTGTTCTGCTCCAGGCTTTCCCTGCTTCGCTTTTCCTTTACCTGTCCGGTGTTGTTCAGCAGGTTTTCGATGGAACCAAACTCTTTGATCAGATTCTTTGCCTTTTTCTCCCCAATTCCCGGCACACCGGGAATGTTGTCGGATGCATCACCCCAGAGGCCCAGGATGTCGATCAGCTGTTCCGGCTTGTCGATGCCGAATTTCTCGCAGACCTCCCTTACGCCCCACACCTCAGCATCATTGCCCCTGGTGGCGGGTTTCAACATAAAAATATTGTCTGACACCAACTGCCCGAAATCCTTGTCGGATGTCATCATATACACCTTGTATCCTTCCTTTTCAGCTTCCTTTGCCAGGGTGCCAATGATATCATCCGCCTCGTAACCGTCTTTCATCAGCACCGGGATGCGAAACCCTTCCAGCAACTGATGGATGTAGGGAAGTGAAGAGGCAATGTCTTCCGGCATGTCTTCCCGGTTCGCTTTATAGTCTGCAAAGTCTGTCTGACGAAGGGTAGGGGCAATGGAGTCGAAGGCTACCCCGATGTGGGTAGGTTGTTCTTTTTTCAAAACTTCTGTAAGGGTATTGGCAAAACCCAGAATGGCAGAGGTGTTTTGTCCTTTCGAATTGATCCTGGGGTTGCGATTGAGCGCATAATAGGCCCTGTAGATCAGGGCCATGGCGTCAAGCAGAAGTAGTTTGCGGGAGGTCGACATGGTGATTGGTTTTGAGGCAAAGATACTCAAAATGAAAAAAGCCCGGCGGGTGGCCGGGCTTCATCCATTAACCAAAACAACATGAAGAGAAACTACTTAAGGTTGTTATATTAAGTAATTTTGATCTCACTATTTTGCATGCAAACTCTGTGCCAAATATGCTAAAAATACCACCTGTAGGCCAGATTTATATTTCTTCCCGGCATGGTAATATTTCTGTCTTCGATCCGCGATAAATGATCGCGGTAGGCTTTGTCCGTGAGGTTTTCACCACGAAGCATGAGTACGTGCCGGCCGCCATGGTCGAGTCTGTAGCCCAACTGGGCGCCAAGCAGGGTATAGCCGTCGGTTGCTTCCTCCTCAGGAGCAATACGGTCCTGTTTGGAAACGCGCTGTATCCTGCCTGCAATCCAGAAAGAGCCAAAATCCTGTTCCAGGCCGGCCATCAGCCTGAAAGGAGGAATGAAAGGCAGGTTTTCACTTTCGTCTCCGGTACGGCGACCGCTGACATAATCGGCTCCCAGGTTGATCGTCAGGTTTTCGGTGGGCATGATGTCGATGCTGGCCTCTCCGCCGATCAGGGTGGCTTCATCTCCCTCGTAGGCGAATACGGGATAACCTGAGTTGTCATCCACCTGCCCGGTGGGCTTGAAAATGATGAAATTTCTGAAGTCATTGATATATCCTGCCAGTTCAAACCTGATTGTTTGGTTTCGGTAGTTCAGGAAAAGGTCTGCACCGTGCCCGATTTCATCTTTCAGATCCGGGTCGCCGATCTCAAAAACCCCTGCTCCCAGGTGGGGTCCGTCAGCGTAAAGCTCTTCCACTGTGGGGTTTCTGTGTGAACGGGCAAGCTGACCCCCGATCTCCCATCCTTCAGCGGGCCGGTAGTTGATACCAAGTGAGCCGGAGTAGTTCAATGCGTTGCGTGACTGGCTGATATCGGGAAACAGGTCGTTTGATACTGCAGCGGTGTGCTGAAAGTCAAGCCTCAGACCAGCCTGCAAACGGGTTCTGTTGGTAAGGGGAAGCTCCTGGAAGGTAAAAGCGGCCAAAGAAAGTCGTTGTTCCCCTGGTGTATAGGCTTCGTCTCCCCCTACATCCATGTGGTGGCCAAACAGGTTAAACCCGACGGCGCCACGATCCACAACACCTACCGGTTTGTGCTGCATGGTAATGGTTGAACTGAAGGTATATTTATCATATTCAAGTTCCAGGTCCTCATCCCAGGTTCCGTCTTCTTCGAGATCCAGTTCTATTTCCTGCTGTGAGAGGCGGGTGGCATGAAAACGAACCTCTGTCCTGTCAAAAAGCCTGTCGTGTTCGGTGAACAACTTTCCCTGCAGCCCCTGTCGCTGCATCCGGATCTCAACCCTTTCGTCCGTGTCCATTGATTCCGGCACCTCAAAGGTTTGGTTCACAAAAGAAGCACTGATACCCCCGGATCGGTTATCGCGACGGAAACCGGTGCCGATTGCTGCGTCAAAGTTCTCCATGGATGTGCTGTAAATGGTTCCTTCCGGGGTGTTGATATTGCCTGATTGGCGATACGACACCCTGGCTGTGGTGGCCATGTTTTCGGCACCGTAAGTATATCGGCCAAAACCGGCTCCCATTTCGTTGACGGTGGCTCCCTGTGCAGACAATACGCCGGAAGATCCGGTGTCCCAGTCTTCCGGGATGTCTGTGGTCATCAGGTTGATCACTCCGCCCAGTGCACTGGATCCGTAAAGCAGGCTGGCAGGTCCCCTTACCACCTCAACACGGCTTGCGGCCAGTGGATCCATGGCAATACTGTGGTCAGCAGACGTTTCTGAAACGTCGCCCATGCGTTCACCATTTTGCAATACCAGAATGCGATCACCATCGAGGCCGCGGATTACCGGCCTGGCGGGAGCCGATCCGAAAGAACGCATGGCCACTCCGGGTTCTGAGTTCAGCATTTCGCCGAATGAGGCTTCGCTACGGCGTTGCAGTGACTCGCCCATGTAGGCCTGGTTGGGCTGGTAGCGAAACCCGCTCCGGGTCGGAGAGGAGGTAAAAACTACCTCATCCAGGTCAAGTGCGGTTGGCATGATCTCCACATCCACCTCTTTGGTTTTGTCGGCTTCTGCAACGAATTCCACCGAGGCAGTGGCATAGCCCATACCCTGAACGACCAAACGATGCTCGCCTTCCGGCAGGTTGGTCAGCAGGTAGTGGCCTGAGGCGTCAGTGATTGTACCAATGCGCGTTCCTTCAACGATGATGTTGATAAAAGGGATGTGTTCCCCGGTTTCGGCATCGATTACATGACCGAATACATTGGCGTCAGTTTCCGGACGTTGCTGTTCGCTTGCCGGAACAGACGAATCCGGAATAGACGCGTAAAGCGGGAAAGCAGTAAAAATGCTTATCGAAAATATGAAAGAGATAATTGTAAAGTGTCGTAACATGGTAAATGAGTTTAACGGCGCTAACGCGCTTGTGAGTAACATGTGACCCCTTCAGGGTCATAAAACGGGTGCTTCGCACCCTTGGTTGGTCGGAGGCTTCGCCTCCTTCGGTTAGCTCAGGGCTAACGCCCTTCGCGGTTAGTCGGGGGCTATCGCCCCCTCCGGTTTGTCGGAGGCTATCGCCTCCTTCGGTTGACGGGTGCTTCGCACCCTTGGTTGGTCGGCGCTAACGCGCCTCCGGTTGTTGGTTCTCAAGGGGCTTGGTGATGGGGAAGCTGCCGATGGTTAGGTAGAGCACCGGGGAGGTTAGTAACATGTGACCCCTCCGGGGTCATAAAACGGGTGGCTGTTTCCTGTGGTTAGTAATATGTGACCCCTTCAGGGTCTAACATCCACCTTCCACCTTCTACCTTCCAACCTCTTCCTTCCAGCTTCGAGCTTCCGGCTTCTACCTTCCAGCTTCGAGCTTCCGGCTTCCACCTTCCAACCTCTAGCTTCTTTCTTCTACTTTCTAACTTCTTCCTTCGAGCTTCCACCTTCTACCCTCCAACCTTTATCTGTTAACCGGGGGGCCGCGCGGGGGGATCTGATCAGGGTCAGGGCCGGAAAGGAATACGGGCAGCGGCAAAGGGGTTTTACGTTGCTGGTCATTAAACAGCAGGCCCAGCAAAACCAGAACCAGGGCGATCAATGCCGTGGTTAGCATCAACTGGGCCAGTACAAGGTATTCAAAATCACTGTGCTGATGATCCTGGAACGGGGTATCGGGGATCATGCTGTTGGTAAAAGGGTGGGCATGTTCTATGATGATACCCTGGCTGGTAATATGGTAGTGCCAATTGGCTGCCTGGTTGTGGAACAGCAGTAAGACTGTCGGCAGGGCGATCAGTATCCATATTATATGCCAGTTCTTTTTTGTCATTTCGGGCCGGGTTTTTGCCCCTGTTTGTGATGGCTAAGTGTGTATTTACTTAATATGCTGCTCTGTTTTTTATTTAATACGCTGCTTTGTTCTGAGTTTAGCTGGTGTTTATAAGCCGGTATGTATGGTTGCCGGCATGTATGATTGCCGGTATTATTTAAATTTATAATTCCCGGCCGTATGTCAGGTTTTACAATCAAACGCTTTCTTCGGGCTGAATGTTCATTCCCTTCCCTCAGAGGCCACCATTCCACAGGCATTCCCTTCCCTCAGACGCCACCATTCCCACAGACGCCACCATTCCTGAGACATTCCCTTCCATCAGATCCACAGACATCCCCTTCCCTCAGACATCGCTTTCTCACGTAAGGAGTGTTCATCCCTTGTCAAAAAACACGGTCTCTCTGCGCCGGTTTTCTGCGTATCTTTGCCTGCAAAAATAAATCCATTTCTTAAATTTTTGTATGATGGTACGAATCAGCACATTGATTTTGTTTTTTTTAACAGTCGGCATGGCCGGGAAAACTTTATCATGCACCAGTTACCTGGTTACCCCCGGTGCCACTGTTGACGGTTCAAGCATGATCAGTTACGCAGCAGACTCCCACATCCGCTATGGTGAATTGTATTACCGGCCCGGCGGACCGCAGCCGGAAGACTCCTATTTTCAGGCTTATTACCGGGGGTCACACAAACCCCTGGCGAAGATCCCCCATCCTGAGCATATTTATACGGTAATTGGCTTTATGAATGAAAAACAGGTGGCCATCGGAGAATCTACATTTGGCGGCCGGGAAGAGTTGTTTGATACCACCGGTGAAATTGACTACAGCAGCCTGATGATGCTTGCCATGCACTGGGCTTCCGATGCGCGGGAGGCGATCCAAATCATTGCTGAGCTTGTGGAGGAGTATGGCTACTATAGCTCCGGGGAGTCCTTTTCCATTGCTGACCCCAACGAGGTGTGGTATATGGAGATCATTGGCAAAGGGGTGGATCTTCAGGAGGATGAATATGGCGGGTTTTACAATGCCAACAAAGGAGCAGTCTGGGTGGCCAAGCGGATCCCTGACGGATATGTGTCGGCGCATGCCAACCAGGCGCGCATCACCACTTTTCCCCAGCAAGACGACCCGGTTTCCATTACCTGCGCTCAGTTTGATCGCCTCCATGATCCTGAGGTGAGGGTTGTGTATTCGGAGGATGTGATCAGCTTCGCAAGGGAGCAGGGGTATTTTTCAGGGTCGGATCAGGATTTCAGCTTTGCGGATGCCTATGCCCCGATTAACTTTGGGAAAGCACGTTTTTGTGAGGCACGGGTGTGGAGTATGTTCAACCGAGTACGAAGCGATATGGATCCGTATTTTGATTATGCCATGGGATATGACATGGAAAACCGCATGCCGCTTTATGTGAAACCCGAGGAAAAGCTCTCGGTTGAGGATTTGTTTGCCTTTAAACGCGATTACCTGCAGGGTACACCTTATGATAAGTCGCAGGACGTGGGTGGCGGTCCGTTCAACAGCCCCTACCGCTGGGTTCCGTTGAGGTGGGAGTACGATGGTAAGATGTATTTCAACGAAAGGACCACAGTAACCCAGCAGACCGGGTTCTCATACATCGCCCAGCTTCGCGGTGACTATCCTGACCACATCGGCGGGATCACCTGGTTTGGGGTGGATGACACCAACATGACGGTATATGTGCCCATGTATGCTGGTATCCGCAGGGCACCCGATGCCTACAAGGAAGGCTATGGAAGTATCCTGGAATATAAGGACGATGCAGCTTTCTGGGTTTTCAACAAGGTGGCCCATTTTGTATATCTGCGTTACAGCCTGAAGATCGAAGATGTCCGCAAGGTGCAAAGTTCACTTGAAAATAAATTCCTTGCGTATGTGCCGGTTATCGACGAGGCAGCCACATCATTGTATCAGGAAGATCCGGAACTGGCAAGGGATTTTCTGACAGAGTTTTCGGTGAATATGGGCAACCATACCGTGGAACGCTGGGAGGAACTTTATCGCTTCCTCATGGTGAAATACCTTGATGGCAATGTAAAAAAGGAGAAAGACGGGGAGTTCCTGACCAATGAATACGGAAAATACCCCATTGTGGAACACCCCGGTTATCCTGAATGGTGGCGTGAGGTAATCATAAAGCACACCGGCGACCGGTTCCGTATCCCCGAATAAAATAAATCGGACCCCCATCGTCGAATGGGGGTCCGGAGAAAACTTCGGGCTAAAAGCCTTGGTAAAAAGCCTTTGGCTGGATCTTATCTGAAGTGGTTTCTTGTTGAAGTTGCTTGCTTCCACTCCTCTTCAGAATAATCAATGAGATTAATTCCGCCTTCGAAAGTCCCCCGGATGGGTTTTCCGTCCTCGGCCGTTACATTGATCTCCAGGGTGTAGGTGTTGCCTGACCTCTCTACGTCAATGCTTCCGCCTTCTATCCACATTTCAGTGCCGGATTCGGTAGCAATGTCAAACTCAAGAAGCATTTCACCCTCCATGAAAGAGAAGGGTTCCTCGTCTTCTTCGTAGTTGTAGGAACCGGGAGTCAGACCGGTTGCTGAGTCGGAATAAATAATGAATATCAGGGCATTGCCGTTTCCGCTGAATGACTCCTCCTCAAAACTGATGCCATCAGAATGCAGGATGAGATCATAGTCGTGGGCGCCGCCGTATTCACCGTAATAAAACAATAAGCCGTGGTCAATGGCGTAACTCTCTCCATCGTAAGTAAAGGTATTTTCCTGACCGTTCAGGTCATTGTCATCATCATCATCGCATGCACTGAATGCAAAAGGCATGCTTATGACCAGCAGTGTAAGCAGATATTTTTTCATGTTGCAAGTGTTTGGTTGGTGGTCTGTTGAAAAATAACACGAATTCATCCAAAAATAGTAAAAAACTTAAACAAACAAAAATATTTTCATTTTTATGTTTTATCCTCCTGTCACCCCAGGCAGGCTGCAAAATATAGATTGCTTAGTTCGTTTCACGCAGGAAACGCAGCAGTTCATTGTCTGTGGTAAGAATGATGGTGGTTTCCTTGTCCATTGATTTCTCCAGCGCCTCCATGCTCCGCAGGAAACTGTAGAGTTCCCGCGCCGCCTGGTTTCTGTTGTAGGCAGAAGCGTAAATTTCAGTAGCCCTGGCATCTGCACGGCCACGTATCATTTCTGACTCCCTGATGGCTTCCGACTGGATCTCTGCCAGGTCGCGTTCTTTGTCTCCTTCAATTTTACGGGCTTCCCCTTCTCCTTCTGAGCGGAACTGATCTGCGATCCTGTTTCGTTCACTGATCATGCGATCGTACACCCGCTCACGGACCTCAGTGACATAGTTCATTCGTTTAAAGCGGAAGTCCAGGATCTCAATGCCAAGGTCGGAGGTTCTTTCATTGGCGCGTTCCATCACGAGGGCTTCGATTTTTTCTCTCCCTACGGTGATTTCTTCAAGAACCTCCAATTCTTCCAGGTAGTCTTCGTAAACTTCCGGTGTCCTGTTGGTAGACCTGACAAGGTCAAGGAGTTCATGACTGGCCACGGCGTTACGTGTTTCCCTGTCAAGGATGTCATCGAGGCGGGATTGTCCTGACTGTTCATCACGCAGGCGGATAAAGAATTGCAGGGGGT
>PWGY01000009.1 GCA_003554665.1 Bacteroidales bacterium | reverse complement strand
TTATGGCTTGATCCATGTGGTTTTCGAAGATTCCGGTAAAGGTATGCATGTGGTCCTTTTCGACCTTGTCGATTCGGGCGGTATAGGGTTCATCTGCAAACATTGTTATGGAGAAAAGCAGCAGCACCGGGAATACTACGACAGCTTTGCCCGGCCAACCCATCCCGGCTTTTTTCTTTACGATACGTATTAAATGTTTCATGACTTTTGGGGTTAAACCGGGTCGTGCATGGGTCAGGTTGTGTGTTGGGAGTGACCCGGCAGTGGTTAATGGCAATTCTGGTCAGGGAGACGGAAACAACTGGTTGTGTTCAATTCGAATGCGCATGCCTTCCCCTTTTTGGTGTACCTGGTAGCGGGGGGCGTTGCCGGATGTTTCAATCTGTATCATTTCAAGGCCACTGCCCTCCTGTATGAGTTGCAATTCTGCACCGGTTCCGAATATGTCCTGGTACAGGCGGTTATATTCGCCATCCTGGAGGATGTGGATCAGGTTCTCTTCTCCACGCAGAAACCCTTCATACCAGTTGTTGCTGCCCCTTTGGGTCAGCTCCAGGGCGTTGCCCCTGCCGGTTTGTATCACCGAAGCATCATGCCCGTTTCCCTCCTGGCTAAAATGGATCATGTTTTCGTAGCTGGAATTGGCCATCCGGGATCTCAACTGTTCCATAATTTCTTTATAACCAAGGCTTAGCCCGGCTTTTTGCTGATTATCTCCTTGTATCAGCAGGCTACTTTCGTTGAATGAACCAATTTGCTCCAGCAGGATGCCGTCCTGAAAATTTCCCGAAGAGGACTGCTGGGCTGCGACCCACAACGGAATGAGAATAAGCAGAAAGATCAGTGCTGACTTTTTCATGATTTTTTTTGTTTTTGGTCCATTTTTAACACGGTGGCTAAGGGCTATTGCTGCACCACACTGGCGCGGTTGTGATTGCCCTGCTGCAGTATGGATGAACTGTTGTGGTCGCTAAACTGCCCGCTGTAGGCTTTGTTGTGGTTGCCATTTTGCAGGATGATGGCATGGTTATGGTTTCCGTCCTGGCGGATTCCGCCGGTTGAGAGGTCACCTGTCCGGTTATCGCTACCGGTTTGACCGATGAAACCTTTGTTGTGATCGCCGGTTACCCATATATCCGCATAATGGTGACTGCCAGCCTGGGAGATGGCATGCTCGTTATTGTTTCCGAGCTGATAGAGGAATCCTTCATGATTTTTTCCGGATTGTATAAGCCCCCAGTCTTCTTGCTGACCAGGCCAGCTTAAGGCTTTGTTGTAATTTCCGTATTGATGAATGTCAGCAAAATGGCCTTCCCCGTTCTGTTGCAGGGTCGCTGCATTATCGCTGTGTGAGTTTCCGAGTTGGTTGATATAGGCCAGACTTCCATCGCCCACCTGTTCAATCAGAGATAACTGGTTAAGGCCTTCCTGTATGATCTCTGCGGTGAGGGAGTTGCCGGTTTGTTTGATATAAGCTTCGTGAGATCCTCCAAAGTTGTCTGTGTTTTCCGGAGATTGCTGTGCCAATACACATAAAGGAAGAAACAGAAGAAAGGCCGCTTTGGTCAACAATTTTTTCATTATAGTGTAGTTTTGGCCCGGAGATGCCGGACGGGCTGAAATCGCCCGTCCGGTACCGGGATCATTAGGTAATCCAAATCTATTTTGACAAAGGAAGTCAACAAATGACCGAAAATAAGTCGTATGACTCTATATCCTGTCTGACTTCATACGTCAAATAACAATGCATTCTTAGTTCTGGATGATTGTGGCGCTCAAGCTGCTACCAGTTTGATTCTGAATCGCATAGTTATGGCTGGATCGCTGAATGATTGTTGCATCATTGCTACCTGGGCCATACTGGTTCTGGAAAGCCTCATTCCAGTTACCTCTTTGGATGATTTGCCCAAAACTTGCTGTTTCATCATAAGTCTGCATTTGCCTTGCGAGGTTGTGATTTCCACTTTGGATAATCTCTAACTCTCCTGCACCATCAGGGTGGCTTTGAGAGCCGAACTGACGTTGCCTGGCTTCGTTGTGATTGCCGGATTGCCTTATCTCAGCTTCATTCCGGTTTCCATCCTGTTCCTGCCTTGCCCAGTTCCAGTCTCCGCTTTGAAGAATTTCGGCCGAAAAGGCATTGCCTCCCTGTTCTTGTCGCGCCCAGTTCCGATCGCCAGACTGGGTAATGATGCCGGAATAGGCCTGAGGATGGCTCGTACCTGGATCCTGGTCTTGACGGGCGAAGTTGTAGTTCCCACTTTGATTGGTCCGAAGATAATTCCTCTGGCCCACTTGATTTTGACGGGCCTCATTCCAGTTACCACTTTGGATTATATAGGCCCGGTTGTCAGGGTCATATGCCCCGGTTCCCCTGCTGTCCTGCTCCTGCCTGGCATAGTTGCGGTTTCCTGACTGATTGATCCCCAGAATGTTATTCAAGCCTTCCTGATTCTGGAGAGCTTCATTCCAGTTGCCTCCAACTTGCAGAATGGTGGCTTCCAGGTTGGTTCCATCCTGGTTGGTTGTTGCTTTATGGTTTTGCCCATAAGCCATTCCCGCTGTTAAAACGAGCACTGCGAAAATTGCAATTACTTTTTTCATTGTTCTTGAATTTTAAGTTTGTAAATGATTTATTTGTGAATTGCGTCCAGCCGTTCGGCTGGGAAAGAATTGTGGTTTTGTGTGGATTTTGTCCCGGGGCAAAATCGTTTTTGGGGTTCAACTTGGGTTAATTATTTGTTGGTTTTTATGCTGTTAAAAACTGTCCGCTTGTATCAGGTAATTTGTTTGTCAGTAATGCGGAATGGTAATGGTTGTTTCGCTGCCGGTATTGGAATCCAGTATGGTAACGATCAACCCTTCCAGGCCCGGGGTAACTTCAATTTCATAATTCCCGAAGGTGTATTTTCCTTCACCCAGGGGGCCTTCACCGAACTGTTCCTGCATGATCCGGCTGGAAAGCTGGCTGAGGATCTGCCGGCTCAGGTTGGATTCGAAATCCGCCAGGGGATCCCTGGCGAACGGGTCACGCGCGGGTTGCGCTTCCTCAAAAGGGTTTTGTGCCTGGGCGGAACTGAGCAGCCACTGGTAATTCAGGTAATTGCCCCCGAAAGCGGGGTTGACCGGCCGGTAAACGAACTCCTGGGAGTGACCGGCCAGGGGGGCCAGAAACAGAAATAAACTAAACAAGAGGATTGGTTTAAGAAGTTTCATTGTGCAGAGGGTTTGGTTAAAAGATCTTGTCAGTGATTGAATTGATTCAATAATATTGTGTTGGTTTGATTTGTAATCATGGTCTTATGCTTTGCCTTCTACTTCGCCATATTTGTGCCACAGATCATAAAGTAAACAAAAACAGGCACTTAGAGGGTTGTGGGGCATTGTAGAAGATGCTGCTTTTTGCCCGGATATGGTCAGGGTGCATCATGGAATCCCTGTCAATTGCAACACTGTCAATGGATTGCTGGCCATTTGGGGAATGACCATAAACGGGCATTTGCAAGCTTTCGGGCTTTTTACCGGGCATTTTGCCAGACAGTTTCCCGGGGAAATGCCACAAGCTTTTTCGCTGAATCCGGCTAATTTTCATATCTTTACGGCGTAAATGGTTTATTTGTGTCTTGCACACAGGTGAACTTGCAGGCTGCCCGCTTCCGGCGGGCAGCTGTTTTAAAAGATCCCGCTTCCTGACAGGTCTCCCCTTCCGAGTTGTTCCTGCATCATTTCATAACTCATCATGAACTCCTGGGCTTGTTCAACGGCTTTCTCAGCTGCGTCTGTGACAATTTGAGGTCCCGGTCGCAAAACCCCCTGGTAAATGATCTGGTCCTCAATTACCAGGTTGACCATGCTGCCCATACCTGGAATGGGCTGCTCCCTGACATGAATGGAAAGATCCCTGACCCCCGAGGGGTTGAACCATTCCTGGAAAAAATGATGGTAAAAATCATTGCCCAGTTTGGTAATGGTTTCGTTGAAAATAAATTCGGTTATTTCGATTCCGTCAGGACCGACCGGGCGCTCAAATTCTCCTTCCAGTTCAAGCTCCACTGGCGGGGGTTGTTGTGCCATCAAGGTCAGAAAGCCCCCACCGAAAAACATGATCATGATCATCAACGTTGTTGTTTTCATACTACTTACCTGGTTTTTTGCGGTTGTCCAATACTTTTTTAGATCCGTAGGCTGTGCCCAATGCCAGGAGCAACACCAGGCCGCCACCGATTGATCCCGGCTGTTGGTCGTCATCACCTCCCTGTCCGGGCATGCCGGGCGGAGAACCGGAGGGTTGCCGGGGTGGCTGGGCCTGTGATTGTGCCACAAGCAGGGTAAAAAGAATCAGGATCATTGCGAGTCGTTTCATAAGTTTCACTGCTTTTTTATTCATTCACATGGCCGGACGGTCATCGGCTGATGACCACTTTTCTGGCTTCGGTTTTTTGTGGTGTGTGCAGGCGAACAATGTATACTCCGGGCCTGAACCCATCAATAGGTCGGCTGGTGGTTGTTCCGGCCGGCTGGTTGAAGCTTTCCCAGGTTCTTCCGCTTGCATCCACAATGGCTGCCTGCGTATCTTCTCTTCCGGTTTTAATGTGCAACTGCTGATTATATACCCACACACGGGCGTCATTCAAATCTTCGAAGGGCTCGGGGGTGCCGGTTTCTGTATCTTTTGAGAAGCGCAGTACAAAGCGCATTTCATCATCGCCTGATGCGGCCGTGAATTCATACACTGTGTCTTTGTCCATTCTGTGGGAAAGCCCCTTTTTCAAGTCATCAAGGTAGATATGATAACCAGCCAGGCTTTCTTGATCCATATTGGATGTCATGGTAAGCCTGAAGTTTGTATTGTTGTTCTTTTCAAATCCGAATGGAACCTCAAGCCCATCGAAGATACCGGGGAGGGTTTGAAGGGATAGGTGATTTCCGCTTTTTACCGAGTAAAAGGCCGGGGCCTGTCCGGCCAGGTAGCGTGTGTCGCGGCGATCAAGTCCTGGGGTGGCATCGTCCCGGAACAGGATATGGCTTCTTTGTGCAGTCTCGCCTTCGGGATCTTTGGCCATTAAAAGAATGTCTCCGCTGGAGGCGGGTTGCTGCTTGTACCAGGGCTGATCACTGTGCCTGCGGCTTTCTGCCGGAATGGTCAGTTCGCCGTTCGAAGCAGGCGTCTGGATCATGAAGCCGTTCATGGGGGGGATAATTCCTTTTATTACAGGCACATAAGCACTTTCTGCCTCGCTGTAAACCTGGGGCGTGCCCTGTATAGTCCCCGGCCATGGGTTATCGGTATCCCAGTAAATGGCGCTTGGGAATGGGTTACCCAGTAGATGCCATCCTCCTCCGTTGCTCACCGACAGGTTGTTGGCTGTTACGTTTTCGATGTTGATGATTCCTGTAAAGGCGTGTGGGCGGTCGCCGTATTGTTTTTCGGTTTCGTTATCCGGAATTGCATAAGCCACCAGGTAGGCGTGCCCGGTTTTAAAAACCTCGGGGCCAAACTGGCTCGCTTTGATGTTTCGCCAGATACCCTGGGTGCCTCCGGTTTCGTCCCAACGGTAAAAATCGATGGCCCTGTAGGCCGGGCCTTCATTTTGAGAAGGGAAAAATTCCGGCCGGATGGCCTGGCTTTCAACCGGGGAGGAGAGCATGTGCCAGCCGCGACCGGGAATGCTGTAACGTGGGATGTACTGTTCAACACGGGCCTTTACCCCTGGTGTATTGGTAATCAATGAACCGGTGCCCTCTGGTGTAGATCTGACGATAATTCCCGAAATTCCCTGACCTTTCACAACAATGTCATCAATGTACATATCCCCGGGATTCAGGTGATCAAGCATTTTCCAACGAATCATGATGCTTTCCCTGTCATCGAAACATGGTGGAAGGGTGAAGTATCCCTCCTTCCAATCAGACCAGTTGAGTGAAAAATCTTTAATATGTACCCATCCGGAGGCCGGGCAGGGGCGGGCTTCCAGCCGCACGCTGACAGGTTCGGACTTGGCCAGGTATTGCCTGAAAGACAAGGTAATGTTTTCATGGCCGAGGGTGGAAATATCCCGGAGGTAAAAGTAATCTCCGGCCATGATATCTGATATGCGTGCCCTGTAGCTGCCTCTGAAGAACAGGTAATCAATGTCATTGCCCTCCAGATTGGCCACAGCCTGGTTTTTATTCAGTCCGTTCCCTGAATCGCTTTTGTAGGGAATTCCTTTAACCCGCTTGTTGCTGTCTTCAAAATCCCACCCGGCGATCAGGCGGTCAGCCTGCAGTGTTTTGCTGCCAGGGATTTGCGTGATGGTATTGGCCGTCAGTTGGCCGGTTGGGGAGATCATCAGCAGGCTTCCATTGGTCATGGATAGTTCCTGCAGTATGAGGGTGGAGTTCAATATGGCCACTCCGTCGAGGGTCCAATGGTTGCTTTTTTCCACGATCATCTCACCATGGATCAATTCTGTACCGGGAGGAAGACCGGGACTGTCAGAGGCTGCCGGCAGTGTGTTGGGCATGAAGCAGTAAACCACCCCAATGAATAACAATAGTCTGGTCATATTCTTATTTTTTTGGCTTTCTTTTCAGGTTTAACCGGGATGTGATAAACAATCGCGTTTTCCATGCCATTGTCGGCCACCATATAATACCTGCGTGAAGAATCAAGCAGCAGGAGCTGCACCGAGTGTTCAAACTGTTTCAATTGACGGAACATGGCATAAAAGGCCTGGGGATTGTCATCAATGATCATGGCCATGGCTCCTTCCCTGGTTTCGCTTAATGTTCTGATGGCGGCTTCCACAGTGGATACAATGGTAAAAGAGCCCTCTTTGGCTTCATTAATGTTGCGGATACCTTCATTTCCCTTATGACCGATGATGATAATCTTCATTGATGGCTGTTTTTTCAATGTATAAATGCATACGCTATTTTCGTGCCCTTTGAGATAAAGGTCACGAAAACAGTGTTTTAAGGATATGAATGTGAGAGAATTGTTGCCCGGTCAGTGCCCGGAAGCGGGCTATCGGCTTGCCTTAATGGTGCAGAAATACGGACAATTCCAGTCAGGCAGCCCTGAATTGTTAAAATGACCGGATTCGGGCTGGTGTAAACTTCTGGTCACTCCGGTATGGTTGTTGCAGGCCGGTAATAGAAGCTGTCAGGTTATTTGGCCTGGGCTTGCTCTTCGGTGATGTTGAATTTCTCTAGCCGGCGATCCAGCGACTGCCTGGAAATATTCAGCAATTTGGCGGTTTTGGATTTGTTGAATTTACAAAGGTGCAGGGCCTGGGTAATGGCCTTTTTTTCCAGTTTCTCCAAATCCAGTTCCTGGCTGTTGAAAAGCTGTGTTTTGGCGGCGCTTTTGATGTTTTTGGTTGCAAACAGGTGTTTGAGCTGAAGGTGCTCGTCTTCACAAATGATCATGGCCCGTTCAATGATGTTCTTCAGCTCCCTGACATTACCCGGAAAATGGTAGGTTTGCAGTTTTTCAAAAATATTTTTGTCAATCTTCCGGATGTTTTTGCCCAGCTTGTCGTTAAAGCTGTTTACAAAATAGTTGATCAGTTCAGGAATGTCCTCCTTGCGTTCACGCAATGGTGGTACGTGAATAACAAAGGAATTCAGGCGGTGAAACAGGTCGATGCGAAAGGTTTTGTCCTCCACCATTTTCTCCAGATTCTGGTTGGTGGCTGCCACTATTCTCAGATCCAGGCTGATTTCCTTCTTGGTGCCGATTTTGCTGATCACCTTATCGTCCAGAACCCTTAAAAATTTGGCCTGAATATTTAGTGGTAATTCCCCGATTTCATCCAGAAATAGGGTTCCATGCTGGGATATCTCGAACCATCCTTCCGTATTCTGGCGGGCATCTGTGAAAGCACCTTTGCTGTGACCGAAAAATTCACTTTCAAATAAAGTTTCAGGAATGGCCGAGCAGTTTACGGAGTGAAAAAAATTGTCTTTTCTGCTGCTCATGGCATGGATGCATCGTGCCACCAGCTCTTTTCCGGTTCCGCTTTCACCTGTGATCAGTACGGTGGTTGAATCTGTCTGGCTCACTTTGGCCACCAGATCCAAAACTTCCTTAATCAGTGGGCTTGACCCGACTATTTCAATATTGGTCTGTTTCTTCAGTGCTTTTCGGGCTTCATTGTAATTGAGTTCAGTTTCCCTCAGATGGCGCTGTAGCTCGAGGTACTGGGTGGTTCGCTTAATCACATTATCCATGTCGGGGAGGCCGAATGGCTTACTGAGAAAGTCTACTGCCCCTGCTCTCAGGGTGTTGATTACCGTGGTCATGTCGCCATGGCCTGTAATGGCAATGGTGGAAATGCCCGGGTGCTCTTTTCGGAACTTCTCCATTACCTCCAGACCACTCATTTCAGGTAGTACAATATCAACAAAAGCAATGTCAATGCTGGTATTGTTCACGATCTGAAAGGCTTCAGATGGTTTGCCGGCAGAATGTGGTTCATGCCCCCTCGCATTAAAATAGTCGACAAGTTCATTGCGGAAATTCTTCTCGTCATCCAGAACTAAAATCTGTAGTTTATTCTTCATAGGTTATAACCACTATTTGTTTTGCTTCACAATTGCCGGAAAGGTAAGCCGGAAACTGGCAAATTCCCTTTCGGCAGACTCTGCTTCAATTTTTGCACCTATTTGCTCAAGATAACGTTTGACAATTGCAAGACCGATTCCGTTTCCTTCATGGCTTTTGGTTGAGAAAAATGGATCAAATATCAGCTTGAGGTGTTTTTTCTTGATTCCCATTCCGTTGTCCCAGAACTCCAGGATGATCTGGTCATCTTCCAGCCAGGTGCTGACCTTGATTTCTTTGCTAAACCCGTATAATATCCGGAGTTTGCCTTTGCGGTTCAGTGAATGCACAGAATTGGAAATAAGGTTGGTAATGATGGTGGAAATCCACTTATTATTGCCCAGTATGGGAGGCAGGTCCGGCTGAAGGTTCAGGGTCAGGTAAATCTGGTTGTTGATCAGGTTTACCCTGAAAAAGTCGAACATTCTTTTAATGGGCAGATTCAGGTCAATGAAGGTTGTTCCGCTGCCCTTCAGGTCGCGCCGGAATATTTTGACTTCATTGATCAGTTCGTTTATTTGGGTGGTGCTTGTTCTGATCAGATCCAGCTTGTTTTCCAGGTAATCGGTGTCAAGATTGCCGGACTGCAGTTTCATTTTTAAATTGTCGAGGATGATCTGTACAAGCCCGATGGGTTGATTCAGTTCATGCAGCACCCCTGAGGTCAGCTCTCCAAGTAATTCATTTTGTGAACGATACCCATATTCAAAAAATGCATGGTCAAAATCCTGACCCTGTGGTTTTTGACCCAATCGCTTATTGGCCGGGGGGGTATTCAGGATTTTTACATGGGTCACAAAAAGGTGGGCATAGTCTTTATTGATGCAATGGCCATTAACCTTTACTTTTCGGGTGGTGCCCTGGTTCAGGTGAATATGGAAGGCAATGTCAATTTGTGCGTTGTGGTGACTGTTCGTTCGGAAGTGTTTAATTGTCCTTATGCGATCCTGTTTGGCGATGTGTGAAAAAAACGTGGCCGAGATGCTGTTCAGGTCAATCAGTGGGGCAATGGTGCTTGCAAAATCCGGGCTGAGATAGGGAAAGCCGTTAATGGTATTGTCAAAAATCAGGTTAAATGTGGTATGTGGGGGCATCTGGAACTGCCTCCCGGAATAAGCGGAGTAGAATAATTTTGATGGGTTAAACACCTCCTCAATGAATATGAGGAAGCCTGTGGTCTGGTTTTCCTGACGCATAACCAGCACGGCCCAGTTGCAAAAGATCCGCTTGTTTTCTTTTCGAAATGGAACATGGGGTATGGTTATGATATGTTCTTCAATGGCCTTGTGTTCTTCCAGCAGCATCAGGAGTTCTGACCTGCAGCCTTCTTCAATATAAACGCCAAAATGCTGGCCGGTTACCTCGTTGCCGTTATATCCAAGGATGGAACCGGCTTGCTCGCACCAATCCCGGATCCGCATGTCCGGATCGCATATAATTTGCCCCATGGGCCCGGAATTTTTAAAGATAGCCGCCTTGAATTCCGCAATTTCCTTGGGTAGAGAAATGTCCATGGGCTAAGCTGGTTTTTGGCTGACCGGAAAGACGGTTGATCGGTGTGTCTCTGGGTTCAATTTAATAGGACAAAATAATTAAATATAAACTTAAGTATAAATATAAATAATTCAGGATTAATTTCAGGTAATTTATCTGTCAAATATAAAAATATTTTTAATAGCATCAAAAAATACTTATCCGACTACAAAAATTGCCTTTCTGTGGAAGTTGCGCGTTTT